>NZ_JBCPWN010000017.1:0-118359 GCF_039581415.1 Comamonas sp. F1-6
GGAGGGTCGCAAGCCCGGCAAGAAGGAAAAGAAGGAGCTCAAGGACGAGGCCAAGCTGGACCTGCTGCCCATGGCCTTCACCAAGCAGGGCAGTATGTGGGTCTGGGTCGACCCGCAGGCCCGCACCCTGGTGCTCGATACCAGCGCCCAGGGCCGCGCCGATGAAGTGGTGACGCTGCTGGTCGAGGGCCTGCCCGGCTTTGCCCTCGCCCTGCTAGACACCCAGACCAGCCCGCAGGCCGCCATGGCGCATTGGTTGATGACGCAGGAGCCACCCGCCGGCTTCAGCGCAGACCGGGAAACGGAGCTCAAAGCCGCCGACGAATCCAAGGCCGTGGTGCGCTACGCCCGCCACCCGCTGGATATTGATGAGGTTCGCCAGCACATCGAGCACGGCAAGCTGCCCACCAAACTGGCAATGACCTGGGACGATCGTGTGAGCTTTGTGCTGACCGAAGGCCTGCAGATCAAGAACATCGCGCTGCTGGATGCTGTCATGGACGGCAACAGCCAGGACGATGGCGGCTTTGATACCGATGTAGCGATCGCCACCGGCGAGCTCTCGAGCCTGATCCCCGACTTGATCGAAGCCCTGGGCGGCGAAGGCCGCACTGCTCTGGGCGACCTGCCCGCCTCGCTGGCTGCAAGCGCCAGCACATGAGCAGCTATTCATAGATTTGCATAAACCGGGCCGCGTGCCCATATCAATGAATCGACTGCCCGCCAATGAGCGGGCTTTTTCTTTGGAGGCTTCCATGAGTCTGACTTTTGTGAACCACAACGGCGACCCCATCACCGATTCCCGCATGGCCGCCATGCGAGCTCAAGGAATGGAGCTCGAGCGCCAGCGGCGCCTGGCTGCTAAGGCGGATGCAGTGTCCGTGCACAAGGGCTGGCGCGTCTCCGGCATCAAACCCGGAATGCTGGAAGAGGCAAGGCAGGCGCACGAGCGGCTCTGCCAGATGGCGCAAAAGGCCGGAGGTAAACCGCCGGAGCCCTTTGATGAGACTGCATGGCTTCGCACCGCAAAACGCACTGCAGTTCGTAGCAAGCCGTACATCCTTCAGGAAGCCGCACAGCAATGCAAAGGGCTGGCCATCAAGGCGGGCTGGCTCGAGGTACAAGTTAAGGAAATTAAAACGGGCGCGGACTAATTCCGGTCACTTCGTCAGCTCCACTCACGGCATAAGACGCACCGAGCAATTTATGTAGTGAATACCTTCTTTTCATTCCCGTTTAATAGGAACAAAGCGTCCCTTTCTGATGAAGCTTCGCAAATTAGGTTTGAAACACCGGAAGTGATGCAACTCTTCATTCAACGAGGAGAGGAACTACTCCAAAGATCAGATCATGACGCAAACAATATTTGATTGCGACACCTGTATCTTTCACCCTGCATGTTGCTCGCCTGAAGTAGATCAGGTGTTCCAGACTATGCCCGCCAATGAGCGGGCTTTGAGACTGAAAGCGGCCTTACTCGGACTTTGGCGGCTCAAGACACTGGTCTAACCAATCACTTGGCAGCTCTTTCATCAGCAAAATGTATTCCGCAGCGAGCTGCTCCGCGTGTAACTCCGTCTCAGCCGACCCCACCTGAAAGTAGTGCGTCTCTCCACCGTGGGCACATACCCCTACTCTAGCCGCATACATCGAATTGAGTCCGGTCTGCGATGCCGATGAAAACACCTGCAAACCCTGAATTGTTCGCTCCATAGGGCCTCCTTCAAAAAGCGCGGTCAATCCTACTGCGATTAGAGAAGCTCACGAGCAGCAAAGCAGCACCTCTGGCATTGCTCATTCGGAATGGCATCGTGCCAGGAAAGAGTAAGCGTAAGCTGGAGGCCAAGTCACGGAGGAGCGAACATGACGAGCAATGCTTCACAGCCCGCGCAGACATATCGCTACGAGCTGCTGCCAAACAACCTTCACGCTGATTGGAAAATCATCGTTGACAGGGTTCGCGCAGCCTATGACAAGAAGCCGGAATCGGCCATACAGCTGGAGAACGCTCGTCAGCACGGGTTCGGCTTTGTGCGCGCACTCGCGGCAGCTGGACTTGTGACCGTGGCCGCCAAGGCAGACCTGATGGAGCTATTGATATACCCCAGATCGTCCTGCTGACTGCAGGAATCCCAGTCTATAGACGGCTCGCTGCTCACCACGCTCCAGCAGACGCTAACCCGAACGACCAGCCACAACCTACCCACCAATCACAGCCCGCCACTGAGCGGACTTTTCTATTTGAAGGCGTAGCACCCGCTTATCAGGAGATGCTTTGTACTGTTTTCCCACAGCTTCCACTCAGCACAGGACAATTTATTGCGTCCCTGGCTGCGGACTGGGTGCGGGGTTAGCAGGAGACGGCTCAGGTGCTGGCATCTGCGAACCAGGTGTAGGCGAAGGTGGTGCCGCCATACCACCCGTTGCAGGCGGTCGAGACTCCATCTCGGGCTTTGGGGATTTGTCATCGCAGGCCCCGAGCGCCCCCGCAGCAACCAGCAAAGCAATAGCAGATAGTGTTCTCATGGCGATCTCCTTTATTGGATGAGTCCATGTTAAGGCTGTCAAAGCTCTGAAGTTTCACCGTTCTTTCAATACTCACATCCTGATGCATCTACACGCAACTGCGTTGAGAACGCCATATAGCGCGCCTGTTTGCAAGCACCGATCTGCACACGACAGCGCATTCACCCGCTCTCACCTTTGAATACGGCATACCCGTAAGAACCACTTAAAGATGTAACCCAAGCCCGCCACTGAGCGGGCTTTTTGCTTTCCAGCTCCTTCAACCTACCTTGGGCAGGTGGCATTTCCAAATGTGCACCACGCCTGTCGGGTCAGGCTCAATCTTTGTAGCGATGTCATGCAGTGCTTCCCAGTGAGCTCTGTATGCCGCTAGGTTGTCAGCTTCGGTATTCACTGGCATCGCTGGCCGTAGCGCACTTAGGGCCTCCGAAGTCACACGCGCCGACCTCTGCAGGTTCTGGAAATAGAAGCTGACGCTACTTGGCGGCATGTGGTTGTACTGAGGGTCCTCATCCATCACATCCATATCACCTCCATTTTTTGAAGACTCAATTATCCAATTGCCCGCCGCCTCGGGCTTTTCTCATTCGGGAGTGAAGCCGCCTCTTATTGCGCCCAATCTCGCAACTCAGAAACACGCTTATCAGTCATTTCCGTCATGCATGACGTGTAGCCGTGGTACCCAGAAGGAGCCTGCAAATTCTGAACCTCCCAGAGCTTGCAAGAGCTTTCGCGAAACTTTAGCCAATCCCTTTGTGCTTGAGTCAGAGCCTTCTTCTCTTCTTCCGACATCTTCGCTCTGGCCTGCTTGTAGACGCTATTCAGCTTCACATCAAGTCTTGCCAGTTCCGCCTCTTCGCAAGATGCCCATTGAGAGTTCTTCATGCCACCAAGATCAACCCTGTCGTAGCACTTAGAGCGCTCCGCAGAAATGTTCGACTGCTGGCCGGCCTGCGCAGAGAAAGCTAAAGCTGCAAAAGCCGCGAATACAAATACATTTTTCTTCATAGCCCCTCCTATTGTTGGAGCGGGCATTCTGTCCAATCACCACAAACTGAGCAACCACTCAGCACAAGCCCGCCACCGCGGGCTTTTCTCATTCTGGGAGCCACCTATATGCAAGACAACTCAGATCTCATCATCCGTGACTGCTGCGAGGCAGAAGTAGCCGAGTTCGGCCAGCCAGACACCATCTGCATCACTGTCGATGTCTTGCGCGAGATCGTGCAACGACATTCCCCAGACACATGCCTGCACCAGATAACTGAGCCCCAGGCAGCGGCCGCAGCCGTGGCAGTGCCTGATGCAGTGCGCGACGCTGAAAAGCTGCTGCGCGCAGAAGCAGCACGGCTGGAACGCATCTACAACGGGTACGGCAACAAGTGGTATGGGTTCAGCAATGAGAAAGCTGCTCACATTGATCACCTGCGCGTGGCTGACGCGCTTGCCGCCACCCCGGCAGTCGCGCCAGTGGTGCTGCCTGAGCCTGATACAGCCATCAAGGAAGTGATGGAGCTGGTAAAGGATTGGTCAACCCGCAACTGGATTGCTGCTGAATCCAGCCTAGACGCGATGTCCGAGGAATCCAGCGAAAAGCAGCGCCAAGAGGAAAAGCGCTTGGCTGGCGAAGCAGAGACAGCCTACCGCGCCATTGAAACCAAGCTGCGCGCCCTGCTGGCTACTGCTACCGGACTTCCCGCGCAGGCGGTAGAGCCGAGTGATGCGGAGCTGATAGCTCTGAACGCCGGCGAGTGCTTTTTCAGTGAGTCCCCTAGCAAGTACCCCGAGCTTGGACACGGAACCCAGTACCACGGCGGCGCCCCAGGAGTGATTGGCTTTGCCCGCGCCGCCCTTGAGCTGCGCGCCGATCCTGCAGCGTATTCCCAAAAGTTCCAGCAGCGCGTGCAGCCCTGGATGATGGCCTGCTTCGGCCCTGAAATCTCCGCCGACCGCATCGAGCGTAACCATCGCTTCTTAGAAGAGGCCCTGGAGCTGGTGCAGTCTTGCGGCTGCACGGCCAGCGAGGCACATCAGCTTGTTGACTACGTGTACGGCCGCCCCTGGGGTGAGCCCGCACAGGAAGCAGGTGGCGTGATGGTCACTCTGGCTGCGCTGTGCCTGGCCAACGGCCTGGATATGCATGCCTGCGGCGAAACGGAGCTGGCGCGCATCTGGACAAAGGTTGAAGCCATCCGTGCGAAGCAGGCAGCAAAGCCGAAGCACTCGCCCCTGCCCGAGCATGCACCCCAGGCGCAGACAGACGCGCGGGATGCGGACGGTGAAGCATTCAGGACAGCGGCCCGCTTGGGGCTGACGCTGCGCTTCTACGGCAACTGCGCTCAGTCTGGAGCGCCGGGAACGCCGAGCGTGTACGAAGTCACCACCGGCCCAGACAGCGCAGAGGCAATGCGCGCATCGATCGACCGCGCCGCTATCGCGGCAGCAAAGGGGGAGTGATGCAGCACATCGTCTGCTATTCAGGCGGTCACAGCTCCGCCCTGGTGGCGCTCGATGTGGCCCACCGCTACGGCACCAAGAACCTAGTGCTGCTGAACCATGACATGCATTTCAGCGTGGAGCATGCGGACATCAAGCGATTCAAACGGGAAGTGGCCGGGCTGCTGGGCGTGCCGATTACGTTCGCCAACCGGCGCAACGCCACACAAGACCAGTTCGACGTGTGCGTGGAGGCCGGAGCCTTCAAGGTGAACAACGGGCAAGAGCTGTGCACCGCGCGGCTCAAGACCGAGCCGTTCATGGAGTGGCTGGCCGCGAACGCATCGCAGGACGACAGCACTATCTATTACGGCTTCGATGCCAACGAGCAAGACCGCATCCAGCGCCGCGCCGGGATCATGGGCGCGCAGGGCTGGAAGACGGACTACCCGCTGATTTGGATGGAGCGACAGCACGAGAGCACCGAGGCCTTGGGCATCCCGCGCCCCTGCACCTACAGCGTCTTCAAGCATGGCAACTGCATCGGTTGCCTCAAGGCTGGCTGGCAGCACTGGTACATCGTTTACTGCATTCGACCGGACATCTGGCTCAAGGCCAAGTGGGCAGAGGACGAGATAGGCCACGCCATTCACTGGGATGACGGCCAGCCCGTCTACCTGGAAGACATGGAGCCGAAATTCGCGGCAATGAAGGCTGCCGGCATTCCAGCTACTGAGCACATCCCGCATCAGCGGTTCTGGGCCCAGGCAAACAAGATCGTTCGAATCAACGCAATACAGGAGTCTTTGCCATGCGAGTGCACTTCTTAGCCCCCGAATTGCCAAAGCCTCGCCTTCTAGCCTTTGATGAGTCGATGGCAGTCCATGGCTACAACGCTCAGGACATGCGTGACTATGCAGAGGCAGCATGCATCCTCAATGCACTTCCATGGTGGAAGCGCGCTCTGCTCCCGATGACACAGCGCGCCGCCCAGGCAGCGCAAGGGGGTGAGCATGAAGGTTGAAGTCGGAACCATCACCATCTTGCGCATCACCGAGGTGCCGCGCCTTGACCCGATCCGGGTCACGCTGGATGACATCGGCCCCGGCCAGGGGCGAATCAATATCGAGAGCTACGGCAAGGCTTGGGCCAGCTACTGGGGTGCCATGGGGAAGGAGTCCATCGCCCAGTTTTTCATCACCTGCGACAACCACTACCTGATAAAGAATCTTGCCCCGGAGTTGCGCGGCGAGAAGTTCTGTGGCCACACGCTCGAGAAAGACGCCCGCAAAAAGGTGCTGGCTCAACGCCAGAAGCGCCTGCTCACAAACGATGAGGCACGCGATCTATACGAGCGCGCAGGTGACTTGCACCTCTGCGAAACCCTCAATGAGTGCTGGCATGCCGATACCGAGCTGCTGCAGGAGCTCTATGGGCAGGACGAATGGTGGTACCCCGTGGGAGATGCAGCCAGCATCGACAACCCCGAATACCTCGGACTGGCGCGCATCTGCGATGCAGTGCGGGAAGCCTTGAAGACCCAGGCAGCAGCCAAGGAAGGAGCGCAGCAGGCATGAGCCTTGTTGAACTTTTGGCGATCCACTGGGAGGAGTGGCACGGCCTCAGTCGCGCCTACCAAGATGAGGACGGATACGTGCTGGCGTGCGAAAACTTTGGCACAAAGGAAATCGCATGCCGGCTGACGGTCATCGCCTCCGACCGTTCCACAGCAATCGTCACACCTGCCAAATGGGCAGCACAGCGCGCCCAGGCGCAGAAAGGCACGTAGATGGCTATCACAGCAATCAACGTATTCATAGAGGTGGATGGGAAACAGCACATTGCGCCCATTCGCGCAGAGGCTGCCGACCTGTTTATCGGGATGCTTGGCGCGTTTCAGAAAGACGGGGAATCACGGGCAACCCTTATCCCACTGCATGACGATGTTTCAGAGCACCTGATTGCAACCCGCCTAGCGCTGCTCAAGCGCATTGAGGCGCAGAAAGGCCAAGCATGAGCCGCCGAGCCCGCGATCGAGGCGACAAGCGCGACAGATGGCGCGAACCTATCAACCACCCCAAGCCCCGCTGATGCGGGGTTTTGCTTTTGGGAGACCTCATGGCAACCAGCGCCAGCACCGTGGGCCTGCCGGAAGACAAGGCCTACATAGCCCACCACTTCAACTGCCCTACCTGCTGCGCTGCTGGCCTCTCAGGAGGCAAACAGCAGCGCTGCCCCGATGGCCTCCGCCTCTGGAACCTCTATATGCGCGCCTTTCAGGTGCACCTGCGAAAGGACCCCAAACCATGACCGCATCGACCACACATACTCCTCAAAGAATCTACAGAATCAACAAGGCCGCTGAGATGCTGGGAATTTCGCGCTCTACGACCTACCGCCTGATCAAAGTCGGGAAACTCGTCATGGTCAAAATCAGCGAGCGCGCCAGTGGCGTCACAGCGGAATCCCTTGAGAAACACATGAGCTCTTAGGCGCTTCAGAATGCTGGATGACTGCGCTATCCAAGGGCCCGAATTACTGGTAGCTAGGCTGGTAGCTAGAGGCCTTTTTCAAGAAGCCACCCTTCTGGAACCCGCATGAAATAAGGAAAGTTTAAGAAGATGAAAATTGCCACCTGGAATGTGAACTCCTTGTCCGTACGACTGCCGCAGGTGCTGGACTGGCTTGCCGCCAACCCCGTCGATGCGCTGGGACTTCAGGAGCTCAAGCTCACCGACGACAAGTTCCCGCACATGGCGTTCGAGGAAGCCGGCTACAAGGCAGTCAGCCACGGCCAGAAGACCTATAACGGCGTGGCCTGGATCACGCGCGACACGGGGCGCGATGTGGTGCGCAACATCCCTGGGCTTGACGACGAACAGGCCCGCATCATTGCCACGACCATAGACTCGCCGAATGGCGAAATTCGTCTGATCAACGGCTACTTCGTCAACGGCCAGGAACCTGGCTCGGAAAAATTTGCCTACAAGATGCGCTGGCTGCAGGCGTTGCACGATTGGATCCAGAACCAGATGACCCTGCATCCGCGCCTGGTGCTGGTGGGGGACTTCAACGTGGCTCCCGAAGATCGCGACTCCTACGACCCCGTCGGCCTCAAGGACACGATCCACCACACGGTGGAAGAGCGCGACCATTTCCAGCGCCTGCTGCAACTGGGCTTGAGCGATGCCTTCCGCATGTTCGAGCAACCGGAGAAAAGCTACTCCTGGTGGGATTACCGCATGCTGGGCTTTCAGAAGAATCGCGGCCTGCGCATCGACCATATTCTGGTCAGCGAGGCTCTCAAGAGCAAGGTCAGCGCCTGCAGCGTGGACCGTGCTCCGCGCAAGAACAAACAGCCCAGCGACCACGCCCCCGTGGTTGTCACACTGGACTGAGGCGGGACGCGGATCAGGCGGCGCCATGGCTCAGCCACTGCAAGGCCTGCAGCTGGCCACGCAACAGCA
Source organism: Comamonas sp. F1-6 (assembly GCF_039581415.1). Lineage (NCBI taxonomy): Bacteria > Pseudomonadati > Pseudomonadota > Betaproteobacteria > Burkholderiales > Comamonadaceae > Comamonas > Comamonas sp. F1-6. The sequence continues at coordinate 8,430 of NZ_JBCPWN010000017.1, forward strand.
TCACATGGCGTTTGAGCAGCTTGGCGACTTTGACCGGCAAATCCAGCTGAACAGTGTGCTCCGTGCGCTCCAGCCAGGTCTGCAAGCGCCGCAGCACATCCAGCCAGGTTTCGGCCGCCGTCTCCCCCAAGTAGTCAAGCCAGGTCTTGCGCACTCGCTCCAGCAGACCACCCTCATCCAAGGCCATGGATAGCGGGGCGACCGGAACACCATCAAGCAGCTCCTCCAGCTCGGAAACCAGCTTGTGTGAATCCTGCGAGAAGCGGCGCAGGGCATCAACAGCCATGCTGGCGTCCGCAGTCGTCAAAAACAGTCTGGAGCTTTGCGCGAAACGCAGTCCTGCCTGCAACGCCAGAGCAAGACTGTTCTTCGCCATCTGGCCCAGTACGGCCTCCGCGCAAGGCTTGGACGCGGGTGGAACAATCGCACGGCGCCAGGCTGCCTTGACGGCTGCTCTGACCTGAGACCAGTCCAGCAGGCTGCCCCCGCAATGCAGCGACCAATGCTGGCGCAGCTCGGCCTCCAGGGATTCGAAACTCCTGCTCCCCCCCGAAGCCGTCTGCCGAGCCCGATATCTGCCGGCCTGCCAGCCCAGCAGATAGGCGGGGTAATACTGATCAAAGCTACGCCCTGGGACAAAGTAAGGCTCGCACATATAGCGCTCGTGCCAGAAGGCCTCCTCGGCCTCCGGCATCTGCAGCAATGGCGACAAGGCGTTCGCATCCCGCGGAAAAGACTCCGGTGCAGGCGGGAAAGAGATGGATAAAGGCAAGGCAGACAACGCAAACAGTCCAATCAACAAAAGGCCTGTTGATTTTTACCCCTGCGCCATCTGCCTCATGTCGTCAACCGTGATTGCACCATGTAGGACGGATAAAACCCACCGCGAGAGCGAGTGGCCACTGCACTGCTTCAGTCGAAATTCTCGTTTTCCAATCCCAGCTCCTGCAGCTTCCGGGTGATGGTGTTGCGGCCAATCCCCAGCCGGCTGGCAGCTTCCACTCTGCGACCATGCGTGGCTGCCAGAGCCGTTCGCAGCAACTGTGCCTCGAACTGATGGGACAGCTGATCCCATACATCGTGGTGGCCTTGCGACAACAGTTCCTCGGCCTGCTTGCCCAACCCTTCCAGCCAGCCCTCGGTCAATGTCGGAGCTTCGGTCAAAGGAGCTGCCGCAGTGCCAGGCACGGACATGGACGCCGCCTCTGGCAGGTTTACCTTGGACTGGTCAAGGCCCACACCACTGCTCAATGCGCCGGCAAAGACTGCTGTGCTCACCGATGCAGAGCTGCCTAGCACTTCGGGCGGCAAGTCCTTGAGTGCAATCTGCTGGGCCGGAGCCATAACGGTCAACCAGTGGCAGATGTTTTCCAGCTGGCGCACATTGCCCGGGAAGTTGAAGGCCTGCAGGCGGCTCATGGCGGCCGTGCTCATGCGTTTGGGCTCAACCCCCAGCTGACGCGCGCTTTGCTGCAGGAAATGCTGAGTCAGCATGGGGACGTCTTCCTTGCGCTCGCGCAGCGCGGGCAGGCGCAGGCGGATCACATTCAGACGATGGAACAAGTCCTCGCGGAAAGCACCGTCCTTGACGCGCAGCTCCAGATCCTGGTGCGTCGCCGCAATCACACGCACATGGGCCTTGACGGCCTGATGTCCGCCAACCCGGTAGAAATGGCCGTCGGAGAGCACCCGCAGCAGACGCGTCTGCAGCTCGAACGGCATGTCGCCGATTTCATCGAGAAACAGCGTACCGCCTTCGGCCTGCTCGAAACGCCCCCTGCGCTGGGTCTGCGCACCGGTAAAGGCGCCGCGCTCGTGGCCGAACAGCTCGGACTCCAGCAGATCTTTCGGAATGGCTGCGGTATTGATGGCCACAAACGGTCCGCCGGCAACCGGAGAATGCTTGTGCAGCGCCCGTGCCACCAGCTCCTTGCCGGCACCGGACTCCCCGGTGATCAGCACCGTGACATGACTCTGGCTCAGTCTGCCGATGGCACGAAACACGTCCTGCATGGCGGGTGCCTGACCCAGCATTTCCGCCTGCACCGGAGCCTGCACATCGGCCACCTCCTCGCGCTGGCTTTCCTCGACGGCGCGCCGGATCAACTCCACGGCCTTGGGTACGTCAAATGGCTTGGGCAGATACTCGAAGGCCCCGCGCTGGAATGCCGAGACTGCACTGTCCAGATCGGAATAGGCCGTCATGATGATCATGGGCAGCCCGGGCTGCTGCGCCCTGACCTGCTCCAGCAGCTCAAGGCCCGAGCCGCCAGGCATGCGTATATCGCTGACCAGCACCTGTGGAGCCTGACGCTCGGGATCGCTGTTGTCCACATCAGCCAGGGCCTTGAGCACATCGCGCGGCTGGGTAAAGCTGCGAATGGGCCAGCCTTCACGCCCCAATGCCTTTTCAAGCACAAAGCGGATGGAAGGGTCGTCGTCCACAATCCAGATTGGCTTCATTCGTGCAACATCCTTCCCTTCTTCTGCATATTGATAATGTCAGGCTTTATGGCAGCGGTATCAGGATTCGGAAATCCGTCCTCCCCGGCTGGCTCTCGCATTCGATCAGGCCATGGTGACGCTGCACAAAGGTCTGAGCCAGCGTCAGCCCCAGGCCGGATCCGCCGTCTCTGCCTGAGACCAAAGGATAGAAAATCCGCTCCTTGATGGCATCTGGCACGCCTGACCCGTTGTCGATTACATGCAATTCCAGTGCCAATCTGTAGCGCTCACGCCCCAGAGTGACCTGTCTGGCCACACGCGTCCTCAGAATGATCTCGGCATCGCCCTCTGCAATGCGCCGCCCCAGCGCCTGGGCCGCGTTCTGAACGATATTGAGCAAGGCCTGTATCAGCTGTGCGCTGTCGCCTCTGAACTCGGGGATGGAGATGTCATAGTCGCGCGTGATCCTGAGCCCCTGGGGGTGCTCGACCAGCACCAGCGAACGCACGCGCTCGCAGACCTCGTGGATGTTGACGTCGCCCACCTCATGCGGGTGGCGATGCGGGGCCAGCAATCTGTCCACCAGCGCCTGCAGGCGATCTGCCTCGTGAATGATGACCGTGGTGTATTCCAGCAGCTCGGGCGTGACCAGATCCATCTGCAGCAACTGGGCCGCGCCGCGAATGCCGCCCAGCGGATTCTTGATCTCGTGCGCCAGATTGCGGATCAGTTCCTTGTTCGCCAGAGCCTGCTCTCGGATGCGCTCCTCGCGATCCTGACGGGCCTGCTGTTCCAGCGGCCACATCTCCACCATGACATGGCCGGCCTTCTCGGCCAGCGAAACCGCCGCATGAATCGGCAAGGGCTCCTGCCCCAGGCGCAGCAGGCTGGCCTCGAAGCGCAGCGCAGCAAAGTCGTTGGAACGGGCGCCGCTGAGCGCCTTGTCCAGCAAGGCAGGCTCGGCAAAGCAGGTGGCGAAGTCACTGCCCACCATGATGCGGCGCGACTGGCCCAGGGCGTTTTCCAGCGCCGCGTTGACGAAGCGCACCATGCCGTACTCGTCAAGCACGGCAATCAGGGTGCAAAGCCAGTCCAGCGACTGGTAGCCGTGAGCATTGGCCTGATCCGGATCAGGCCTGGGGATATCGGGGAGCGGGGCTGCAGTGGAACTCATTCGATAGACCAAAAATGACCAGCCCCAGGGGCCGGATTAATTGACCGCAGGCAGCCGGTCCAGCTCTCGCCTGATGCCTGCGATATCACTTTCCTGGCGTGTGATATCGGCTTTCAGCTTGGCCACCCGCTCCGGGTAGCCCTGAGGATTGCGCAGCTCCAGTGCCGTGCGCACGGGGTTGCCATCGTTGTACTCCGCCTTCAGCTCGGACAGTCTGGCCTGGGCCTTGTTCAGCTCGCCTTGCAGGATCGCTCGTGCATCGGAGTCACGCGCTTTCTGCGCGGCACTGTCGCTACGGGCCGTGGCCGGCGCGCTCGATACAGAGCTACTTGCCGGCTTGGGCTTGACCGAAGCCGCAGCGGCATTGCCACCCGAGGGCCTGGTGCCGTGAATCACCGTCACGCCACTGCCATCGACCGGCTTGCATCCCTTGGCCTTGGCCTGCGAAACATTGTTGGTGTACTCATTGCCGCAGCGGTAGATCACATCCTGGGCAGAAACCAGCCCGGATGCAAGACACAGCAACGACAACACATAAAACTTCTTCATTCGGTCCTCTCAGGCAGACGGCGGCCGCAAGTCCGCAATACCCTGAGTATCGCTCCAAGCCTGCGGCTTTTATTGACTACTTGACCGCCACCAACCCGTTTGGTTCCTTTGCTGCCACGCCCGCCGCAGCGAGCGCTCAATAAAAAAGGCGGCTTGCGCCGCCTTTTTTGACCTCTGCTTTACAGCGAGAAGTACATATCGTATTCGACAGGGTGCACCGACTGGCGATAGCGAGTCACTTCGCCCATCTTCAGCTCGATGTAGGCATCCAGCATGCTGTCGGAGAACACACCGCCCTTGGTCAGGAACGCACGGTCTGCGTCCAGGGCTTCCAGAGCCTGATCCAGGCTGTGGCAGACGGTAGGCACCAGCTTGTCTTCCTCGGGGGGCAGGTGGTAGAGATCCTTGGTCGCGGCTTCGCCGGGATGGATCTTGTTTTCCACGCCGTCCAGGCCGGCCATCAGCAGAGCTGCGAAACCCAGGTAGGGGTTCATCAGAGGATCGGGGAAGCGTGCTTCCACGCGACGAGCCTTGGGGTTGCTGACGTAAGGAATACGGATGGAGGCCGAGCGATTCTTGGCCGAGTAAGCCAGCTTCACGGGCGCTTCAAAGCCGGGAACCAGACGCTTGTAGCTGTTGGTGCCAGGGTTGGTGATGGCGTTCAGCGCACGAGCGTGCTTGATGATGCCGCCGATGTAGTACAGGGCGAAGTCGGACAGGCCGGCATAGCCGTCGCCGGCAAACAGGTTCTTGCCATCCTTCCACACGGACTGGTGCACGTGCATGCCGGAGCCGTTATCGCCAGCGTAGGGCTTGGGCATGAAGGTTGCCGTCTTGCCGTAGGTGTTGGCCACGTTCCAGATGATGTACTTCTGCAGCTGTGTCCAGTCGGCACGCTCGACCAGGGTCGAGAAGCGTGTGCCGATTTCGTTCTGACCGGCGCCGGCCACTTCATGGTGGAACACTTCGACAGGGATGCCGACCGCTTCCAGCAGCAGCGACATCTCTGCACGCATGTCCTGGGTGCTGTCGACAGGAGGAACTGGGAAGTAGCCACCCTTGACGCGAGGACGGTGACCACGGTTACCGGTCTCGAACTTGGTGCCGGTGTTCCAGGGAGCCTCGTATTCTTCGATTTCGAAGAAGGGGTTGTGAGGCTCGGTACCCCAGCGCACGCCGTCGAAGATGAAGAATTCGGGTTCGGGACCGAAGTAAGCGGTATCGCCCAGGCCGGAAGCCTTCAGGTAGGCTTCAGCACGCTTGGCAATGGAACGGGGATCGCGGTCGTAGGCCTTGCCATCACCGGGTTCGATCACATCGCACTGCAGAATCAGTGTGGTTTCTTCGAAGAAGGGATCGATATTGGCAGTGTTGGGATCGGGAACCAGCTGCATGTCCGAGGCTTCGATACCCTTCCAGCCGGCAACGGAAGAACCGTCGAAAGCATGGCCCGAGGCGAACTTGTCCTCGTCGAAGTGCGACACGGGCACGGTCACGTGCTGTTCCTTGCCGCGGGTATCGGTAAAGCGCAGGTCCACGAACTTGACCTCGTTATCCTGCACCATCTGCATCACGTCTGCAACGGTCTTCGCCATTAGATCTCTCCTGCCAACTTTGGCTGATCAAATAAAGAATGAATAGTATCTAGCAGTTTGCGTGCCAACTCGACCTCGGCGCCTCGCAACAACATCTGCGCACCGAAACCGAGCCTTGGTGTAAAGATATTCGGCACAAGACATAAGCACTTACCAGAGCTGCATCTGCAAACTGCACCAAACAGACGCGCATTGTCTCACTGCCAGAGCACGCTAAACAATTGCACCATCTTGGTGAATTAATTGACACCAATTTGGTGCATTTCTGAAACAAGATTGTTTTTGGTGCATGGCACCTGATTCAACCTGCTGCAGACGCTTTTCAGCGAGCCACCGAAGCTGCACCATCCGAATCATCTGCACCAGGTGCAAACGGGACCTGCGGGTCGGCAGCACTCGGCATGGTCTGCGCCCTCATCTGCTCCAGCGCCGCCAGACAGAAGTGGGCAAACCACAGTGCAGAGAAGGCAAACACCAGCGCATAGATCCAGATGGCAATGGGCACAAGAATCCAGAAAGCAGCCAGGAACAGCAGCCCGGAAATCCAGACCACACCGGGCGCTGCACCCAGATAGCCGCAGATCACGCCCATCAGAATGAGCGACATGCGATGACGGGCAAACAGGGCCCGGCGCTCGTCCTTGCTGGCATGCTCGGACAAGGCGTCAAATGCCATGACCCTGTAGGTGAGCCATCCCCAGATCAAAGGCGCCACCACCAGCATCAGCGGCGGGAACACCCATAACGGCAGAGTGACAAACAAGGCCAGCAGCGCAATCAGCGTGGAGCCGCCCGACCAGACCAGGCTGGCCATGGTGGAGCCGCCATGCTTTTTCTCGAGACCGACAAAGCGTTTCTCGGCCACCAGCTGCGTGAGCACTGGTGCCATGAACAGGCCTACCAGCAGCAAAACCAGCACCACGAGTACCGGCATTGCGCCCAACACAACAAAAATGGAAGCCACCACCTCCGAGGCATACCCAAGGCCCAGCCCTTGCAGCCATAGCCACAAGGAATGCAGCCAGCCCACCCCGTCCAGCAGGCTTTGCACCTTGAGGACCGCATCGGCCCAGAAGAAGTAACCAAGAAGCCAGGCCATCAAAGCCATGGCCAGCAGCGGCAAGAGTGACCAGACAATGACCCGCTTATGCAGGCAATACGCCATGGCACGCCAAAAAGAGTCGAGTAGCAAGCTCATGCTGGCAAGCATACTCAAGGATTGGCTTATGCGCGACCCATCAATCGCAGGACAGCCAGCCACTGCTGCGCCCAGAAGCCACGGCCATAGTCGCGCAATTGTCCTTTTGCATTCGCTTGCACCTGATCGCGAATGCCAGTGGGGTCATAGCGCAGATCAAAGTTGGCCGTGCCAAACAATATGTCCCACCAGGGCAACAATACGCCGAAATTGTTTCCATGCACCTTCTTGTTGCGCACGGGCGCCATGGGTTCGTGGCCAATACCGATGGCGTGGTGGCGGCGGTGAAAGCGTGGACTGATCCACAGGCGCTCGCCCAACTGGCCAAACCAGATGCGCACGTTGGCATGCTGAAAGCTCTCGCTGAGCTGGGTCAGGGCCACGATGGCCACGAACTGCCCCGGAGCCACGCCAATCAGCTGTGCCACCAGCACGATGATGGCGTCATGGATCACGTCGTCGAGCAGGTGATTGCGATTGTCGCTCCACACCGTCATCTGGCGCTGCGAGTGGTGCACGGCATGCAGCTTCCACCACCAGGTAAAACCGTGCTGACCTCGATGAATCCAGTACTCGACCAGATCGAACACGACCAGATACATCAACAGACTGACCCAGGCGTTGTCCGTCACGCCCGGCCAGATATCGTCAAGATGAAAGCCAGGCATGCCCAAGACATGAAGCCTGCCCATGAGGGCATCCCACAAGGGATCGATCGTGAAGAACAATGCCAGCCGGAAAAATCCCAGCCGGTGAATCAGCGTGTAGAGGATGTCCACGCGAATCGCCTGGCGGTCCACCACGGGCTCGACCGGCCTCCAGCGCTGCAGCGGCACGATCACCGCGACCATGACCGCTATCTGCAGCAGCCCCACCAGCAGCCAGCCCGTGGCTGTGTAGCCATCTTCGAGCAGGTTCGCCATGCCGAAATGGAACAGAAACGGCTGAACCACGCCTTCAAACAAGCGTTGCTGCGCCTCTCCAAACATCTGAACCAACCAATCCACAACTCACTCCTCTTGCCGCACTCAGCGGTGCTGCGCAATCCAGCCCTGGTACGCCGGATGCTCGGCCAGCGTACGAAAGCAAAAACCCTTATCCAGCAGACCGACGATCAGCGGCTCCAGCACCGCCGGGGCCCAGGGGTCCTGGCGCGACCAGATGCCGAGGTGGGCCAGCAAGATATCGCCGCAGCCTATGTTTTTGAGTGCCTGGGCCAGCAAGCGTTCATTGGGATACCTGTCGCTGGGCAGCTCGTCGCCCAGAAAGCCTGCCGGCGCCCAGCCCACATGCTGAAAGCCTCCCTGCTGCGCTGCGGCAATCAGCGCTGGCGATGTCTTGCCGCCCGGCGCACGATACAGCGGCAAGGTCTTGCGACCCGTGATCTGCGCCAGCCTCTGAGCGGAGCGGGCAATCTCCTGGCGGTACTCATCGGCAGACACCACATAGCTCTGACCGGCTCTGGGCCCGGCCGATGGCTTGACCTTGAAGTGCGTGACCTGGCCTGTGGCCTTGTCGCGGATATCGGCCAGCCAGTACATATGGTCGAAGGTATGGGATGCGAGCTGGTGACCTTCGTCGGCACGCGCCTTCCACCAGGGCGCCCAGAAGTCGCTCAGACTGCTGCCCCCCTCCTTCGTGGCCTCATTGGCCGCAAAGAATGTGACGGGCACCTTGTGCTTTTGCAGAACCTGGGCGACAAGCTGGGCTATGCCCATATGCCCGGTGTCGAAGGTCAGGTAGACCGCCTTGGAGCAAGCGCCTGAAGCCATCTTCCTTGCAGCTTCGGCAGCAAAGGCTGGGACGGCAGGCAGGCCGCCGACCAGCGAGCCGAGCATGAAACAACGTCTTTGCATCCACCCTCCTTGAGGTGGTCAACACGGAGACCAAGCCATCCCTGCCGTTTCGATGCAGCAGGGACAAGCACCTTAGCGCGCAGCGTGGGACAGCGTCCAGACACCGTGAGGCGACTTGCCCACATTGACCTGATTGACCACCTTCTTCTCCACCGTGTCGATCACCGACAGCTTGCGCGCCCAGCGCGAGGCCACGAAGATGTAGCGGCCGTCGGCCGAGACATCCATGCAGTCGGGGCCGCCAGGCGCCGGGTAATTGGCAACGACCTGGCTGCTGACCATATCGATCTTGCTGATGGTATTGGCCACGCGATTGCTCACGTACAGATGACGGTCATCGCCGGCGGCGCGGAAGGCATGGGCGCCGGCTGCCGTCTTGATCTGACCCAGGCTGCGTGGTTCGGGACCGGTGATGTCGAACACTTCGACACCATCGCCGCCCGTCAGGCCGACAAACAGCTTTTTGCCATCAGGGCTGCCATAGACGTCGGCAGGCATGGGGCCGGTGGGCACTCGGGCCTTGATGGTCTGGGTGGCGATATCGATGGCCACCAGGGCGTCGCTGTCCTGCATGGTGGAGTACAGCGTCTTGCTCTGCGCGTCGATGAACAAATGGCTGGGCGTCTTGCCGGTGGAGACGCGCTTGACCAGGGTCGGCGTCTGCGTGGCCGCATCCCAGCGGTAGAAATCGATGTGGTTGAGGCGGTTGGCAGCCGTGACAAACCACTTCATATCTGGTGAAAAGCGCAGGTGGTATGGGTCCACGATATCGCGGATCACGCGCTGCACGGCACCCGTGCGCGGATCCACCAGAGTCAGCGAATCGCCCAGCGCATTGGCCACCACCAGTGATTTCTCGTCTGGCGTCAGATACAGGTGGTGAGGCTCCTTGCCCGTGGGAATGCGCGACTGCTCCTTCCAGGTCTGCGGATCGATCACGCTGATGGATGCATCCAGGGAATTGAGCACAAAGATGGGCGTCGGGCCTTGCACGGCACGCGCTGCCTGTGCCGGCTTGACAGCAGCTGGCGGCAAAGGTGCACCGGTTGCAACCGCCGCCGCGGGCGCGACCACAGGAGCGGCAGGGACCGCCGGTGCGGCTGCCTTGGCAGACTTGAAACCGGGCAAGGCCGAAGCCCCCAACCATGCCGCAGCGCCCACGCCCACGACCAATGCCACAGCAGCGCCAGTGCGCCCAATAGAAAGACGTCCCACAACCACCACCTTCTCAGAATCCATGCAGTGTAGCTGCGTCAATGCAGCCGCTGCCAACACAAGCCTTCTGGTTTACAAAGCTTGTTGAAATGCCGCGCCAAGCTTGCCTGATCGGCGCAGGCCGCATCATGACAACAATTCAAAAACAGGAGCAGCTAGCTCCTGCTTTTATTACGGTACAGCTTTAAAAAAGCTTGAAACCGTTGGAATAAAGGCACATGACGCTCATCTATTGATGAACATCATTGCTCTATAAAAAAAGGAGCCCCAAAAGGGCTCCTTTGCCAACGTCGGTGACGGGTCCTCAGACCTTCCACTTCTCCGCCAGCTTTTCGGGATTCAGCGTGTCATAGCCTTCGAAAGGCTGGTGAATCCAGGGGTTGGTGGCCAGGAAGTCCACCGAATAGTCAGGCTCGAAGGTCGACACGCCCTTGGTCCAGATCACGGCGCTGCGCAGCTCCGTAATGGGTGCGTAGTTGGTCTTGAGCATGGCGATCACGGCTTTGAGCGTGGCGCCCGAGTCCGCCAGATCGTCCACCAGCAGCACGCGGCCGGAAATATCGCCCTTGGGCGTGGCGATGAAGCGGCCGATGTCCAGATGGCCCTGCACCGTGCCGGCTTCGGCGCGATAGGAGCTGGTGGACATGATGGCCAGGGGCTTGTCGAAAATGCGGCTCAGGATGTCGCCGGGACGCAGACCACCGCGTGCCAGGCACAGGATGGTGTCGAATTCCCAGCCGGACTGGTGGATCTTGATGGCGAGCTTTTCGATGAGACCGTGGTACTCGTCGTAGCTCACATACAGGTGCTTACCGTCTTCTGTCAGCATGGGCACAGTTCCTTTGAAAGTTCAGTAAAACCCGGACCGATCAGGCGGCGCTGTACGGGTTGTGCATCAGGATGGTGTGATCGCGGTCGGGGCTGGTGGACACCATGGCGATGGGCACACCGGTCACTTCGGCAATACGGTCCAGATAGCGGCGGGCATTCACGGGCAGCTTGTCGTACTCGGTCACACCCACGGTGGAGTCGGTCCAGCCGGGAATGGATTCGTAGATCGGCTTGCAGCGCTCGATATCGTCCGCGCCCAGAGGCAGCAGGTCGATCTTCTCGCCGTCGAGCTCATAGCCCACGCACAGTTGCAGCTCTTCGATGCCGTCCAGCACGTCCAGCTTGGTGATGCACAGGCCGGACAGGCCGTTGATCTGGGCCGAACGCTTGAGCAGCGCAGCATCGAACCAGCCGCAGCGGCGCGAGCGACCGGTGGTCACACCCTTCTCAGCGCCCACGGTGGACATGACCCAGCCGGGAGTGCCTTCCTTTTCCCATTCCAGCTCGGTGGGGAAGGGGCCGCCGCCCACGCGGGTGCAGTAGGCCTTGGTGATGCCCAGGATGTAGTGCAGCAGACCTGGGCCCACGCCAGCGCCTGCGGCGGCATTGCCGGCCACGCAGTTGGACGATGTGACATAGGGGTAGGTGCCGTGATCCACGTCCAGCAGCGTGCCTTGCGCGCCTTCGAACAGCAGGTTGCCGCCTTCGGCGTGCACGGCATTGAGCTCGCGCGAAACATCGGCAATCATGGGCTTGATCAGCTCGGCATGACGCATGGCTTCTTCGTACACGGCGTCGAACTGAACTTCGCCGTCCTTCATGTAGGGAGCCAGGCCGGCGCCGAAGTCGAAGTTCTTGGAGCCCAGCACATTCACCAGAATGTGGTTGTGCAGGCTCAGCAGCTCGCGCAGCTTGGTGGCGAAGCGCTCGGGGTGCTTCAGGTCCTGCACACGCAGGGCACGGCGGGCGATCTTGTCTTCGTAGGAGGGGCCGATGCCCTTGCCGGTGGTACCGATCTTCTGCACGCCACCCTTTTCACGGGCCGCTTCACGGGCCACGTCCAGAGCCTGGTGGAAAGGCAGGATCAGCGGGCAGGCTTCGGACACGCGCAGACGCTCACGCACTTGCACGCCGGCCTTTTCCAGGCCTTCGATTTCTTCAAACAGCTTGCCCACGGAGAGCACCACACCGTTGCCGATGTAGCACTTCACGCCGGGACGCATGATGCCGCTGGGAATCAGGTGCAGAGCCGTCTTCACGCCGTTGATGACCAATGTGTGACCGGCGTTGTGACCGCCCTGGAAACGCACGACGCCGTTGGCGCTTTCGGTCAGCCAGTCAACCAGCTTGCCCTTGCCCTCATCACCCCACTGGGTGCCGACGACGACCACATTGCGACCTTTGGATGTATTCATATTCCAATCCGATAAATCGAAGAATTAGTCAAATGCCTTAAATGGCTTGCACGACCCATTGCCCGCCGACATTGGCAAGCTCACGGTCGCAGTGGAACTCATCCACTTCGCTTTCATGCCCTGGCAGCACGCAGACCACCGTCTCGCCCTGCTGGCGCAATGCGGCAATGGCGGCAGCCACTTGCGCGTCATCACCCCAGGGGGCGCGAATGGCAGCCTTGAGCGGACGCTCGGGCACGACAGCCACCAGTTGTTTGATATCGAGACTGAAGCCGGCAGCGGGACGATTGCGCCCGAACACTGCACCGACTTCGTCGTAACGGCCACCGCGCACCAGGGCATCGCTGCCACCGGGCACATAGATCGCAAAGCGCGTGCCGCTGTAGTAGGAGTAGCCACGCAGGTCGGCCAGGTCGAAGCTGACCTTGACGCCATCCAGATGCTGCACCAGCCAGCGCAAATGTGACAGCACATTGCGCACGCCAGCAGTGCGCTCTAGCAGCTTTTCAGCTTGATCGAGCACTTCCATGCCGCCGTACAACTGCAGCAGCGCCATCAGGCCTTCACGCGAGGCTTCGGGGAAATCGCGGGTCAGCTGAGCCAGCTCGGTTGCATCCTTGGAGGCCAGGGCCGCATGCACGCCACGCAGCACCTGCTCGTCCACCATCACGCCAGCCAGCAGGCTGCGCACAATGCGCACATCGGCCAGATCCACGATGACGTCCTTGACGCCCGCTCCCTTGAGGCAGTCGAGAGCCAGATGCAGGGCTTCGAGGTCGGCTTCCAGGCCTTCATGGCCGTAGATTTCAGCACCGAACTGGAACGGCTCACGCGTGGCACGCGGACGATCGGGGCGCGCATGAACGACAGGACCGCAGTAGCACAGACGGGTTACGCCCTTGCGATTGAGCAAATGTGCATCAATGCGTGCCACCTGCTGCGTCATGTCTGCACGCAGGCCCATGGTGCGACCGGAGAGCTGGTCAATCAGTTTGGAGGTTTGAAGGGCAAGAGCTTCGCCTGTACCCGTCAGCAAGGACTCCAGATACTCCAGCATGGGTGGCATGACAAGCTCATAGCCATAGCTGCGCGCAGTATCGAGCAATCCTCGACGCAATTCTTCGATGTGCCGTGCCTCGGAGGGCAAAACATCGGCAATGTGATCCGGCAGGACCCAAGCAGACATGGAGAAATGGGGAGGCTGTTAAAAATGCGATTCTACCGGCTTTGCCAGCCCTGCCCAATTTGACCGCTAAGGCCTAGCCAGTATCGGCAGTATTTAAAGCAGCACCAGCATGATGGCGCCTGCTGCGATACAGAGCAATCCGCAAAAGCGCAGCTGCCCATCCCTGAGTTGCAGCAACTGGGAAAACAGCTGGCGCCACAGCCCGGGCGCGAACAGGGGCAGCAGCCCCTCCAGCACCAGCAACATGGCGATCGCCAGTCCCAGGATCTCCCACCAGTCCATTGCCATCTCCCAATAGAAAATGGCCCTCAAGGGGCCATTGCTTGTATCGTTGTCAGAGCTTTCCGAACTTGCGCAAACAAGGATGCACAACAGGCATTTCTATCGGCAAAACACCACGCCTGATCCGAATTTGCGCAAGCCAAGGCCTATTTGCCAGCGGAGCCGCCACTGCGATAAGCCTTGAAGAAGTCGCTTTGCGAAGGATCTAACACCAGCACATCGCTCTTCTTGGAGAAGCTCTCCTTGTAAGCATCCAGACTGCGATAGAACTGCGCAAACTGCGGATCCTTGCCAAAGGCTTCTGCGTAGACCCGTGCCGCTTCAGCATCGCCCTCACCCTTGATCTTCTGTGCATCGCGGTAGGCATTGGCAATGGTGATGTCACGTTGACGGTCGGCCTCGGCGCGAATCTTTTCACCCTCAGCCGCGCCTGTGGAGCGCAGCTCGTTGGCCACGCGCTTGCGTTCGGCCTCCATACGGCGATAGACGGACTCGGTGATGGTCTCGGCATAGTCCACGCGAGTGATGCGCACATCGACGATGTCGACACCCCAGGGCTTGGAGCCGCGCACGGTTTCCAGCACTTCACGCTTGACGTCGGCCATCAGCGTTTCACGCTTGGAAGACAGCAGCTCACGCACGGTACGGCGGTTGATCTCTTCCTGAAAGGCATTGCGCACCACGCGGTTGAGCTGCATGGCACCGGCAGATTCATCCAGACCCACGTTACGGATGTATTCCGAAGGCTCGGAGATGCGCCAGCGCACATACCAGTCGATGACCACGCGCTGCTTTTCAGCCGTGAGCATGGGCTCGGTATCGGTGCTGTCGAGCGTCAGCAGACGCTTGTCGATGTAACGCACGTTCTGCAGCGGTGGCGGCAGCTTGAAGTTAAGCCCGGGCTCGGTGATCACTTCCTTGATCTGACCCAGCGCATAGACCACACCGAACTGACGCTGATCCACGACAAACAGGGTCGAACTCAGCAAGGCCAGCACCACGAGAATGCTGGTGACAAAAAATCCGATTCGATTCACTGCATTCTCTCCTAGCGTGCGTCACGGTCACGGCTGCGCGCATCGCGGCTGCGGGCATCACCGGCGGGATTGGGTACTACACGTACGTTGGCTGGAGCCGAAGCTGCGCCGCCGGCAGCTGCATCACCCGACGCAGCGGGAGCAGCGGCGCTGCCACCCACGTTCTGCATGATCTTGTCCAGAGGCAGATACAGCAGATTGGAGCCCTGGCGCGACTCCACCAGAACCTTGGTCACGTTGGTGTAGACCTGCTGCATCGCATCGATGTAAAGACGGTCACGTGTGACCTGAGGAGCCTTCTGGTACTCGGAATACAGCGAACTGAAGCGTCCGGCATCACCCTGAGCCTGGGCCACGATCTTGGACTTGTAGGCAGCAGCCTCCTCACCCAGACGCGCCGCAGCACCCGCAGCACGGGGCACCACATCGTTGGCATAAGCCTGGGCCTCATTCTTGGCACGCTCACGCTCCTGACCAGCCTTGAGCACATCGTCAAACGAGGCCTGCACCTGCTCGGGCGGCCGCACGCCGCCTTGCTGCATATTGATGCCCACCACCTCAACGCCCACCTTGTAGCGATCCAGAATGGACTGCATCAGATCGCGCACTCGCGGCGCGATCTGGTCACGCTCCTCAGCCAGAGCCGCGTCCATCTTCATCTTGCCGACGACTTCACGCACGGCGGACTCTGCCACCTGGATCACGGCCTCGGAAGGACTGCGGCTTTCGAACAGCCAGGCTCGCGCATCGCTCAGGCGGTACTGCACGGCAAACTTGATCTCGACGATGTTCTCGTCCTCGGTCAGCATTGCCGATTCACGCAGCCCCGTGCTGCGCACGATGTTGTCGCTCCCCACTTCCGCAGAGCGAATCTGCGAAACATAGACCAGCTCATGCTTTTGAACGGGATAAGGCAGGCGCCAGTTGAAGCCCGCTCCCACGGTGCTCTTGTACTTGCCGAACTGCGTGATGACGGCCTGCTGGCCTTCCTGCACGATGAAAAAGCCCGTACCCAGCCAGATCAGCACAGCCACGCCGGCAATCAGGAAAATTCCTTTGCCGGGGTTGAAAGGCTCGCCAGGCTGACCGCCGCTGCGGCTGGGCGGCACACCACGGCCGTTGCCGGAGCCACCACCAAACAGGCCGGAAAGCTTGCGATTGAGATCACGCCACACCTCTTCCAGATCAGGCGGCTGGCCTTGCTGAGGAGAGGAAGGACGGGGTCGCTGCTCGGGTGCGGGCGGCATCGGAGGACGCTCCCCTTCGGGTGCCGAGCCGTCCGGCTTGGAGCCATCTTCGTTGTTGTTGTCGCCACGACCCCAGCGCGGATCGTTCAAATTGAACATCCCGCGAATGCGTTGCGGCAGCACCGCCAGGCGATGGACGCGTTGTGAAAAATTCATGCGAGACGTCTCTGTGTTTTCAAAAAGACATGGACCATGGCAAGCATTGTGCCCAATAGGAACGCAAGCCCCTAGTATTGCGCGTCGTCATCAGGGGACATCCAGTACGTATCGTCCTGCCCCTCGACTTCTTCGCGTGCCGCCTCTTCACGTACCTGCAAAACCCGGTCAGCCAACATCTGCCGCAGCTGCGCCAGCCCCTGCCCCGAGCGAGCACTGACAAACACACGCGGCACCGGCGTGCCATCGAGCTCATACATATCCTGCAGCATGGCAGGCTGACGCTCGGGCTCAATGGCATCCAGCTTGTTGAAAACCAGAATCTGGGGCACATCATCGGCCCCGATTTCACCCAGAACTTTTTGGACTTGTTGTATTTGTTCGGGGAATCCGGGGTTCGATGCATCCACGACATGCAGCAGCAGATCGGCGTCAATCGCCTCCTGCAAGGTGGCCTGGAAAGCATCCACCAGACCGTGCGGCAAGTCACGAATAAAACCGACGGTATCCGACAGGGAAACCGACTCCTCGGCCTCCGCCAGATACATCTGCCGGGTGGTGGTATCCAGCGTGGCAAACAGCTGATCTGCGGCATAGGCGCGAGCCTTCACCATGGCATTGAACAGCGTGGATTTGCCGGCATTGGTATAGCCAACCAGGGAAATATTGAAAACTTCGCGACGCGAGCGCTGACGCCTCTGCGTAGAACGCTGCTTCTTGACCTTTTTAAGGCGCTCCTTGGTGCGCTTGATGGCATCGTCAATCATGCGGCGGTCAAGCTCGATCTGCTTTTCACCGGGGCCGCCACGGCCACCGATACCGCCAGCCTGACGCTCCAGGTGACTCCAGCGGCGCACCAGGCGCGTGCTGATGTATTGCAGGCGAGCCAGCTCCACCTGCAGTTTGCCTTCATGGCTGCGTGCACGCTGGGCGAAGATTTCCAGGATCAGCATGGTCCGGTCGTTGACCGGCATCTGGATATGGCGCTCCAGATTGCGCTGCTGCGCCGGGCTCAGAGCCTGGTCGAACCAGACTTCCTTGGCGCCGTGCATCTGGGCCAGCATGCGGATCTCATCCGCCTTGCCACTGCCCACGAACAACGCGGGATCGGGAGCTTTGCGCTTGCAGGTCAAGCGCGCCACGGGTTGCAAGCCAGCAGTCTGTGCCAGCAGGCCCAGCTCTTCCAGCTCGTCATCGAAATGGGGAACACCAAAATCCACGCCCACCAGCAGCACTGGCGCAGACGCGGAACGTTCAAAGGATTCAGAACTCAAATACCTGTCCCGTAGGGTAAGAGCCGCGCCGGACTAGCCGGCGGGCGTTGACGCAAGAAAGCTTAGGCAGCAGCGGCGTCGTTGTCAGCCGGAGTAGCGGCCGAGAAGTTCACGGCGCGACCGGGAACGATGGTGGAGATGGCGTGCTTGTATACCATCTGGGTCACAGTGTTGCGCAAAAGCACCACATATTGGTCGAACGACTCGATTTGGCCCTGCAGCTTGATGCCGTTGACCAGATAGATGGAGACCGGCACATGTTCACGACGCAGTGCGTTCAGGAACGGATCTTGGAGGAGTTGACCTTTATTGCTCACGATATTCTCCGTGTTCGAAGAGTGTTGTTGTAAACCGACACATTACCACAGGGCCCGGGAAAAACAGCGAAAAGGGTTTTCCCGTAGGCACCAGCAGACAGCTATTAATCCTTGTCGGCGTAAGGATTATGGGAGGTTTTCAAGTCGATGCGCAACGGGGTGCCGACAAGATTGAACTCCTTGCGGAAACGGCCTTCCAGAAAGCGCTTGTACGCATCGGTGACCAGTTCCAGCGAGTTGCCATGGATCACGATGATGGGCGGGTTCATGCCACCCTGGTGGGCATAGCGCATCTTGGGACGATAGGCCCCCACCTTCTTGGGCGTCTGGAACTGGATCGACTCCATAAGAATGCGCGTCAGCACAGGAGTAGGCATCTTGCAGGTGGCTGCACGATGAGCCTGGATGATGGATTTCCACAGCGGCTCGAGACCCTGGCGCTTTTGTGCCGAGATGAAGTGCAGCGGCGCAAACTTCAGGAAGGACAGGCGCGTCTCGATGGAGCGCTCCAGCATCTGACGCTGGTAGTCATCCACGGCATCCCATTTGTTGATGCCCAGCACGACCGAGCGGCCGCTTTCCAGGATATATCCCGCAATATGGGCGTCCTGGTCGGTCACGCCTTGCGTGGCATCGATCAGCAGCAGCACGACATTGGCACCTTCGATGGCTTGCAGCGTCTTGACCACCGAGAATTTCTCGATGGCTTCGAACACCTTGCCCTTGCGGCGCAGACCTGCGGTGTCGATCAGCTCGAACTTCTGGCCATTGCGCTCGAAAGGCACCGTGATCGCATCGCGCGTGGTGCCGGGCATGTCAAAAGCCACCAGGCGCTCTTCACCCAGCCAGGTATTGATCAGCGTGGACTTGCCGGCATTGGGACGACCTGCCACCGCCAGACGCACGGGCTTCTGGTCTTCCTCGCCAAAGACCTCGTCTTCAGGCTCGGGCAGATTCAGCAGACCCAGGGCTGCATCGACCAGACTGCGCACACCCTGACCGTGGGCGGCAGACACGGGCACGACCTCGCCAAGACCCAGCTCATAGAACTCGGACAGCTGCACGCCATCCTTCATGCCTTCGGCCTTGTTGGCCACCAGAATGGTGGGCTTGCCCAGACGGCGCAGGTAGTTGCCGATCTCGTGATCCTGACCGGACAGACCGGCACGCGCATCCAGCACGAAGATCACGACATCGGCTTCCGCCACGGCTTGCTGCGTCTGCTTGGCCATCTCCTTGAAGATGCCGCGCGATGCGTCCGGCTCGAAACCGCCCGTATCGATGACGATGTACTCATGCTTGCCCTGACGGCCCTGGCCGTAATGGCGGTCACGCGTCAGCCCTGCAAAGTCGGCGACGATGGCATCCCTCGACTTCGTGAGTCGATTGAACAGCGTCGACTTGCCCACATTGGGGCGCCCTACCAGGGCAATAACTGGCTTCATTCCAAAAACAACCTATCAATCCGGCTTGAAGCCATACACAGTTCCGCTTCGGCTGACGATCACCAGAGTATTGGCGGCGACAACCGGGGAAGTGGCAACTCCTGCCTTGTCAGTTTCCAAACGGGCCAGTGCAGAGCCATCTTCACGCGAGAGCATATGCACTGTCCCCAAATCATCGGCCAGCACCACGGAGCGGCCCAGCACCAGAGGTGCCGTCAGCTTGCGGTACTGCAGCTTGTCGATGGACCACAGACGCTGACCGTCTGCACGATTCCAAGCCTGTACCGTGCCGTTGCTTTCGGCGCCAAACACGGCCTGCTCGTCGCCCGCCACGCCATCGCTACCCTTGGAGGTCTGCGTCCAGCGCACATTGGCCGTGCTCACATCCACGCACCCCACCGAGGCCTGGAACGCACGTGCGCAGACACTGCTGCCCACACGGCTGACGGGGCCGACCAGATCCACCAGTCGCTCCACATCGTTGGTCCCGCGCGGTGCGGCCAGAGGAGCCATCCAGCGCACCGAGCCATTGTCAGGATCAACACCTGCCAGACGTCCGGACACGCCTACCACCAGATTATTACCAACGGCCTGCAAAACGCCTGGCTGGCGCAGAATAAGCGGTTCATTGCTGGGGCCTTCAACCGACCACAGCTCACGACCCGTATTGGCATCGAAGGCCGCCAGAGAACGGTCCGCCGCCATCACGAACACGCGGCCGCCAGCCACCAGAGGCGGCGTATAGACTGCGGCAGTCAGATTGTTCTTCCACAGCTGCTTGCCTTCGGCAAACACCATGAGCTGGTTGCTGCGTGTAACCACCGCCGTGCGCTGTCCGTCGCTGCCCACGCCGGTGGTCAGCGGCTCGCCCGCACTGAACTTGCCCAGCTGGCTGCCGGTATTGCCATCAAGCGTCGTAACGCTGCCATCCTTGGTGACCACGGTGACGGTATTGCCCTGCACCAGCGCAGGCATGGCCAGAGGCACTTCGTTGCCGAGCTTGGCCGACCAAGCCTGATGCACCGCGATCTTGCCTGGATTGGCCCCCAGGTCCAGAGGCTTGGGCTTGTCCTTGCCGCCGAACATGGAGCAGGCAGCCAGCGACGCGGCCACAGCAGTCAGCACCAGCACACGGGCTGCGGATTGCGCTGCGGGGGCAGCGAACTTCACTTGATGGGCAAAAGTCTTCAAGATTATTTCTCCGACGGCGTTGTCTTGACCAGGGTTGCGGCTTCAGGAGCCACGCCCAGCGCGTTCAGCTTGAATTCCACCAGATGGCGGTAGTCCAGATCCTTGTCCAGTGCCTTGTAGGCAGCCTGGTACTGGGCAACCGCCTCAGCCTGCTTGCCCAGCGCCACATACAGATCGCCACGGCGATCAGCCTGCAGACCGGCATAGGACTCGGGCATGGCCGCCTCAAGTACCTTCAGGCCTTCGTCATAGCTTTTTTGCTGCTCCAGCACGGAAGACAGACGAATGCGAGCCAGGGCCTTGAAGCTTTCATCGCCCTTGTCGGCCACCCAGCTCAGCTGAGCCTTGGCGTCATCGAGCTTGCCGGCATCCACTGAGGCCTTGGCCATCAGCAAAGCCGTCTGGGCGGCCTGCGCAGTGCCCGCGTACTTGTCCCGCAGCTCGCTGAAAGCCTGGTCTGCGCGCGCCGCATCCTTGGCCGTCAGCGCTTCGTCCACGGCGAACTCCAGGGCCGAGGCCTGGGTGGCCTGACGCTTTTGCCAGTACTGCCAGCCGTTCCAGCCGGCCAGTCCGAGAAAGACCACGACCAGCACGCTGGTGATCAGAGTTCCCCAGGAATTCCAGAAATGCTTGAGCTGCTCAATTTGCTCTTGTTCTTCAAGATCGAGATGGTTTGCCATGGCTACTTAGATTGAGTGGAACGCTGGTCGGAAAACGAGGTGCGGAAAATCAAACCGCCGATTTTAGGCTGCCGGCCCACAGGGCCACGTCCGCCAGAGCTTGCTGCACCTGCTGGCCCTCGCCGTCGCGCAGCGACTTCACAGTCACCTTGCCCTGGGCCAGCTCGTCGGAGCCGAAGATCAGGGCAAAGCGTGCACCCGAGCCATCGGCCTTCTTGAACTGGGACTTCATCGAGCCCATGCCCTCGGCCGAGCCGCCGGCCGCTGCATGCATCTGAACCGCCACACCGGCTGCACGCAGCTGCTGCACGGTCTTGAAGACCTGAGGCAGCACCGAGGCGTCGGGAATGATGGCGTAGACATCGGCTGCGGGCTGGGGAATTTCTACCCCCACCTCCTTGAGCACTTCGAGCACGCGCTCCACACCCATGCCCCAGCCCACGGCCGGAGCGGGTTTGCCGCCGATTTCCTCGATCAGATAGTCGTAACGACCGCCGCCGCAGATCGTGCTCTGCGAACCCAGCTTGTCGGTAATGAACTCGAACACCGTGAGGTTGTAGTAGTCCATGCCGCGCACCAGACGCGGGTTCAGGCTCCAGGCCACATCGTTGGCATCCAGAATATCCTGCACGGCCTTCAGATGCGCCTTGGATGCATCGCCCAGATAGTCCATCAGCCTGGGAGCTGCGTTGACCATTTCCTGCATGGCAGGATTCTTGGTGTCCAGCACGCGCAGCGGGTTGCTGTACATGCGGCGCTTGGCTTCCTCGTCCATCACCTCGGTGTGCTGCTCGAAGTAGGCAATCAACGCCTCGCGGTGGGTCTTGCGCTCCTCGGGCTGACCCAGGCTGTTGAGTTCCAGACGCACGCCTTCAATGCCCAGCTCTTTCCAAAGTTGAGCGGCCAGCAGAATCACTTCGGCATCCAGCTCGGGACCGGCAAAACCCAGGGCTTCCACACCGACCTGGTGGAACTGGCGATAGCGACCGCGCTGGGGTTTTTCGCGCCGAAACATCTGACCGATGTAGAACAGACGCTTGCCGCCTTCATACAGCAGATTGTTTTCCACTACCGAACGCACCACGCCGGCCGTACCTTCAGGACGCAGGGTCAGATGCTCGGCCTGGCCATGCTTATCTGCCCGGTCCTCAAAGGAGTACATCTCCTTTTCGACGATATCGGTCACCTCGCCCAGGCCGCGCACGAACAGGGCCGTGGGCTCGACGATGGGGGTACGCATATTGCGATAGGCAAAGCGGCCCATCAGATCGCGCACCTTGGCTTCAAACCACTCCCAACGCGCCGAATCGGGTGGGAGAATGTCGTTCATGCCTTTGACGGCGGTCAGTTTTTCGTTCTTGGCCACGTGAAGTCTCACACTTGGGTTACTAGCAAAACAAGAGCATATTGCGCATGGCAATCATGCCCTTCAACTAGAAACCTAATTCAAATCCATACAGATAGTGCGCAAGCAGCTATCAATTCCAAAGTCTTGGCTCGCTGGCATTGTGCCAGCAAGCGTAATCACCACCCGCATGCCGGGCCGCTGCAAGCGTTCGAGTCGCTCAGGCCTTCAGGCCGTAGCGGCGCTGCACATATTCCAGCACCAGGGTCTGGAACTCCTCGGCGATATGCTCGCCGCGCAGCGTCAAGGCCTTCTCGCCGTCAATGAAAACGGGCGCCGCTGGCGCTTCGCCGTTGCCGGGCAGGCTGATGCCGATATCGGCATGCTTGCTCTCGCCGGGGCCGTTGACGATGCAACCCATCACGGCCACCTTCATGGCTTCCACGCCAGGGAACTGGGTGCGCCAGACCGGCATTTCGCCACGCAGGAAATCGTCGATCTTCTTGGCCAGTTCCTGGAAGGTGGTGCTGGTGGTGCGGCCGCAGCCCGGGCAGGCGGTGACGCTGGGTACGAACACGCGCAGGCCCAGAGCCTGCAGAATCTCGGAGGCCACCACGACCTCCTGCGTGCGCGCTTCACCCGGCTGGGGCGTGAGCGAGACGCGAATCGTGTCACCAATGCCCTCCTGCAGCAGCACCGACAGCGCAGCCGTCGATGCCACCGTGCCCTTGGTGCCCATGCCGGCCTCGGTCAGCCCCAGATGCAGCGCATAGTCGCAGCGGCGCGCCAGCTCGCGATAGACCGAGATCAGATCCTGCACGCCGCTGACCTTGCAGGACAGGATGATGTTATCGGGGTTCAGGCCGATGTTCCTCGCCAGCTCGGCCGAGCTGATGGCCGAGGTGATCAGCGCCTCGTACATGACCTGGCGTGTCTCCCAGGGCCTCTCGCGACGGCTGTTCTGATCCATCAGATCGGCCATGATTTCCTGGTCCAGCGAGCCCCAGTTCACGCCGATGCGCACGGCCTTGTCGTACTTGGCTGCAATCTCGATCATCTGGCCGAACTGCTTGTCCTTTTTGTCGCCCTTGCCCACGTTGCCGGGGTTGATGCGGTACTTGGACAGCGCCTGGGCGCAGTCGGGGTAGTCGGTCAGCAGACGGTGGCCGTTGTAGTGAAAGTCCCCCACCAGCGGCACATATTCGCCCATCCGGTCGAGCTGCTCGCGGATATAGGGCACGGCCGCCGCCGCCTCGGGCGTGTTCACCGTGATGCGCACCATCTCCGAGCCGGCCTGGGCCAGCTGGCGCACCTGGATGGCGGTTTCCACCGCATCCACGGTGTCGGTATTGGTCATGGACTGCACGCGCACGGGTGCATCGCCCCCGACAGTGACCACGTTGTTGCGCCACACCACACGGGCCTGGCGTGATTTGCGCGGCAGCGGGCTGGCAATGGCTATCGCCTGGCTGAGCTGCTGCGAGCTTTGAGAATCTTGCACTCTTGTTTACCTCGAACGGTTACTTCACCTCGAAGCGAGCCACATTGTCGCGTGTGCTCGAGATATCGAAGGGTTCGCCACGTACCGTCACCTGCGTGCCCTTGGCATTGCCCACAATCACAGACAGGGGCAACTGGCCTTCGGCAGTCGCAGATTCATCCTTGGACAGGGTCTTTTCCAGCACCACCTTGCCGGCTCCGTCCCTGACCTTGACCCAGGACTGGCCGGTATTCACCTTCAGCACCAGCAGGCCGGCAGCGCCGGTCGCCGGCGTGGCCACCTCGGCTGCCAGGGCTGCGGTTTGGGCAGCTGTCGCAGCTGCGGGAGCGCTTGCTGCAGTTCCGTCGCCTGGCATGCTGGCAGCAGCAACCGACACAGACTCTGTCACTGCCGCCGCGGGTGTGGCAGAACTGCCCTGTGCGCCGCCCTCGGCCTGGGCAAGCGGTTCTGCAGCCGGCGCGCTCACCACTGCCGTCTGGCCGGACTGGGCCTGAGCCGGCACTGGCGCGCCTGCCCCATCGGGGCCGTCCACCATCTGCTGGAATGGCACAAAGTACACGGCAGCGGCAGCTGCCAGCAGAATCAGCACGCCTGCCGCAATCTTGCGAGAGCTGCTGTTGCCGGAGTCCAGCGGTGTACCCGTGACCTTGAAGCTGCTGCGCACCTTGACGGTCTCGTTGATGCCTGGACCCGCATTGGCAAGGCTTTTGATCTCGCTGCGTGGCAGCTTGGCCAGCACCGATTCGGCATCGATATGCAAGGTCCGGCACATTCCCATGGCCAGAGCACGCATGAACACATGATCGGGAAAGGCCGCATAGTCATCGGCCTCCAGCGCCTCCAGCTTGTGCTGTGGCACCTT
This sequence comes from Comamonas sp. F1-6, assembly GCF_039581415.1. NCBI lineage: Bacteria > Pseudomonadati > Pseudomonadota > Betaproteobacteria > Burkholderiales > Comamonadaceae > Comamonas > Comamonas sp. F1-6. Next base: position 33,231 of record NZ_JBCPWN010000017.1, read on the forward strand.
CAATGTCGCAGCCATCACGGGCAACTGCATCCGGGCTGCTTCCCGTGCCTGACGCAACAAGACTCCGGCCGTGGCCTGACCCTGAGTTGGCACCTGCTCTTCGCTTTGCATAGTTTCCTCTTCCACCGCAGCCTCATTCATTGAAAGCTCCACGTTCATAGGCCAGCCACTGACGCGATTGAGGAAAACGCTCGCGCAACTGATCGGCCTGTTGACGCACTCCAATGTCGTCGTGCAATGCCCTGTCTATTTTGATCCCCAGCCAGAGGCTTTCCGCACTGGCCTGATTGCTATTGTTATTCAAGCGCCGGATGTAGAACTGCGCCTTCTTCAGATCACCTTTGAGCCAAAGCACATTTGCCAGGTTGTAGCCTGCAGCGGGGTTGCCCACATCCATCTCGTAGGCACGAAACATGTTCTGGTAGGCCTGCTCCAACTGTCCCGCCTGCTGGTAGCACATGCCCTTGGCCAGCAGAGTCCTGGGCTGCTCACGGTAGCCCGGAGCCTGCAAGGCTCTATCAAACCACTGCTGGGCTACGTCGAAATGCTTTTGCTGGCATTGCATCCAGCCGTAATTGTGAATCTGGTTGCCGTCGCGCGGATTGAGATCCACGGCCTTGCGCATGGCGATCTCGGCCTGCGTCCAGTCCTGGTTCTGCATGAGGATCAGGCCCAGCAGGCCGTATGCATCGGCGTAATCGGGCTTGGCAGCCAAGGCCTGCCCTACCTCGTCCATGGCCACATCCAGGCGCCCGGCCTGAAAGTAATTGGCAGCCAATTCCAGGCGAATCTGGGCACGGCGATTGGCATCGGCGATCTGGGCCCCGCCCGTGCCAACCACGGAAGCCTGGGGTACGGACGTAGAGGAAGTGGTGGTGGTCGTTGTCGAAGTACAACCCACAAGTGCCGCGACCGCAACCGGTACCCCCCACCGGGCCAACAAGCCCCAATGTTGCCAAACCGGTCGCTGTACCACTGCCCTCATTGATTGTCCTTTATTCAAAACTCCGTCAAGACACCTGCTTGAGCGGGATAGTACGCTGCTTGGCCATGCGCTCGGCAGCGCGAGTTCTGTCCTTCACGTCGCCCGCGAGCTGACCACAGGCCGCATCGATATCGTCACCGCGGGTCTTGCGCACCGTGGTCACGATGCCGGCATTGCTCAGCAACGTAGCGAACTCGGTCACACGGGCCGAAGGCGAGCGCAGCAGACCCGAAGCGGGGAAGGGATTGAACGGGATCAGATTGAACTTGCACCAGCTCTTGCCATCGCCGCGCGCGCGCACCAACTCTATCAGCTGGCGCGCATGCTCAGGCTGATCGTTAACGCCGTCGAGCATGCAATATTCAAAGGTGATGAAGTCACGCGGCGCGAACTCCAGATAGCGCTCGCAGGCATCCAGCAGCTCGGCAATCGGGTACTTCTTGTTCAGCGGCACCAGGTTGTCACGCAGCGGATCATTGGGCGCGTGCAGCGACACCGCAAGCGCCACCGCGCAGTCCTGCGACAGACGATCCATCATGGGCACCACGCCCGAGGTGGACACCGTCACGCGACGACGCGACAGGCCGTAGCCATGGTCGTCCAGCATCACGCGCAAGGCAGGCACCAGCGCACTGTAGTTCTGCAAAGGCTCGCCCATGCCCATCATCACCACGTTGGAGATGATGCGATCTTCGGTGCCGAAGCGCTTGCGCAGCGAATGCTCGGCATACCAGAGCTGGGCAAGGATTTCGCCAGTATTGAGGTTGCGACTGAAGCCCTGATGCCCCGTCGAGCAAAAGCGGCAGCCCACGGCGCAACCTGCCTGGGACGATACACACAGCGTGCCTCGGTCGTCCTCAGGAATGAAAACGGATTCAACGGCATTGCCGTCACCCACATCGAACAGCCACTTCACGGTGCCATCGGCAGAGACATGCTCCGTCACCACAGGCAAAGCGGTAATGTGGGCCCGGCTTTTGAGCTTTTCGCGCAAAGACTTGGCCAGATCTGTCATCTGGTCGAAATCGGATGCGCCACGCTGGTGAATCCAGCGGAACAGCTGCGTCGCACGGAAACGCTTCTCCCCGAGCTGCTCGCAATAAGCGGTCAGTCCTTCGAGGTCAAAATCAAGCAAATTAGTAGTCATATCGGCATGTGGCGAGGCGTCTTGCGAACGGTGTTTGCCACGCCGTGGCCAGCATCTTCAAGTGCTGACACCCGCTTTGCACGAATGCAAAGCGCTGGCGTCAGCGAGAGCATGCTGTAAAGCTAGCGTGGATTAACGCGAGTACACGTTCATGCCGGGGAAGAAGAAGGCAACTTCCACAGCAGCAGTTTCAGCAGCGTCGGAGCCGTGCACGGCGTTGGCATCGATGCTGTCGGCGAAGTCGGCGCGGATGGTGCCCTTTTCGGCCTTCTTGGGGTCGGTAGCGCCCATCAGTTCACGGTTCTTCAGGATGGCGTTCTCGCCTTCCAGAGCTTGAATCATCACGGGGCCGGAGACCATGAAGTCCACCAGATCCTTAAAGAAAGGACGGGCAGCATGCACAGCGTAGAACTGCTCGGCTTCGCCGCGCGACAGGTGCACCAGCTTGGCAGCCACGATCTTCAGGCCGGCAGCTTCGAAGCGGGCGTAGATTTGGCCGATCACGTTCTTGGCAACTGCGTCGGGCTTGATGATGGAGAGGGTACGTTCGATAGCCATGATGATTATTTCCTAATCAGGGTTACTATGGGTTTTTGCCGAAAAAGCAAAACAGTTGATTTTAACGGTGCCGCCATAGACCTTGAAGTCCGGGCAGCACTCAAATCCTTACGGACGCCTTTTTAGCGGCCGCCGCGGCGACCACCGCCACCGCCACCAGGGCGACGCTTGGCGTTCTGGCGGGCCCGCGACAGGCTGTCGCTGCCGATATAGCCCACCGAAGTGCGCATGGGATCGGGCTGACCGCCTCCCTGCGAACGGCCCGAGCCACCGGAGCGACCGCCGGACTTGTTGCGCGGGTTGTCGCCCAACATGCCGCTAGGTGCCGGACGATTGCCGTCCCACTCGCCTCGGCGCTGACCGCCGCCTTCACGACGACCCTGAGGGGCGCGATCGGCGTTCATGCCATTGCCGCGGCCGCCGCTGCGACTGTTACGACCGCCACGGTTGTTGGCGCCACGGGCACCGCCGTTGTTGCGCTCGACGGGAGCGCGCTCCTTGACGCCGGCTGCCGACATCAGCGCCTGGATATCGACCTGATCGAGCTCCACCCAGGCGCCGCGCTTGAGGCCGCGCGGCAGCATCATGGCGCCGTAGCGAATGCGGATCAGACGGCTGACGGCATGGCCCACGGCCTCGAACATGCGTCGCACTTCGCGGTTGCGGCCTTCGGAGATGGTCACGCGGTACCAGCAGTTGGCACCTTCGCCACCGCCATCTTCCACTGCACCGAAGCTGGCTTCGCCGTCTTCAAGCTGCACGCCGTCCAGCAAGCGCTGCTTTTCTTCCTTGCTCAGCGCGCCCAGCACGCGGGCCGCGTATTCACGCTCCAGGCCGAAGCGGGGGTGCATCAGCGAGTTCGCCAGCTCGCCCGAGCTGGTGAACAGCAGCAGACCTTCGGTATTCAGGTCCAGGCGACCCACCGACTGCCACTTGCCATGCTGCAGCTTGGGCAGCTTGCGGAACACCGTGGGGCGGTTTTGCGGATCGTCATGCGTCACCACTTCGCCCACGGGCTTGTGATAGGCAATCACGCGTGCGGGCGGCGGGTCGATACGGAAGCGGATGGGCTGGCCGTTGACCTTGACGATATCGCCGAACTGAATGCGCTGGCCGACGTGGGCAGGCTCGTTGTTGACCGAGATGCGCCCTTCCAGTATCAGTTGCTCCATCTCCAGGCGCGACCCCATGCCGGCCTGGGCCAGCACCTTGTGCAGCTTGGGAGAATCGACCTGGGGCGCAAGCACGCGCTTGGCGGGCATGGCGCTGCCGTTCTCTTCCTCGTCGTCGAAGTCGCCCGAGATCACATCGGCAAAGTCGATGTTCTGCCCCTTGCGCCCCTTGGACCCATGAGGAGCGGCAACGCTCTGCACAGCCACTTCGGCAACGACGGTATCTGCTGCGTCATGACCCTGGTCTTGGTCCTGGGACTGCAGCTCCTGCTCGACCACGGGCTGAACCGGCTCCTCGACGACCACGGCTTCTTCGGCACGCGGCTTGGTCACTCGCTTGCGCGCAGGCTTGGCCTCGCCAGCAGCGTCCTTTTTGACGCCGGCGCGCTTGCGCGGTGCGGCAGGCTTCTTGGCCTCGGCGGCATCCTTGGCCCCATCGGCTTTGGCTGCGCGGGGCTTGCGAGTCTTCTTGACCGGCTCGGCTTCGGGCGAAGCGGCTGCGGACTCGGGCATCGGGTTCGATGTCTCGTTGTTCATTCCAGTTTTCCTTCGGGGATGACGCCATCGTCACCCTCCACAATTCCTTGTTCTGTTGACCCGACGGCATCGTCGGCCCGCGCTTTCGTCTTTGCGTCCTCGGCCTCGTCGTCATCGCTGCCGTAGTCATCCTCGAGAAACGCCTTCAGGCCCACCCACTCGGTTCGACCTGTTTTCTTGGCCGCCGGTTTGGGCTCCGGCTCTGCTGCCTTGGCAGTCCTGGCGGGCCTGGCCGCTTTGGGCTTGCTCACGGATGGCGGCCCCTCAGTCGGCCCTGGCTCCGAATCCGGCAGCTCAATCGCTATCTCTTCAGTAGCATCTTGCTCAATATGACTCTGCGCCTGGTCCGGATATGACTCCAACTCTGGCGCATCGGCCTCAGGCTGAAGCTCCGACACAAGCTCTGCAGGCGCTCGCGCCACTGGGTCGGCATCGGTATCCAGCAGCTCCTCGGCGCCACCTTCCTCGTCCGGGGCCCTCAGGATTTCACTCTCAGCAGCATCGGACTCTGCAGCGACATCCGTATCCTCAGCGACCTCGGCCGGCTCTGAGGCTTCCACACCCTCCTGGGGCTGGGCATCCTCTGCACTGACCTGCGGCGCTGCTGTCTGGTCGCCCTCCTCCCCATCCAGCGCCTTGAACAGACTTTGCTGGGCCTGGGTTTCCTCCAGCATGGGCAGCTGATCCAGCGACTGCAGACCCAGATCATCGAGAAACTGGCGCGTGGTGGCAAACAGCGCGGGCCGTCCCACGGTCTCACGATGGCCGATGACCTCGATCCAGCCTCGGTCTTCCAGCTGCTTGATGATCAGGCTGTTCACGGTCACACCGCGAATATCCTCGATATCACCCCGCGTGACCGGCTGACGGTAGGCAATGATGGCCAGCGTCTCCAGCGTCGCCCGCGTGTACTTGGGCGGCTTCTCGGGGTGAAGCTTGTCCAGATAGACGCGCATCTCTGGCCGGCTCTGGAAACGCCAGCCCGAAGCCACCTGCACCAGTTCCACGCCCTTGAGGGCCCAGTCCTTTTGCAGGTCCAGCAGCAAATCCTTAACCGTGTCCGAGCCCAGCACATCATCAAAAAGTGAGCGCAATTCCCGCAGCGTCACAGGCTGCGGGGCACAAATCAATGCTGTTTCAAGAACCCGCTTGGCATCTACCGTATTCATGGGCGCAGCGTTTCGGGAGCGGCTGTCGCACCGACTGCGGTGGGACGCCTGATTCTAAGAAGAGAGGGAAGCGCCCCAAAGATGCCATGCGAGTGATGGTCAGAGGCTTTCCGGCAGATTGTAACGCAGACCCCATAAATCCAGTGCACCGGCCATGTCTTGTGGCAGCGGCGCATAGTGGACCAGCGGCTTTTTCGTCACAGGGTGCTCAAAGGCCAGCCTGAAGGCATGCAGTGCCTGGCGCTCCAGCCCGCCCTCGGGCTGGCCGCCATACAGCGTATCGGCTATCAGCGGATGACCAAGCGAAGCCATGTGCACCCGGATCTGGTGCGTGCGGCCGGTGTGCAGCGTGCAGCGCACCAGGCTGTGCGCGGCATCGCCATCGACCAGATCGAAGTCGGTACGCGCCTGCTTGCCGGGATGCAGATTCAGGTCCACCACCGCCATGCGCAGACGGTTGCGCGGATCGCGGCCGATCGGCGCATCGACTTCGCGGCGCTTGCGGCTGCCCCATTGCTTGTGGGCAAGCGCCAGATACTGGCGACTCACATCGCGCGCGGCAATCATCTTGATGAGCGCATCCATGGTGCTGCGATTGCGCGCCACCACCATCAAACCGCTGGTGTCCTTGTCCAGCCGGTGAACAATGCCGGCACGCGGCACCTGACGCGCTTTTTCGTCACGCGCCAGCAGGCCGTTGAGCAATGTGCCCGTCCAGTTGCCGGGCGCCGGATGCACCACCAGACCCGCAGGCTTGTTGATGACCAGCAGATCCTCGTCCTCATAGACCACCTGCAGATCCATGGTCTCGGGCTGGAAAGCCATGCTCTGCTGGGTGGGCCGCATTTCCACGCTCAGGCGGTCACCCACGGCCACCTTGACCGAGGGCTTGAGCAGAACCTTGCCGTTGAGAGTGACCGCACCGTCGGCCAGCAACTGCTGCAGATAGCTGCGCGAGAACTCGGACACCCCCAGCGCCAGCACCTTGTCCACACGCTGACCATGATGCTCGGCGGCGACTGTGAATTCGCGGTTCTCGACCTCGGCCGAGGCAATGGCGTCTTCGGCTGCTTCGTCCCAGCTCTGCTCGACCGCGTCAGAAGGCACAAGCCCCTGCGGGGCAGGGGCTTGTGCGGCTTGCTTGCGTTGTGAGGCCATGCTCAACGCGAGGGCAGATAACGCGAAGGATCGACAGGTTTGCCCTGGCGACGCACCTCGAAGTGCAGCTTGACGCGATCGGCATCGGTGCTGCCCATCTCGGCAATCTTCTGTCCCTTCTTCACGGCCTGATCTTCCTTGACCAGCAGAGACTGGTTGTGGGCGTAGGCGGTCAGATAGGTGTTGTTGTGCTTGAGGATGATGAGATTGCCATAGCCACGCAGGCCGGCACCGGCATACACCACACGGCCATCGGCAGCAGCCAGCACGGGATCGCCGGCCTTGCCGCTGATGTCGTAGCCCTTGTTGCGCTGCTCGTCGAAGCCGGCAATCAACGAGCCGCTGGCAGGCCAGATGAAGTTCACATCATCGGCACCCTTGGCAACAGGCGCCGGGCTTGTTGCAGGCGTGGATGGCACTGGCGTTGCGGTTGCAGCCGGGGGAGTCACGGGTGTGGTCGTCGTTGCGGCGCTGCCACCACCCACAACCACGGGCGCGACACCGCGGCCCGAACCGGACGATGCGACAGGCGCCTCGCGTCCGGGTGGTACCACACGCACCACCTGACCGACTTCAATCACGTTGGGATTGTCCAGATTGCTCCAGCGAGCAATGTCCTTCCAGCTCTGGCCGTGCTCCAGACCAATCCTGATCAGAGTGTCGCCAGGCTTGATCGTGTAGTAACCCGGCTTGCCGGCATTTTCAGCGCCGGGCAGCGACTTGACGTCCACAGTTGAAGACGAGGAGGCCGACTGTCCGCGATCCTCCACAGGAGCCCTGTTTGCCTGGGCAGCACAACCGGCCAGGATGACACCTGCCAGCACGGCCGTTCCCCATGCACCAAGACTTCGCGATACCAACATAAGCTATTCCCTTCTAGGCGATCCCCGATTTTAGAGGGACAAAGTTGACTGCTTCCAAAACTGTCTGCGTAAAACCGTGTGAACTCTTGTCAATCACCAGCAGTGCCTGCTTACCCGCACCCACCACGACCGGAGCCACCAGACGCCCGCCCACCGCCAACTGATCGCACCACTCTTGCGGCACCACGTCACCGCCGGCAGCGGAGATGATGCCCGCATAGGGCGCGCCACTGGCAAAACCTACCATGCCGTCTCCGAGAATCAGATGCACATTCGACAGGCGCATGGGGCGCAGATGGCTGCGTGCTTTCTCATGCAGGCCGCGCAGCCGCTCTATCGAATAGACCTCTTTGGTGAGCATGGACAGCACTGCAGCCTGATAGCCGCAGCCCGTACCGATCTCCAGCACGCGCCCTTGCCCGTTTCGGGCCGCATCGGAGTCGAGCAGCAGCTCGATCATGCGGGCCACGATGCTGGGCTTGGAGATGGTCTGGCCCAGGCCGATAGGCAGACTGGTGTCTTCGTAGGCCTGGTTGACCAGAGCGCTGTCGACAAAGCGGTGACGTTCCACCGTGGCCATGGCCTGCAGCACGGCAGGGTTGCTGACACCGGCCGCACCGATGCGCTGGGCCATGCGGGCACGCACCGTGGATGAGTCCAGCCCCACGCCCACCGGCGAGGCGGCCACACGCAAGGGATTGATGGGCTTGGGAGCAACGGGCGGCCGTGCCGCGCCGGTGCCCGTCTGCACCGAGCGTGCAATCCAGCCCGGGACCTGAGGCGGACGACGCTCGCTCACGATGCGGCCGCCGATGTGTTGGATGGACCTGCCAGCTTGCTGGCCGTCTGCGCCCAATAGCCGAGGTTTTCATGATCGGTCAAATCGACCTTGAGCGGAGTCATGGAGACATGGCCGTGGGCCGTGGCATGGAAGTCCGTACCTTCGGAGTCGTCCTTTGCTGCGCCGGCACTGCCGATCCAGTACATGGTCTCGCCACGCGGGCTTTGCTGCTGAATGGCCTGCTCGGCCGCATGACGGCGCCCCAGGCGACACAGCTTGACGCTTTTGAGTGCATGCAGCGGCATATTGGGAATATTCACGTTCAGCAGCCAGGGAGCAGTACCGATCAGTTGCTGGGCCTGCATCTGCTGAACCATCTGACGGGCGGTGGCAGCTGCCGCTTCCAGCTCGGCCCAGCCCTTGTCCACCTGCGAGAAGGCAATCGAGGGAATGCCGAACAGATAGCCTTCCATGGCCGCGCCCACGGTGCCCGAGTAAATCGTGTCGTCGCCCATATTGGCGCCGTTGTTGATGCCCGAGACCACCAGATCGGGCCGGTAGCCAAGCAGGCCGGTCAACGCGATATGCACGCAGTCTGCTGGCGTGCCGTTCACATAGCGAAAGCCGTTATAGGCCTGATGCACATACAGCGGTGCATTCAGCGTCAAGGCATTGGACTTGGCGCTGTTGTTGTGCTCGGGCGCCACCACTTCGACGTCTGCCACGGTGCGCAGCGCATCGTGCAGGGCCACGATGCCTGGGGCCTGGAAGCCGTCGTCATTGCAAATAAGAATCTTCATGGATGAGGCGGATTGTAGGCGGCTCCAAGGTCACGACAGAGACACGCGGCATTCGCACCACACTTCTATCATCTGCGAGCCGATTCCCCCCAATCTCACCTCAAGAAGATCAGGAGACAAGATATGCACGCATGGCTTTGCACCACCCCCACCGGCGTCGAGACCCTGAAATGGACCGAGCAGCCCACGCCACAGCCCGGCCCCGGCCAGGTGCTGCTGGAAGTCAAGGCCGCCAGCCTGAACTTTCCCGATCTGCTGATCGTGCAGAACAAATACCAGATCAAGCCGCCCCTGCCCTTTGTGCCGGGCTCGGAATATGCCGGCGTGGTGCAGGCCGTGGGCGAAGGGGTCAAACATCTCAAGCCAGGCCAGCATGTGGCCTGTCTTTCGGGCACGGGCGGGTTCGCCACACATACGCTGGCACCCGCTGCCATGTGCATGCCGCTGCCGGCCGACTTCCCCTTTGTCGATGCCGCCGCCTTCATCATGACCTATGCCACCTCCCACCATGCGCTGATCGATCGCGGTCAGCTCAAGGCCGGCGAGACCGTACTCGTGCTGGGCGCAGCTGGGGGCGTTGGCACGGCAGCCATACAGATTGCCAAGGCGGCCGGTGCCCGGGTGATTGCCGCTGCCTCCACCGACGAGAAATGTGCGCTGTGCAAGGCCCAGGGCGCTGACCTCACCATCAACTACAGCCAGGGCGATCTGCGTGAAGCCATCAAGGCAGCGACAGACGGCAAGGGACCCGACGTGATCTACGATCCCGTAGGCGGCGATTTTGCCGAACCTGCCTTCCGCTCCATTGCCTGGCGCGGCCGCTATCTAATCATAGGATTTGCCTCCGGCCCCATCCCCTCGCTGCCGCTGAACCTGCCTCTGCTCAAGGGCGCTTCCCTGGTCGGCGTGTTCTGGGGCGATTTCGCCAAGCGCGAGTCGCAGAACAATGCCGCCATGATGCAGGAGCTGGCACAGTGGTGGGCGCAAGGCAGGATCAAGCCCGTAATCGACCGCACCATGCCCATGAGCGAGCTGTTCGCGGCCTATGAGCGCATGGGCTCGCGCCAGGTACAGGGCAAGCTGGTGCTGGTCAACGCGTAAAGCTGCGGTAAACCGCGGCGATGCCTGTGGGCTCAGGGAGATACTTCCAGCCACTGGCTACAAAACCCCGACACCGCAGCATCGCCATGTTTTCTCCTGCCCACACGCCCGCGCCGGATCGCCGGCGCTTTCTGATTGCCTCCAGCCTTGCCACGGCCGTGGGCGCCCTGCCCGCCTGGGCCCGTGCCACGGAATCACTGGCCCACAACCCGTTCACCCTGGGAGTGGCCAGCGGCGACCCGGAACCCGACAACATCCTGATCTGGACACGGCTCACAGCGCCTCTGGCCTATCTTGGTACGGCGGTCGCGCCAGACCTGGCAGCACAGACCGTGCATTGGGAAGTGGCGCATGATGCCCAGTTCCGCCAGCCCGTGGCTCATGGGCAGACTCAGGCCAGGGCCGAATGGGGCCATGCCGTCCATGTGCAGGTCAACGGCCTGAGTCCGGACCGCTGGTATTTCTACCGCTTCCGCTGTGGCGACGCCTTCAGCACCACCGCACGCTGCCGTACCGCCCCGGCGCCCGGAGCAGATGTACGCAAGCTGCGTCTGGCCGTGGCCTCCTGCCAGCGCTGGGAACATGGCTTCTACAGTGCCTGGGCCGATGCCGCGCAGGCCTCGCCCGATCTGGTGCTGTTTCTCGGCGACTACATCTATGAATATGCGCAACCGGCGAAGCCTGATGGACTGGCGCGTCCGCAGCCACTGCGTACCGCCCAGACCTTGCAGGACTACCGCGACCGCTATGCGCTGCACAAAAGCGATGCCCATCTGCAGGCCGCCCATGCCGTGTGCAACTGGTCCGTCATCTGGGACGATCACGAGGTTGAAAACGACTATGTAGCCCAGTACGGGCGCGGGGACAGCGCTCACTTTTTAGCTAGGCGCATGGCGGCCTGGCAGGCTTTCTACGAAAACATGCCGCTGCGTAACAGCGCATTGCAGCGCAACTCTCAGGGACTGGCGCTGTACCGCAGCCTGCAGTGGGGCAAGCTCGCCAGGCTGCATCTGCTGGACGGCCGCCAGTACCGCGATCTGCAGGCCTGCCGCCCCGAGGGAAAGGCCAGCACCGGCACCGTGGACCCTGCCGAATGCCCTGCCCTGCAAGATCCGGCGCGCAGTTTTCTGGGCTGGGACCAGGAGCGCTGGCTGGCCCGGCAGTTGCAGGATGATGCTCGCCAGAGGGCCGAGGCCACCCGCTGGAGCACCGTGGTGCAGACCACCTTGTTCGCGGCCCGCAGGCATCCCAATGGCAGGCAGTCGACCGACAGCTGGGACGGCTACCCCCAGGCACGCCAGCGCCTGGTGCGCCAGATTGCCGAGAGCCAGCCGCGCAACAGCGTGCTGCTCGGCGGAGACATTCACCAGAACTATGTCTGCGCCATTGCGGCCCAGGCCGATCAGACCCCGGACAGGGCCAACCCGGTGATTGCCAGCGAGTTCTGCGGCACCTCCATCAGCTCGCACAGCGGCACCACACAAGCCAGGGTCGATGCCATCGTGGCCCACAACCCTCAGGTGCTTTTCGCACGCTGCGAGGAGCGTGGCTACAGCCTCGTGGATATCGCGCCGCAGTCCATGACCACGGAGCTACGCGCCGTGAGCAACCCGCTCCAGGCCGACAGCAGTCTCTATACGCTGGCACGCTTTGTGGTGGAAGATCGCCGCCCCGGCCCTGTGAAGATCGCCTGATGCGCTGCGGCATACTCGGGTCATGCAAAACACACAGGCCTCGAGACCCGAACTTCCCCTGTGGCGCGGTACGGCGGCCGCCCTTCTGATCGCGGGGCTGCTCACAGGCTGCGGCCTGCCTCCCCTGCCGGATCGCATGGCCAGCGAGGCCCTGAGCACCGAGCAGGCCCTGCAAACCCGGCTCGGCCAGGCGCTGGCGCCGCTGCAGCAGGCACATCCTGGGCAGAGCGGCATCCATATGCTGGCCGATGCCCATGACGCCTATGCCGCCCGAGCGCTGCTGGCCCGAGCCGCGCAGCGCACGCTCGATGTGCAGTACTACATCTGGCGCAACGACACCACCGGCCATTTGCTGCTCGATGAGTTGCTGCTTGCGGCAGACCGCGGCGTGCGCGTGCGCCTGCTCTTGGACGATGGCGGCACCGGCGGCATGGACGCCACACTGGCCGCCCTGGACCAGCACCCTCTAATCGAGGTGCGGCTATTCAACCCCTTCGCCCTGCGCACGCCCAAGGCGATTGGCTATGTGACGGACTTCGCACGCACCCAGCGGCGCATGCACAACAAGAGCTACACGGCCGACTCCTCCGCCACCATCGTGGGCGGGCGCAATATCGGCGACGAGTACTTTGCCGCCTCCGACGGCGTGCTGTTCGCCGACCTCGATGTGGTGGCCACAGGCTCGGTGGTGGGCGAGGTTGCAGCGGAGTTCGACCGTTACTGGAACAGCCCCTCCGCCTACCCGGCAGCCAGCCTGCTGCCCGCCATGCCACAGCAGGCCGTGGACAAGGTCTATGCAAGCCTGCACGCCGATGTGAATCGCCCCGAATCACAGGCCTATGTGAAGGCCGTCAGCCGCAGCCGCTTCAGCACCGATTTGCTGGCAGGTCAACTGCCGCTGCAATGGGCCGAGACCACCCTGGTCAGCGACGACCCGGCCAAGGTCCTGCGCGAAGCCGCGCCCGAGGACTTGCTGCTGTCCCAGCTCCAGCCCGTGATTGGCCAGCCGCAGCAGTTGCTGGAAGTGGTGTCGCCCTATTTCGTGCCCACCCAGGCCGGAGTCGACGCCTTTGCTCACCTGCGCCAGCAAGGTGTGCGAGTACGCATTCTGACCAATAGCCTGGAGGCAACCGATGTGGCCGTGGTGCATGCCGGCTACGAGAAATACCGCAAACCGCTGCTGAAAATGGGCGTGGAACTCTACGAGATGCGCCGCCAGATCGATCTGCGCAACCAGCCCGCAGCCAACGAGCCGGACAAGACCCGGAAGAGCGAGCCTGCCGAAAAGACTCCCAAGCGCGAAGCCCCCTCACCTGCAGCGCTGAGCGGCAGCTCCGCCACCACGGGCAGCTCGGGCGCCAGCCTGCATGCCAAGACCTTCGCGGTCGACGGCAAGCAGCTCTTTGTCGGCTCCTTCAACTTCGATCCGCGCTCGGCCATGCTCAATACCGAAATGGGCTTGGTCATCAAAGACCCGGCCTTGAGCCAGCAGGTCAGCACCTCGCTGGATCAGCATCTGCCGTACATGGCCTACAAGGTGCAACTGGACGCGCAGGGCAGGCTGAGCTGGACGGGCCAGAGTCCGCAGCCGCCCCATGAAGCCCAGACCTTCAGTGCCGACCCCGGCACCAGCTGGTGGCAGCGCTTCATGGTGCGGGTGCTGAGCTGGCTGCCCATCGAAGGATTTTTGTAACTCAGTCCAGGCGGATGGAGGGCCGCAGCCGCGCGTTCATCAGGTCGATCAGCCACAGCAGGCCGCCGCGCCAGAAGCCGTAAAGGCGCGCCTGGTGCGAGCGGTACAGCATGATGTGGCTGAGCATGGCCATGCGGCCGCGGATCACGCCGCCGTTGAACAGGCCGAACTTGCCCAGCGAGCCATAGGCGTCGTAATGCGCAAGCGACACCAGGGCTCCAAAGTCACGATAGGCAAAGCCTACGGGTTTGGCACCGGGACGCTCCAGCACATGGGGCAGGGTCTCGATCAGATAGCGGGCCTGCTGGTGGGCAACCTGGGCCGTAGGAGGCAAGGCCTCCTGCTTGCCCGGCAGGGTATAGCTGGCGCAGTCGCCCAGGGCATAGATATCGGGGTCGCTGGTCTGCATCTCGTCATTGACCAGTAGCTGATTGCTGCGCGTGGTCTGCAAACCCAGCTGCATCAAGAATTCCGGGGCCTTTACCCCCGCTGCCCAGACACGCAGGCTGGCAGGAATCAGCTCGCCATTGGCCAGCTCGAAACCTTGCTCGGTCGCACGGCTGACGCGGCCGCCGACGATCACGGAAACGCCCAGGGCCTGCAGTCGCACACGCGTGGCTTCGGAGATCTCCTCGGGAAAGCTGGGCAGCAGGCGCGAGCCGGCCTCGATCAGCACGATGCGGAACTTGGCGGCCTCGCCCAAGGCGCCGTAGGCCGTGGCACTCTCTGCAAGCTGAACCAGCTCCGCCGCCAGCTCCACCCCGGTGGCACCGCCGCCCACGATGGCCACCTGCAGTTGCTCGCCGCTGGTCATGCAGCGCACCATGCGCAAACGAATTTCCTGGTTGAAGGCATCGGCCTTGCGGCGCGAATCGATCATGAAGCAATGCTCATGCACACCGGGCGTGCCGAAGTCGTTGGCACCGCTGCCCACCGCAATCACCAGTTTGTCATAGGCAAGACGCCGACCCGCCACCAGCTCGCGGCCATCGGGTGCATAAATGGGGGCCAGCAGAATTTCACGCGCCTCGCGGTCCAGACCGCACATCTCGCCGGGCTGGTAGGCAAAGTCGGCATCGGTGGCCTGGGCGAGATAGGTGGTCTGCTGCTGGGCCAGATCGCGAGTGCCGGCTGCAATCGTGTGCAGCATGGGCTTCCAGACATGGGCGGAGTCGCTGTCCACCAGCGTCACCGTGTCAATGCTTTCACTCTTGAGCTTGCCGAGGGCCGTGGCCACCTCCAGCCCCGCCACACCACCGCCCACGACCACGATGCGGGCCGCATGCCCATTGCGTGGATGCTGTGGCTTTCGAGCTTGCGGCTCCTGGGATTCGGTGATGGGCTGCTCGCCCTGCTCTGCTTGATTGACTGCGTTTTCCATGAACGACCCTGACTCTGCGTCTGTTGTGACCGGACGCCAGAACATCTCAAGATATCTGGCACGCATTGATTGTTCTTCAATTTTTATAGCAGGAAACTCAATATGGACAAGGCAAATACTGATGATATATATCTTTTATAAGACTTGAGCTGCACGAATGCAAGGTCTGCCTTGAAAGCTTTCAATTTTCTGAATAACCCTGGCTGCAAGCAATGCCAATCAAGCGTGGCGCGCTATCAACTTCTTGAGCGCCATGTCGTACGACGTAGCCTTAAAACCCCATTCGACGAACAGCGCTTGTCAAGCAGCGGCAAAACCGCTGCTTCAACCATGCAATTTGCGTTTGTCAATATACGAAACGTATACAGACCTTATGATGCTCGGCCATGGGAATCGTCAAAATTTCAGACCAGTTGCACGACCAGATTCGTGTCTCCAGCGCGGCCCTCGGCCGCTCCATCAATGCCCAGGCCGAGCACTGGCTGCGTGTAGGCCAGCTGGCCGAGCATCACCCCCAGCTCAATTACGAAGGCATCTGCGCCCTGCTGCTGCAGCAAGCCGAGCGTGAGCTGCAGCCTGCCAGCGCTCATGAAGCCGACACAGTCGTGCGCCGCCCCCGTCCGGTGCGCCTGGTAGGAGGCATGCAATGAAGCGCGGCAAACAGAAAGTCGTACCCATTCATGACGCCACCGACATCTACCTCTCGCGCAAGGCCGGCGGCCTGGCCGCCAAGGTGCTGGCCATGCTCACCCCTCATGTGCAGCCCGGCGTAAGCACAGAGGAACTGGACAAGATCTGCCACGACTACATCGTCAACGAGCTGAAATGCACGCCCACCAATGTGGGCTACTATGGTTTTCCCAAAACCGTGTGCACCTCGGTCAACCATGTGGTCTGCCACGGCATCCCCGATACCAAGCAGGTCCTCAAGGACGGCGACATCATCAATGTCGACGTCGCAGTAACCACGCCCGAAGGCTGGATCGGCGACACCAGCCGCATGTACTACGTGGGCCAGCCCAGCAATCTGGCCAAGCGCCTGGTCAACACCACCTATGAAGCGCTGGTGGCCGGCATCCGCTCCGTCAAGCCCGGGGCCACGCTGGGCGATGTGGGGCATGCCATCCAGACCGTGGCCCAACGCGAGCGCTTTTCCATCGTGCGCGAGTACTGCGGCCATGGCATCGGCAAGGTCTATCACGACGAGCCCCAGGTGCTGCACTACGGCACGCCCGGTCAGGGCCTGACGCTGCAGCCCGGCATGATCTTCACCATCGAGCCCATGCTCAACGCCGGCAAGGCCGCCACGCGCGAACTGGCGGACGGTTGGACCGTGATCACCAATGACAAGTCGCTCTCCGCCCAGTGGGAGCATATGGTGCTGGTGACGGAGACCGGATTTGAGGTGCTGACCCCCTGGCCCGAGGGTACAGGCGACTACCCTGCCATCTGATCAAGCGCGGCGAACCGTGCATATTGCCCTCGGCTATGTGCGCACAGGCGCTGGATTTTGGCAATAACGGCCAGAAGCGGTCCGGGGTCTTGAAACCAGCCTGGAAACAGCCCGGCCCCAGCCGCACTACAGTGCCCGGCATGACAAATTACCTGTATCTGGGTCTGGCCATCATCTGCGAGGTGATTGCCACCTCCTTCCTCGCCAGGTCGGAAGGCTTCTCCAGGCTCGGCCCTACCGCGGTTTCCCTGGTGGGCTATGCGATTTCTTTCTATCTGCTGTCGCTGACGCTGCGTACCGTGCCCACGGGCGTGGCCTATGCAATCTGGTCCGGCGTGGGCATCGTGCTGGTCTCGGCCGTTGCCTACTTCTGGCAGGGCCAGAAGCTCGATGCCCCCGCTCTGGCCGGCATGGCCATGATTGTGGGGGGCGTGCTGGTGATCAATCTGTTTTCAAAGACCGCCGGTCACTGATCGCCCTCGCCCCCGAAGTCCTCCACTGACTGCGTCAGATCCTGCAACCACTGCATGCTGGCGCGCAGCTCCTCGGGCCGGATCTCATGGGCGCCCGGATACTCGTGATAGCTCAGTTGCAAGGGCAAGGAGGCCAGGCGGTCACGCACGGCATGGGCGCTGGTCAGCGGAATCACATTGTCATAAGTGCCGTGGCTGACCCAGGCCGACTTGCCCTCAAATGCGGCAGCGGGCGCGTGCAGCGACGCGATCTCGGGCAATAGACGGCTGTGCCAGACCAGTGCGGCACGCAAGGTCTGGGGCTGGGTCAGCAACTGACTCAGACTCATGATGCCGCCCTGGCTGAAGCCCCCCAGCACCACCCGCTCGGGCGGAATGTCCAGCTGCTGCGCGGCCTGCTGCACCGTCTGCTGCAGCAAGATACGCGCCTGCTGCTCCTGCGGCACATTGATATGGCGCGTACCATCGGCATCCACAGTGAACTGAAACCAGGCATAAGCACCCATGCCCATGGCAAAGGGCGCACGCAGACTGAGCACATGAAATTGCGGCGGCACATAGGGCACCAGGCCGAACAGGTCCTGCTCATTGCTGCCCACGCCATGCATGAGCACCAGCAGCCAGGCAGGCCGGCCGGCGTCAAGCTGCGCGGGCCGCTCCAGATAAGTCAAAGGCAATGTGCTCATGGACAACTCCCGAAGGCAGCACGGAATTTGATGGGAAACAGGCTGTAGCGCTTTTGCATTCTGCGACTGCAGCTATCAAAACAATATAGCGCAGACCCGCAGCTGGCTGACCGATCCGTACTCGGCCCGACAGGGTGCGCGCATGCCTTTTGATACAGTTGACCGACCTGAGCGTGGCTTTGCCGCTACACAAGCTCAGTCATGCACCCGCCCGCGCAATGCCTTGATGCCAGAGCGCAGGCTTTTGCCCTGCAGGCGTCTTTGCTGCGAGCCCCAGGTCGGCTTGGTGGGCTTGCGCGGGCGTGGCGGCCTTGCAACCGTGGCTACCAACGCATTGAGGCGCTGCAGCCCATCCCACAGATTGTGTTCCTGAGTGCGGTATTTTTGCGCCTTGATGACCACCACTCCGTCAGTGGTGATGCGCGAATCGCCCAAAGCCAACAAGCGCTGCTGCACATCGACCGGCAGACGCGAGGCTCGAACGTCAAAGCGCAGATGCACAGCGCTGGCCACCTTGTTCACATTCTGGCCGCCCGGGCCTTGAGCGCGCACGGCGCTCCATTGCACATCGGCTTCGGTCAGCTCGAAGGCGGCCGCATTGCTCACGACAGAGCCTCCTGCAGCGCGGCGCAGAAGGTGGCCGGATCCTCGTGCTGTACCCAATGGCCGACGTTCCGCATCACCTGCCAGTCCAGCGCCCCCAGGCACTGACGCTGCATCAGCAGTTGCAGCTCGGCCAGGCAGCCCGCATACAGAGGGTCATGCTCGCCATAGATCGCCGCCACCGGCACCTTGATACGGGTCAGGGCCCGGGCCAGCACATCGGTGCGCGACAGCCGTCTGCGCGGCAGTCTGTCGCGAGCCACATTGAGCGCATGCAGTGCCAGCGTCTCTTCATCGATCAGCACCTCGTCATGCAGCATGAGGGCCGCGATATTGTGGCGATGGGCCTGCATCTGTGCCTCCAGCCCCGGCAGGTGGCGCCAGCCCAGCAGGCGCACGCTGCGTCCCTCGGTCATTCCCATGCCGGGAGCGCCGACCAACACCAGCCTCCGGGCCAGCTCCGGATGCTCGGCAGCCAGCAGGCCGGCGGTCATGCCGCCAAAGGAAAAGCCGACCAGATCGCAGACCGGACCCGTATCGGCATTGCCCAGCAACTGCCGAATGCCATAGGCCAGAGGCTCCAGCATAGTGTCCACATCCATGCCGCCAGGCACTCCATCGGATTCACCAAAACCCGGCAGATCGGCCAGCCACAGGCTGTAGCCCGCCTCGGTCAGCGGCTGAATCACACGCAACCAATGCGTCCAGCTGCCACTGCCGCCATGCAGCAGCACCAGGGGCAGACCGCGCTGCACCACCCCGGCCGGGGGCTGCCAGCCATGCCAGACCATCAAGCCGCTGTCGGCGGCTTCTCCAAGCCGGGTCTGCACGCGCTGCGCCGTGGCCTGCAGCCGGGCAATGGCTGCCGGCAGCTCGACCCCCAGTTCCTGCGAGACCTGCTCCAGCGAACAGGCTGCTTCAACCGCCGATGTCACCACTGCGCCACCGCATCGATAGCCAGACCGTAGCCTGCCACGCCGAAGCCGCACATCACGGCGCGCGCCGTGGCCGACAGATAGGAATGGTGGCGAAAGCTCTCACGCGCATGGACATTGCTGATGTGCAACTCCACCAGCGGCACGGCCGTGCCCTTGACGGCATCGAGAATTGCCACACTGGTATGGGTGTAGGCCGCTGCATTCATGATCAGCGCCTGCAACTCCCCCTTGGAGTGCAACCGGCCTGCCTCGTGAATCCAGTCCACCAGCTCGCCCTCATGGTTGCTCTGGCGGAACTCCAGCTTCAGGCCATGGCGTGCACAGGCCTCTTCGCAAAGCTGGCGCACATCGGCCAGCGTGGCCGATCCATAGATGGCGGGTTCGCGCATGCCCAGCAGATTGAGATTCGGGCCATTGAGGACATAGACGGTTTTCACGGAAGCACTCTCCTGATTTTTGAGGACTGCCCGGATTATGCGAGCGCTGCAACCGACCCGCAGGCATAAAAAACGGCTGCCTGGGCAGCCGTCTGTGGTGCAGAGTCTTTCAGGGCTCCGTCATCGATGTCATCAGCGATAGTGATGATGATGATGATGGCGATGACCACGCCAGCGCGGGCCGCCACCGTAATAGACCGGGCCGGGCACAACCATCACGGGTGCGGGACGATACACGGGAGGCTGCGGCGCATAGTAGACCGGTGCCGGAGGCGCATAGTAGACAGGGCGCGGCGGCATATAGACCGGGGCGGGCGCCATATAGGGTGTGGCGTAAACGGGAGCGCCGACGCCCACGGCCACGCCGGGCACGCCGATGCCGACCGACAGGCTGACGCCGCCATGCGCCTGGGCGCCTGCGGCAGCCATCAGGCCAGCAATAGCGATAGAGCCAGCGGCAAGCAGCCTGGCCATGCGGGGGGAAGTTGTTCTGGACATCACAATCTCTCCTCTGTTTATGTGTCACCGGGGCAAGCTTGCAAATCTGTGCTGCGCCTTCGGCCCTTGGGGATATAACGTTTCAGAGTCCCGTCAGGATGGCACGGTTCCTCCAAAACATTGTGTCCAAATGCACACGCGGCAAAGCTGCAGTGTCCGCAGATCGACATGAGGTCATGGCAGCCGGCCTAAAATGGTGCAATGAGCTCTGCTGACGCCTCCAAATCCAACAACACCGCCCCCGAAGCGGTCAAGCCCACAAACTTCCTGCGCCAGATCATCGAATCGGATCTGGACAAGGGCACTTATGCCGCCCGTCACTGGGGCGGCGCGCCCGGCGATGCCCAGCATCACCAGAGCGGCCAGGTAGACGAAGCCAAGATCCGCACCCGCTTTCCGCCAGAGCCCAACGGCTATCTGCACGTGGGTCATGCCAAGTCCATCTGCCTGAACTTCGGCCTGGCACGCGACTTCGGCGGCGTCTGCCATCTGCGCTTCGACGACACCAATCCAGAAAAGGAAGACCAGGAATATGTGGACGGCATCATCGATGCCGTGCGCTGGCTGGGCTTCGACTGGAAGGATGCCGACGGACACGAGAACCTCTACTTCGCCAGCAATTACTTCGACTTCATGTACCGCTGTGCGGTCTACCTGATCGAGCAAGGCCTGGCCTACGTGGACGAGCAATCGGCCGACGAGATGAAGGCCAACCGCGGCGACTTCACCCGTCCCGGCGTGAACAGCCCCTTCCGCGACCGCTCCGTGGCCGAAAACCTGCAGCGCTTTGCCGACATGAAGGACGGCAAGCTGGCCGATGGCGCCGCCGTGCTGCGCGCCAAGATCGACATGGCCGCGCCCAATATCAATCTGCGCGACCCTGCCATCTACCGCGTGCGCCACGCCGAGCATCACAACACTGGCAATCAGTGGTGCATCTACCCGATGTATACCTTTGCGCACCCTATCGAGGATGCCTACGAGCACATCACCCACTCCATCTGCACACTGGAGTTCGAGGATCAGCGCCCCTTCTACGACTGGCTGCTGAACCACCTGCGCGAAGGCGGTCTGATCGACGCCCCCCAGCCCCGCCAGTACGAGTTCTCGCGCCTGAACCTGACCTATGTGATCACCAGCAAGCGCAAGCTCAAGCATCTGGTGGACAACCAGTTCGTCACCGGCTGGGACGACCCGCGCATGCCCACCGTGGTCGGCCTGCGCCGCCGCGGCTACACGCCGGAGTCCATCCGCAACTTCTGCGAACGCATCGGCGTGACCAAGGACTACGCCTGGATTGACTACGGCACGCTGGACGGCTGCCTGCGTGAAGATCTGGAAAACAAGGCACACCGCGCCATGGTCGTGCTGGACCCAGTCAAGCTCGAACTCAGCAACTGGGCCGAAGTGTTTGGCAGCGCCGAACATCTGGAGGACTGCCACCTGCCCGCCCTGCCCCACGCGGCGGAAGGTGAAACCGTGCCAGAGCGCCGTTTCACCCTTGGCCGCGAAGTCTGGATCGAGCGCGAAGACTTTGCCGAAGTGCCGCCCAAGGGCTACAAGCGCCTGTTCCCCGGCAACAAGGTCCGCCTCAAGGGCGGCTATGTGATCGAATGCACGGGCGCCGAAAAGGACGCCGATGGCAATGTGACCAAGGTGCTGGCCACCGTGGTGCCCGACACCAAGAGCGGCACACCGGGCGCCGACAGCGTCAAGGTCAAGGCCGCCATCACCTGGGTGGGCGCGGCCGATGGCCTGCAGGCCGAAGTGCGCATGTACGACCGTCTGTTCACCGACCCGCAGCCCGATGCAGGCGGCAAGGATTTCCTGACCCTGCTGAACCCCGACAGCCTTAAGGTCGTCACCGCCTATGTGGAGCCTTCGCTCAAGGCTGCACAGGCTGACGACAAGTTCCAGTTCGAGCGTTTTGGCTACTTTGTGGCCGACCGCAAGGATCACCGGAGCGACAAGCCCGTGTTCAACAAGATCACGGGACTCAAGGACAGCTGGGGCAAGTAAACACTCCAGCCGGTTTCAACAAGGCTGCCAGGATTCACTGGCGGCCTTTTTTTATTGCGCAAACTGCCGCGGCATTTATCCCAAGAAAAGCTATTCGGTTCTCCGATCGGAAAATGGATAGCGCCCAATGCATTCCGGTTACATATTGAAATGAATACCGCCGGTATTGATTTTCAATACTCGATAAACATTTGCATAAAATGTTCTGAAATTCAGAGCATTTGATTATTTTCTTTCTAGAATCCTGCTCACCGCAACATTACCAATCCGCAATTCATTCGCGGATTTTTTATTTTCATCAAAGGTCAAGAATGAACAGAAAAGCAGGAGCAGGCATTGCAGCGGCCATCGCCGTGATCGTGGCAGGAACACTGGGCACCAGCTATTACATGGGCGGCAAACTGCAGCAAAGCTTTACCGAAGGCCTGGACAAGTGGAGCGAGCATGGCGTGAAGATTCAGGTCACCAGCTATGACCGCGGCGCTTTTTCCTCCACCGCCAAAACGGTATGGACCCTGGACAGCGGCGACGAGCCCGTCCAGTTCACCGCCGAGCACAAGATCAGCCACGGACCGCTCCCCCTTGGCCATGCCGCCGAGATTCACACCAGCTTCAATCTGCCCGAAGACGCGGACCCGGCGCTGAAGACCGCGCTCAACGGCCGCTCTCCGCTGGAAGTCGACACCAAGGTCGGCTGGGGCCGCAGCAGCTCCAACGTCATGACGTCGCCGGCCGTGAGCAGCAAGATCAAGGACAGCGAAATGAACTGGGGCGGCATGAAGATCGTCTGGGACATGCCCGCCGACATGAAGGCCGCCAAGGGCACGGGCAGCTTCGCCGGCCTGCAGTTCAAGGACGAGGAAGGCAGCGTGACGCTGGACAAGGCCGATATGCGCTTCGACATGAAACAGCCCCCGGGCCAGCAGTTCTGGACCGGCCCGTTTGCCATGACGATTGCCAAGATTGCCGCCACCAAGCAGGAAGAGGAAGGCAAAAGCTCTGCCAGCCACTTCGAAGGCATCACCATGGATTCGGACACCATCCTCAAAGGCGAGGTCGTGGAAATGACGCTCAAGACCGGCATCAAGACCGCCAAACTCGAAGACAAACAGGCTGACGACCTGCTGCTGGACATGGCCTTCAACAATGTCGATGCCAACTGGATCAACCAGGTCGTGGAAATGAGCAAGCGCAAGAACCCGCTGCTCGGCGAGGCCACTGACGACGAAGATGCCGAGGAGCAGGGCAGCGGCGATCTGCGCGAGAAAATGCTCAAGTCGCTGACACAGGCCCTGGCGCGCCAGCCCGTGATCGAGCTCAAACGCCTGTCCATGCGCACCCCCGACGGCGTGAGCGAGTTCGCGGCAGCCATTCAGTATCTGGGCGATGGCGAGAAGATGGGCACTCTGCTGCAGGATCTGAAGGTCAGCCTCAAGGCCGATATGCCCAAGCCCTTCATGGAAAACATGATGCTCTCGCGCAGACGTTCCAGCCTGCTGGCCGTGTTTGAAGACGAGAGCGAGTACAAACCCGAAGATATCGAGGAAGCCGCCAAAGCCCAGACTCAAGCCAGCCTAGACATGCTCAAGGAGCAAGGCATCTTTGAAGACAAGGACGGCAAGATGCGCACCGAGATCGTCTATGCCAAGGGCGAATTCCAGGTCAACGGCAAGCCGCTGGACGCCATGGGTACCAGCACACTCATGGGCACCATGACCGAATGATGTGACCCAGACCCGGGAGGCGTGTTGCTTCGCGGATAGCTCCAAGGCCTGCCTCGCGCAGGCCTTTTTCATGGGAAGAACGCCCCCCGAGTATGGAGATGCAGACGAGAAAGCACCGTCAGCAACTCCTGCCCGAAGTGTTCATTGTTTTCAGCCTTCAGCACTTACCCACACTGCGAAAGAAGCTATCAAAATTCACGATATCTCTCGGAGCATGGCCTGCAACCACACGCTTTATTTGCTTACAACACTCTGTCAACAACGGCTCAAAACTGGCGTTAAAACAACATCCGCCAAAGCACCGTGATTTGCACGGCGCGGCGCAAGGAGCGTCAGATGTCGCATTTCCCCAGGACCCGGCCCGAGCAGCCGGAACTGCAGCCAAAAACGGTCGCCCGCCTATGGCATCCAGGCATGATTGCCCTGGCCGCCGCCATGGCGCTGAGCGCCTGCAACGACAAGGATTCGCCGATCAAGGCGGACAGTGCGCCGCCAGCCTCGGTACCTTCCGCCACGCCCGATGCCGCCCAGCCTCAGCCCGCAGCCTATGTGCCACCCGGTGCTGACGCGCTCTACCGGATGGTGGCGCCGATTGCGCTTTACCCGGACAAGCTTGTGGCCCAGATCCTGGCCGGTGCCACCTATCCAGACCAGATCAGCGCCGCCGAAACCTGGCTGGGGCAGAACCCCGGACTGCACAAGACTGCGATGACCAATGCCGTCAACGCCCAGAACTGGGACCCTTCCGTCAAATCACTAACCCAGTTTCCCAATGTGCTGGAACAGATGGCCTCCAACCTGCCCTGGACCACGGCGCTGGGCAAAGCCTATTACAACGATCCCTCGGATGTGATGAACGCCATACAGGTCATGCGCAACCGTGCCTACAAGGCCGGCACGCTCAAGACCTCCAGCCAGCTCAAGGTCAACCTGGCGTCCACGCCTGCCGCCGTGGCCTATACGCCAGGAGCCGTGGTCACACCGCTGCCCGACCCGGTCATAGAGCCGCCGGAGCAGTTCATTGAAATCAGCCCCACCCAAGTGGATACGGTCTACGTTCCTCAGTACGACCCGGCTGCAGTCTACGGTCAGCCGCTGCCCGTATATGGCGGCTACCGCTATGTGGAGGTGCCGCCTCCAGCTCCCGTGGCAGGCGTGCCCGTGATTGCCGGCCTGCTGGGCTTTGGCACCGCCATCGTGCTGGCCGGGTCCATGGACAGACATCCGTCCTGGGGCTGGAATGCCTGGAATATGCACTGGGGCGATCCCGAAAGGCCCTGGCGTCACGGCGAGCGCCCCCCGCCCCCGCAAGCCCGTCCGGCCGTGGTCTACAACAACACCACCTATATATCGCAGTCGCGAACCGTGGTGCAGAACATCCATCGCACGGACAACACCTATATCAACAGCATCCATGAAAATGCCGCAGGCGAGCGCCGCGAGCCGGCCGGGCCGCCCCAGGCGGCAGGCGTCCTTGCTGGGCCGGGGACGATGGCTGTGGGCGCTGCCGTCGGTGCCGCCGCCATGACAGCCGGTGGCCATGGCCTGAACCAGCGCCAGCCAGCACAGAGCCCCCTGGCTACACAGCTACAGGGCAGGCCGGGCCTTGCCCAGGGACCCAACCATGCTCCAGGCGGGCCGCGCGCATCCAATGGCAATGCTTTGATGCCGCCGCAAGACCCCCATGATCGCCATCCACCTCAGGCGCCGCAGATGCAGGCTGCCATGGTGGAGAAAGCCATGCAGCAACGCCCACAGGAGCCAACCCAGCGCCAGCAAGCAATGCAGCAGCAAACTCCTGTGCAGGTGCAACAGCAGCACACCCTGGAGCAGGCCCAGCGTCAGCAGCCAATGCAGCAAGTCCGCGAGCAGCAGCAGCAGCAGCAGCAGCAGCATCAGCGCCAGCGACAAGCCCAGATGCAGCAGCAACAGCAGCGCGCCCAGGAGCAAGCTCAACACCAACAGCAAATGCAACAAGCCCGTGATCAGCAAGAGCATCGGCAACAGGCACAGCTGCGGCAGATGCAACAGCAGCACGCCCAGGAGCAAGCTCAGCGCCAGCAACAAATGCAGCAAGCCCGTGATCAGCAAGAGCATCGGCAGCAGGCACAGCTGCAGCAGATGCAACAGCAGCACGCCCTGGAGCAGGCCCAGCGCCAGCAGCAAATGCATCAAGCCCGAGAGCAGCAGGAGCTCCAGCAGCAACAAATGCAACAGCAGCGCGCCCAGGAGCAAGCTCAGCGCCAGCAACAAATGCAGCAGCAACAGGCTCGTGAACAACAACAGCGCCAGCAGCAGGCCCAGATGCAGCAACAACGGGCACAGGAACAGGCCCAACGCCAGCAGCAGGCACAAATGCAGGCTCAACAGCACCAGGCCGAGCAACAGGCTCGCATGCAAGCGACGCGGTCTGAGGGCCGCTCGCGCGGGGATCGCGAGCACCGCTGAAACGCCATTCGCCTTCGTACCATGCCGCCTGCCATGCAGGCGGCTTGTCAGTGCGCAGCCTGCATGACGGTATAAACAAGCTCATAGAAGCTCATTCGTTTTTGCGCCACTCATTGCAGCAGCCTTCATGTACAACCCAAGCCATTTCAAGACTGATGATCCAGCCTCCCTGCATGACTTGATCCAAGCCCATCCCCTGGGTTGCCTGGTCACCCATTCCGACTCGGGGCTGGACGCCAATCACCTGCCTTTCGAGCTGTTGCAGGACGAGGACGGCGTTTTGCGCCTTATCGCCCACGTGGCTCGCGCCAACCCTGTGTGGCAGCAGATCCGGGACGACAGCTCCGTGCTGGTGATCTTCCGTGCCGAGCAGGCCTATATCTCCCCCAACTGGTATCCCAGCAAGCACGAGAACCATGAGCAGGTCCCGACCTGGAACTACCGTGTGGTCCATGCGCACGGCCGCATCGGTGTGCGCGATGATGAAAAGTTCGTGCGCGGCGTGGTGGGCCGGCTCACCCGCCGCCATGAGGCTCGGAACAATGCCCAGGCCCCGTGGAAAATGAGCGATGCTCCGCCCGACTATCTGCAGCGCATGCTCGGCGCCATCGTGGGCCTGGAAATTACCGTCGACCGCCTGGAAGCCAAGTTCAAGCTGAGCCAGAACAAGCAGCAGCGTGACCGGCTCGGTGCAGTGCAGGCCCTGGAGCAACTGGGACAGCTGGATCTGGCCCGGAGCATGCGCCTGCCCTGATCGCCGCTGCCGACCTGCAAGTCATAGACATGCGTAAAGCTCCCATCCCTGTATCGCCTTTAGCTCCGCTATCGATAGCAATACAGCACAATGCCTGCACAACCCGATAAGCACCATGCCAGCCGAAAAAATTTCCAACCCTTCTCTCCCTCCCGAGCGCCGTCGCCTGCTGCAATGGATGGCGCAATCGGCGCTGTTTGCCGCAGCACCAGCCTGGGCTGCGCGCAGCGCCAACTCGGACAGCGCGCTCTGGCCGCAGGACAGCAGGGTTCCCGGCGGCGTCGCACGCCTGTCGCTGGGCCCTGCTTCCGCACGTCCCCTGGTCACGGCAGCGGAGGCCGAGGTTCTGGTGGTGGGTGACATGATCGAATGGACCGCACTCGTGGGCATACCGCTTGCCACCACACCGGGTGAGCAAAGCGTTGGCGTGAAGGCCGACGGCCGTTTGCGCACCATGAGCTATACGGTGCGCGACAAACAGTATGTGGAGCAACGCCTCAAGGTCTCACCCAAGACGGTGGACCTGTCTGCCGAAGACAATGCCCGCTACGAACGCGAGGCCGCCCACCTGAAGACCGTGATGGCCACCTTCACAGAGCCGCTGCCTTCCGGCAGCCTGCACATGCGCGTGCCGGTGCCGGGTCGCCGCTCCAGCAGTTTCGGCCTGCGCCGTGTCTTCAACGGCCAGTCGCGCAATCCGCACAGCGGCATGGACATCGCCGCCCCTACGGGCACGCCGGTGCGTGCACCGCTACCCGGCAAGGTGATCGATGTGGGCGACTATTTCTTCAACGGCGGCACGGTCTGGCTGGACCATGGCGGCGGCCTGCTCACCATGTACTGCCACCTGAGCCAGGTGGACTGCAAGCCGGGCGACCAGTTGCAGACAGGCGATTCCTTTTGCAAGGTCGGAGCCACAGGCCGCGTGACCGGTCCCCACCTGCACTGGAGCGTGATGCTGAACCGCGCCATGGTGGACCCGGCGCTGTTCATCTGAACGGATCTCGCAGACGAAAAAGCGGCTCAGCGAGCCGCTTTTTAGTTCTTGCTACCAGATCAGAATCACAAGCGCCCGACCTACCAAACGCTGCAGATCGGTTTGCTCGAAACTATGGTGCATCCCGATCCTGCTTCAGATAGTTCTCCACCAACTCAAAGAAACTGTCGTAGAAGCTGCGTTTGGAAATGGTCTCGCTGCCCACCTTGACCAGCGAATCGTTGCTGGAGGAAAACGGCAGAGACAGCGAACCCAGAGCGCTCACCCCCACGCTGGCCGAGGTTGCACTCTTCTTTAGCGAATAGCGATCCTGCAACGCTGTCGCAAAACCCAGACTGACCAGGCCATCACTGGTCTGCGGCACGCAGACCACACGGAAATTGATTTCCAGATTGGTCTCCGTATTGGGCTGGAAGTTCTTGCGCCCTTCTATCAGCTCCTGCGTCCTGGCCGTTGCGATATAACCCTGGCTCAACAAGGCGCGACGTGCGGCCTCGCAAGTCTGTGCCGGTGTCGCATCAAAGCCGCGGGAAAACGTGGAACTGGAGTCAAAAGTCTCCTGTACCGGCATATGCTGAGGTGCGGTTGCCGAGCATGCCCCCAGCAAACCTGCCAATATGCCCACAGAACCCAGCCGCCCCCAATTCAGCCCAAACAAAGCAACACCACCTAAGCGCACAGAAACTCCTTGATGCCTGGGCCGTAGTTTCTTCATAGCCCGAACCTTTGAAGCGTAGCAGCTTGGCAAAGACTAATTTGACGAAGCGCTGTCTAGTCGTACGGATTTTTTCGATCTTTACAGGGGCTTCACGCCCGGGCGGCACATCTGATTTCTCCGCCCTTCCGCGTGCAGCATTTGTTGACACTCTGAGGTTGTCGAAGCGCAAAACAACCGCAACGTTGGGTTAAGGTCAGATAAAACCCGCAGGGAACTGATATGGTCAACAGAGACTCTGTTTCTGCTGACACGGTTTGCCGTATTCCTCTATTCGACCTTAAGGAAACCCTATGAAATTTCGCTGGACCTGGTGCCTTCCCCTTGTTGCTTCCATGACGCTTGCCGCCTGCGGTACGACAAGCGGCGGCGGTGCAAGCAAGCCCGGCCCTACAGGCTCCGCAGGCGATGCCGCGTCGCTGACCGCCTACCACTGGAAACTGCAGCAGGCCTACACACCGGCTGGCAATGAGGACCAGAGTTGGTTTCTGGGCTCCAGCCAGGCACCTATCGAGCTGGACTTCGTGGATCAGCGCGTCGTCGTCAAGAATCTGTGCAACGTCATCTCGTCGGCTTACACCGTTGAGGGCCAGCGCATCAATCTGCAGCGCGGCATGAGCACCCTGCGTGCCTGCAATGACAACCAGCTGATGATGCTGGAGCAGAAGGTAGCGCGCATTCTGCCTACGGCCAAGCAATGGAATGTGCAGCTCGGCGGCTCCTCCACTGAACAGCCTCGCCTGACGCTGCAATTCATTGATGGCACGCGCTGGCAGCTCAACGGCAAGCCCACTGCCCAGACCCAATACGGCAGCGCGCCCGAACGCATATTTCTCGAGGTCGGTCCCGAGCGCAAGGCCTGTAGTGCAGGTGCAGGCCGCCATCAGTGTCTGCAGGTACGCGAGATCCGCTACGGCGACAACGGCGTCAAGACCTATACCGGCCAGTGGGAGAACTTCTACAGCGAGATTGAAGGCTACAAGCACGAAACCGGTGTGAGCAATGTGCTGCGCATCAACCGCTTCAAGCGCCAGAATGTACCCGCCGATGCTTCAAGCTATGTCTATGTGCTGGACATGGTGGTGTCCTCGGCCATCGCCGACAAGCGCAAGTAAGCCGGCGCTCAGGCATTGAAAAAGCCGGCCCTGGTGCCGGCTTTTCTATTTTCATGCGTACATTCAACGCCGATGTTTCACGCACCACGTTTCATCAAACATGGTTCGTTGCCAAAGGACGATTTTCTTTTGGCAATAACTACTTAGGGAATGTTTTCTGAACGCAGTAGTTCGGAAAACAGGATTACAGGTTATGCCCAGCGTCTGTGGAGCCGCCTGTGGACAAGCCTCGGAAAAGCAGAGCGAGGCCGCACAGGCATTGACTTCGGGCCCTGCGATCAAAAAATACGCAGGGATGATTGAGCCTGCAATGTTTCACGGAGAAAAAAGCCGACACCTTTCGGATGCCGGCAAGAGAGGAAAGTCACTGACCTCACACACAAATCATTGAGCTGGCTCCTGCCCCGGCTCCATGCCCCGGGCAATAGCCGACAGATTCAACGCAGACGGAAACGACCTTCCACAAACATGGAGGAACGATGGCCGCTTTCGCACTGGTTGTCAGCGTAGGACCAGAAAGCCTGCACCGTGCCCTTGGCCGAATCTATGACCTGGCTGACCGTGAAGCCGGTTTTCTCGATCCAGTTCAAAAAATGCAGGTGGTCGCTCAGTTGCAGATAGCTGAGGTTCTCGCAGCCCTCGGAAATATGCCCTTGCGAGTCCACCACGCGCCAGCGCATCTGACCGCTGGCGGTGTAGCGGACTTGGGCCTGGCTGTCCGGGAATTCAATGACTGCTTCGCGGCCCAGAAGAGTTCCTGCGTATTGCATCGAAAGCATGGACATGATGTGACTCCTTGAGAGAAAGCTTCGCTATTCATAACGCCAAACCATTTGTGTGAAGCTATGATGAATCGCCGCCGTTTCTTTGCGTGTGGGAAAGTGACTCATGCCTTCGTCGGTAAACATTTTTTGACAAACAAGGCTTCTCTCCTGCATGGCATGAAGGTTAATCCGCAGCCTGCTTGCCGGATATGAACCGCAGCAGAAGTGAATGCTCAGAACGGCCATAGGCACTGCAGAAAACAAGGCGATCGCGCATACTCGGCCCTCTGACATTTCAGGTCGCCAAGGCAGGACGTCGGCCCAGGCCAACTCCCGCCTCCTCAGCCGCACTCACGGATCTCACCTTGTCCACCCCCGTCACCTCTACAGCGCCTCAGGCCTCCTCCATCCCGCCATTGCGCGATCCCGCTTTTGTCAATTTCGTGCTGGCACGCATGCTTGCCATGTTTGCCCAGCAGATGCAGGCAGTGGTGGTGGCCTGGCAGGTGTACGACATCACCCGCGAGCCTCTGTCTCTGGCCTATGTCGGGCTGGCGCAGTTCCTGCCCATGGCGGGTCTGCTGATTCCCGCTGGCGATCTCAGCGACCGCATGAGCCGCAAGCGCCTGCTTGGCATCAGCTGGCTGGTGGCCGCAGTCTGCTCGGGCCTGCTCTGGCTGCTAGCCGAGAGCGGCGCGCACAATGTGCACTGGATTTATGCAGTGCTGGTGCTGTTTGGCTGCAGTCGCGCCTTCAGCGGTCCGGCGCTGCAAAGCCTGTTGCCGCAGATCGTTGCCCGCGAGCAACTGGCCCAGGCACTGGCCACCAACAGCATGCTGATGCGTATCTCGGCGATTGCCGCTCCCGTGCTGGGCGGCCTGCTGTACGCGCTCGGCGGCGGCGTGCTGACCTATGCGGTCTGCGGCGTCGCTCTGCTTCTGGGAGCCGGCCTGCTGAGCCAGGTCCCCGTACATTTTGCCGGCCCCAGGATCCTCACTGACGTGCAAACCACCATGTGGCAACGCTTTGCCGAAGGTCTGCATTTCATGCGTACCCGCCCCATCATCCTTGGCACCATCTCGCTCGATCTGTTTGCTGTGCTGCTGGGTGGCGTTGTGGCCCTGCTGCCCGTTTATGCGCACGAGGTGCTTCAGGTAGGTCCGCAAGGCCTGGGCCTGCTGCGCTCCTCCATGGCTGCGGGAGAGGTCTGCATGGGCCTGTGGCTGGCATCGCGCCCCATCAACCGCCGCGTGGGCAAGGTGATGTTTGCCGCCGTAGCAGTGTTCGGACTGGCCAATCTGGTGTTTGCGCTCTCGCACTGGTTTGTACTGTCCATGCTGGCACTGGCCGTGGCCGGTGCGGCCGATATGGTCAGCGTCTATATTCGCGGCGCATTGGTGCAGTTTTCCACGCCCGACCATATGCGCGGCCGCGTGAATGCGGTGAACATGCTGTTCATCGGCTCCTCCAACGAGCTGGGCGAGTTCCGCGCAGGCAGCAGCGCGTCCTGGTTCGGCGCAGTTCCCGCCGCCATTCTGGGCAGCCTGTGCACGCTGGGCGTGGTGGGTGGTTGGATGGCACTGTTCAAGCCCCTGCGCGATGTGGACAGGCTCGAAGATGCGGCGCGCGTAAGCGGCCTCGAGCCCCCGCAAGCACTTGAAGATCAATAGCTGCCAATCATCGGGCAATTGACGCTACAACCCGTTTCGACACAAAAAAGCCTCGCAGACCCTGCGAGGCTTTTTGCTGATCGCGGCGGCTGATTTACAGCAGCTCGGCACGCAGTTGTTCGGCGCTCTTGGGCGACAGCAGGCCAGGGGCCACGTCAAATACCGTCTTGCAGCCATGTTGACCAGCCTGGGCCAGGCGATGCACGGCGCGTGCATAAGCCACAAGCACGCTGGAAGTGAACTCGGGGTTGCTGTCCAGCTGCAGCCGGTATTCGATGACCTGCTTGTTTTCGGCACTGGTATTGCCGCTGCGGATCACAAAGCCGCCATGGGGCATGGCAGAGTGATCGCGAGCCAGCTCTTCGGCACTGATGAAGTGGACCGTGGTGTCGTACTGGTCGAAGTAGTGAGGCATTTCCACAATGGTCTTGCGCACGGCTTCGGCGTCGGCGCCATCCTTGAGCACCACATGGCATTCACGCTGGTGCTTCTCGCGGGTGGACAGCTCGGGGCGCACGCCGGAGCGCACCTTGTTGACCGCCTCTTCCACAGGGATGGTGTACTGCACGCCGCCGGCCACGCCTTCCACGCGGCGGATGGCGTCGGAATGGCCCTGACTCAGGCCCTTGCCCCAGAAGGTGTAGGTAGCGCCGTCAGGCAGCAGGGCTTCACCCAGCACGCGGTTGATGGAGAACATGCCGGGGTCCCAGCCGGCCGAGATCAGGGCCGTGCATTGACCCCCCTGAGCGGCCTTGTCCACGTTGGCAAAGTGTTCGGGGATGCGGGCATGGGTGTCAAAGCTGTCGACCAGATTGAAATGAGCCGCCAGCTCGGGCGCCTGCCTGGGCAAATCGTCCTTGGAGCCGCCGCAGAGAATCAGCACATCGACCTGACCTTTGTGCGACAGCAAAACATCCATGGAATGCACAGGCGTATCTGCATTCAGGGGCTGGAGCTGGGAAGGGTCGCGACGGGTGTAAATCCCCTTGAGCTGCATATCGGGGTTCTTGGCGACAGCAGCTTCCACGCCGCGGCCCAGATTGCCGTAACCGACGATAGCAACGCGGATAGGGGATGAGGTCGATGCCATGACGAGCTATTCCTTCAAACAAAACAAAACTTCAATTATTGCCCTGTGATGCACCAACTTGGGGCTGGAACTGCAGCAATCTCAGTCCGATGTGTGTGAACGCCCACGCCATGAATGCCGCAAGCCATCGCCGATCAGCAGGCCCACGGCGGCAAAGATCAGCGCATAGCTCAGTTGCTGCTGCGGCTCCATGCTCTCACCCAGCAGCCAGGCCACCACGACCAGCAAGGCCGGTTCCACATAGGACAGCAGACCGAACAGGCCCAGCGGCAGCCAGCGACTGGCAATCATGTACAGCGCCAGCGCCACGGCGCTGACGATGCCCAGCAAGGGCAGCAGGCCCCATAACGTCGGATGACCCGCGACCAGCGGCCAACTGTCTGGCGTGCGCAGCGTGAAGGCAATGGCCACCGGAACCAGCAGCGCCATGTCTATCCAGTGACCGGCCAGGGTATCGGTCTGCAGCCAGCGGCGCAGTGAGAAATACACCGTATAGCCCAGCGCCACCACCCAGGTCTCCCAGGACATGCCGCCGGCCTGCCAGAACTCATGCGCCACGCCCGCAGCCGCCAGGAGCGTAGCCAGGCTCTGACCCAGCGTCAGACGCTCGGCAAACAGCACACGCCCGGCCACGACCATCACCAGCGGCAGCAGAAAATAGCCCAGCGACACTGGCAACGCACGCCCGTTCATGGGTGCCCACATGAAAATCCATAGCTGCACGCCCAGCAGCGCCGAGCTCAGCACCAGCAGCATTCCAAACCGGGGCTGGGCCAGCGCTCTTGCCAGCAAGTCGCGTACCGCCGCCACCTCCTTGAGAGCGAACAGCAGGGCAGTGGTAAAGGGCAACGTCACCAGCACGCGCCAGCCAAAGATCTGCTCGCCATCGAGCGGGGCAAGAAAAGGCGAGAGGTAGTACAGCGAGGCGAACAGCACGGACGCCAGGACCGAAACCACCACACCCTTGAACATCACAGACACAAGATCAAGCCTCCAAATGGCGGCCAGCATTGATCCGTCAAGCGCTGGCAGCTACTTCAAAAAATGAGCCGACGTCAAGCGGCCCGCACCGATTCTCGGCCACGAAGCGGCCTGTCGGCAGGCAGACCCTGGTCAGCAAAGCTTTGCA
Source organism: Comamonas sp. F1-6 (assembly GCF_039581415.1). Classification (NCBI taxonomy): domain Bacteria; kingdom Pseudomonadati; phylum Pseudomonadota; class Betaproteobacteria; order Burkholderiales; family Comamonadaceae; genus Comamonas; species Comamonas sp. F1-6. Next base: position 67,783 of record NZ_JBCPWN010000017.1, read on the forward strand.
CTGTGCGCTAGAGTGCGGCTCGCCCTCTTCTGTCTGCCTTCCACATGCCCGATACCGCCCTGCCCGACGGCTCTGCCAATCCGCCTTTGCACATACTCTGGCAGGACGAGCATATGGTCGTGGTCTACAAACCCGCCGGCTGGCTGGTGCATCGCACGGGCCTGGATGCGCACGAGACCCGCTTTGTCATGCAGACGCTGCGCGACCAGCTGGGCCATCATGTCTGGCCCGTGCACCGGCTGGACAAGGGCACCTGCGGCGTGCTGCTCATGGCACTGCACAAGCAAGCGGCCCAGGCTCTGGCTGCCAGCTTTGCAGCCCATGAAACCCGCAAGGAATATCGGGCCCTGGTGCGCGGCTGGCTGCCCGAAACGTTGGAAGTCGATCATCCCCTCAAGCCCGACGATGCACCCGAGGATGCCCCGGTGCAGGACGCGCACACGCACTTGCGCTGTCTGGCGCGCCTGTCCTGGCCCGAAAGCTATGACGGCCGACACCCCGAAACCCGCATCAGCCTGGTCGAAGCCCTGCCGACCACGGGCCGCAGACACCAGATACGCCGCCATCTCAAGCATGTGGCCCACCCCATCATCGGCGACGCCACCCATGGCAAGGGGCCGCTGAATCGCTGGTGGGCCGAACGCCTGGGTCAACAGCGGCTATGGCTTCATGCCAGGGCACTGGAGATTGCCCACCCCGTGAGCGGGCAGCTCATGCGCTTCGAGGCCGACTGGTCCAGCCTGACTCAGCTGCAGGAAGCGCGGGACTGGCGAAAGCTGCTGGCGCTGCCGGGCTGGCAACCCATAGCATAAGAAACAGCTGTCAGCGCTTGTATCTCAAGCGTTGACAGCTATGATTTTCTGCAACTACGCAGACTTTGGCGTAGCGCGAATCCACTTGCCCTCTTCGTCGAACTGCAGGCCTGGTGCGGCCGCAAACTCGTATTGCGCTTCGGGTTCGGCCTTGAGCTCACCCTGCAGCAACTCCACCAGACGCTCGTTGCCCATCTTGAAGCCACAGGCCTGGGCATGGCCTCCGCCGCCAAAGCTCTCTGCCAGAGGAATGCAGTTGAACTCCGAGCGCGAGCGCAGGCCCACCTTGGTGCCCTTGTGATTGGCATGCCACATCAGGGCAAAGCTGCCGCTCTGGCGCGCCAGCAAATCACCCACCTGGCTGTGGAACATGCCCGGGCAGTTGACCATCAGGCCCTGCCTGCCGTTGAAGACCAGCACCTGGGCGCCGTCGGCAATATCGGCGCAAAGCTTCTGGAATTTCTCGTCCATGGCGCCGCCACGGGCCATGTAGACGGTTTCCTGCTCGGGCGTGAAGGCCGCAATCTCGGCCCAGCGCTCAAAGCTGCGCACGGGCTCCATGTCCAGAGCCGCGAGAAACGCCGCGCTTTCGGGGAATTCCCATTTCCAGATATCGCGGTCCTCGATGTAGCGAATCAGACCGGGCACGGGCTTGTCGGCCTGGAAAAACTCCCAGGCCAGACGCGCGCCGGACTTGCTCATATCGAAATGCACCACGCCGCATTGGCATTGGTAGCCGCTGAGTTTCTCGGCCGCACTCTTGTGATGGTCCAGCACCACGAGCTTGGCCACGCGCGACTCGATCTCGGCCATCAACGTGGGCTCAAAGGCAAAGTCCAGCACATAGACGGCGCGACCGGCCAGATCGCCCAGGTCGTCGGCCGTCTGAATCTCGCCGTGATCCAGACCGCGAAACTCGGCCTGACCTTCATAGAACAGCCAGGCCGCCAGCGCCGCGCCAAAGCCGTCGGGGCAGCGACGGCCATGGTAGAGGATGAGGGGCTTGGGATCGTTGCGATCGGGGCGTACCAGCAACTGCTGGAACAGGGAAATTTTGGCGTTCTGTGCGGTCATAACCGGGTATTTTCGCCGTTTGCGCCGGAGCGAGGCGACGCACGGGCATTGCGGGCTCACGGCTGACTGCTTCCGTGGCGGGTGTTTCGCCCTGCAAGACACTGCCTGCAGGGCTCATCCGGCTGCCCGCAAGAGGCTTCACGCCTTGTAAGTCATCGCTTGCTTTTTCCTTGGTTAGCACAAGCGCTGAAATCCCTGATTTCGGTATCTACCTAAGCCCCCACTCTTCGCATACGCCTATGATGGGGGTCTTGCTATTGAAATGCTGCGGTCACCGGCAGGCCCGCAACGCTTGCCTGCCACGACAGTTACAGCGCTGGGTGCTCCGCGGCCCCTGTATGCGATCTACACCCGATATCACTCCTCACCTCGGTACGCTGCTCAGTTTTCGCCGCGACCTGCACGCCAATCCTGAGCTCAAATACGAAGAGCACCGCACCGGCGACAAGGTCGCCGCATACCTCACGGCCCTGGGCCTGACCGTGCATCGCGGCCTGGGCCAGACTGGCGTTGTCGCCAGCATCCACGGCAAGGGCCGCAGCAAGGACAACCCCGGCCGCAGCATCGGCATCCGTGCCGACATGGATGCCCTGCCCGTCACGGAAATCAACACCTTCGGGCACATCAGCCAGAACAAGGGCCGCATGCATGCCTGCGGCCACGACGGCCACACCACCATGCTGCTGGGCGCTGCAACCACCCTGGCTCAGCAACCCGACTTTGACGGCACGGTGCACCTGATCTTCCAGCCAGCCGAAGAAGGAGGCGCTGGCGCCAAGGCCATGATGGATGACGGCCTGTTCGACAAATTCCCCTGCGAAGCCGTGTTTGCGCTGCACAACTGGCCATCGCTGCCGGCCGGCCAGATGGCCGTGCGCGTTGGCCCCATCATGGCCTCCACCCTGCGCTTTCAGATCAGGGTCCATGGCAAGGGTGGCCATGCGGCCATGCCCCACACCACGCTGGACCCGATTCCCGTGGCCTGCGCCATCGTCAGCCAGTTGCAGACCCTGGTCTCGCGCAGCACCGATCCGCTGGACTCGGCCGTGCTCACCGTGGGCAAGATCACCAGCGGCACGGTGGAAAACATCATTCCCGATGACGCCATCATCGCCGGCACCGTGCGCACCCTGAAGAAGGAAACGCGCGAGATGTTTGTAGAAGGCCTCAAACGCATCAGCAGCCATGTGGCAGCCGCCCATCTGTGCACGGCCGAGTTCACGCTGCGCCCCGGCTCCTACCCCAACACAACCAACCACGCCCGCGAAGCCAAGTTCATGGCCGCCGTGATGCGTGAAGTGGTCGGTGACGACAACGCCTTTGACGATGTGCTGCCCGCCATGACCTCCGAAGACTTCGGCTTCATGCTGGAGGCCGTCCCCGGCGCCTATGGCTGGATTGGCAATGCCAAGGGCGACCAGCCCGGCGTGAGCCTGCACAATCCGGCCTACGACTTCAACGATGACAACATCGGTCGCGGCTCGAGGTTCTGGGATCTGCTGGCACGTCGCTATTTTGAGCAGCCGGCCGCCTGACGACAGCCAAGAACTACGCTATTCATAGCTGATAGCCCTCAACCAGCAATGGTTGTGGGCTTTTTTCATATCTTGGCAGCGGCATCGGGCTCGCCCAACACCTCGACCAGCCAACGCTGCTGCGGCATGGGCATGCCGAGCAGCATGCCCTGAAGCACGATGTCCGGGTTCCACTGCGTCAACTGCAGCGCCTGCTCGGACAGCTCCACACCTTCTGCCACCACGCGCAGTTGCAAGCGCCGCGCCACCAGCAACATGGCTTCGACCAGGGCAGCATCTTTTTCGGAGCGATGGCTGCCGCTGACAAAGCTTCTGTCGATCTTGAGCTCCTGAATCGGCAGGTGCTGCAGGCTGTACATACTGGAATAGCCGGTCCCGAAGTCATCGAGAGAAATCTCTATGCCCAGGCCACGCAGTGCCAGCATGCGCCGACGCGCCTGATCCAGATCCCGCAGCAAGGTGCCTTCGGTGATCTCCAGTGTCAGCTGGCGAGCATTGGCACCGGTTTCCCTCAAGACCTTGTCCAGCGTGGCCATGAAATCGTCATGCGCAAATTGCTGAGCGCTGACGTTGACCGACAGACGCAGTCCACGCTCTGCCATGGCCGGCCTGGCCAGCAGCATGCAGGCCTGACGCAGCACCCAGTCGCCCAGACGCACGATGAGCTCGGACTCCTCGGCCACCGGAATGAACTCTCCCGGGCTTACCAGCCCCCATTCGGGGTGCTGCCAGCGCACCAGCGCCTCGGCACCCACGCAGCGACCGCGCGCATCGGTCTGGCTCTGCAGATACAGACGCAACTCCCCGTCGGAGATGCCGTGGTACAAATCCCTGGCAATGCGCACGCGCCGATACACATCCTGGGCCATGCGCGGCTCGAACAGCACCACGCTGCCCGGACCGCCCAGCTTGGCCTCATGCAAGGCCACGCTGGCAAAGCGCAGCACGTCATGGCTGTTGCCGCCTTTAATGGCCGGCTCCAGCACGGCACCGCCAATGCAGCAGCTGACAAACTCGGTTTCCACCCAGCTGTTGAGAGAGAACGGCTTTTGCAAGGCCTTCTTCAAGGTCTGCGCATACTGCTGCAGCTGCTCCTCCACACCTTCGGCCTGCTTGTGCAGGCTATCAAAAACAATAGCAAACTCCGCAGCCGCAACACGCGCAATCCAGGCATCGTCAGGCAGAACCTCGACCAGCCTGGCCCCCATGGCCTGCACCAGCTCGTCGCTGTGCTGCATGCCATGCACATCGTTGAAGACGGAAAAGCGATCTACGTCCAGCAGCAGCAAGCCATGGCTGACATCCTGCCGAACCAGGGCCAGCTCGCGCAGATGCAAGGTCAGCGAATGGCGGTTGGGCAGCCCCGTGAGCGAGTCCAGGTAGACCAGGTCGTGGATACGGCGCTCGGCCAGAACGCGCTCGGAGAGATCGCGCTTGAGCTCCACATAATTGACGACCTCTCCCTGAGGCGTGCGAATCGGCGTCACCAGCACCGACTCCCGCAAGGCCTCACCCTTGCTCGTGCGATTGGTCATCTCGCCACGCCATAGCGTGCCCTTGGCCAATTGCTTGAGCGCACGCTGGCGGTGACTGTGGTCCATGCCCATGGTGGACACCAGCTCGGTAGACTGGCCGAGCACCTGCTCGCGCGCATAGCCCGAGCGCAGCAGAAAGGCCTCGTTGACATAGATGACCTTCAGCTCGGGATCGGTGATGACGATGCTCTCGGGGTTCTGCTCGACCGCCCGATAGAACTTGCGCAGCTCGTTCTGGCTGGCCTCCAGTGCGGCCAGCATCTCCTGGCTTTTCTGCACGCGCCGCCCCAGGCTGGCTCTTGCCTGCAAGCAAATGATGAGCACCAGCATCATCATGCCCAGCAAATGAACCATCGCCAGCAGATGCTCGGCTGCCGATAGAGCTGCAAACGGCGTGCCGATATGAGGAGCCAGCCACCATAGGGCAGAAACGACGATGGAGGACAGCCCCAGCATCGTCAGGGCGGCACGCGTGCCCTGCACCCAGAGCGCAACAGCCAGCCAGGCAGGAAATGCCATCACGGCCGGCCCATAAAGCCCTCCCATGTGCCAGACCCAGAGCAAGCTCAACAGCCAGTTGCCCCAGACAAAGCAGGACACTGCCCAGACCCACTGCCTGGCCTTGGCCAGGCCCATGCACAGCAGCGACAGCAGCATGACGCCGCCGGACAGCGCCAGATCCATGTCGTCCATCGCCGGCATCAGCAACCAGACCAGACTCATTGCAGCGCCCAGAACCCACATCCAGAGACAGCCCAGCCACACCATGCGGCGCATGGGCAACCGGTATCTGGCCTCAACGAAGTGACGCTGCATGCAAGCCCTTTGGCATTCAGACTGAATGATGAATGCTAGGGGCAGTTGCCAATTAGTTCAATCGTCCGGCGAGCTAGGTCTTGAAAGCCCAGACGCACGGCCTGCCCGGCTTGAGTGCATGCCAGGCCTGGCCTGGCCTGGCCGCATCAGGCTTGTCGCCTGCAGCCTAACGCTGCTGCTGCTGCCGCCGCGCGCTTCGGCGTGCCTTGGTCTGTGCATCTTTCCTGGCCTGGCGCTCCGCATCTTTTTGCTGGCCCTCGGCAAGCCAGACCTCGAATTCGGCCGGAGTCTCCAGCGTGATGCGGCCAATGCTCACATCACGGAAGTCGGTCAGCACCAGCTCGGCCGCCTTTTGCAGGTTCACGCGGCCGCCGCTCATCACGGCGCCACGCTTTTTGCCGATCATTGTCAGCAGCTCGTCATCATGCAACGCCGCAATTTCATCGGCCGAAATGCCCAGCTTGTAGCGCGCCTCCAGCATGGAAGCGTAGTGCTTTTGCAGATACAAAAGCAGCTCCAGCGCCACCAGGTCTTCGTCGTAGGCATTGCGCCCCACGGCACCGCTGGCCGCCAGGTTGTAGCCGCTTTTCTCCACGATGATGCGCGGCCACAGCATGCCGGGCGTGTCCCAGAGGTAGAAGTCGTCGGCCAGCACGATGCGCTGCTCCAGCTTGGTCACACCGGCCTCATTACCGGTCTTGGCCTGGGTCTTGCCGCTCATGGAGTTGATCAGCGTGGACTTGCCCACATTGGGCACGCCGCAGATCAGCACCCGCATGGGCTTGGCCAGACCGCCACGCGAGGGCGCCAGCAGCTTGCACTGCTCGATCAGACGCTTGGTGGGAGCAGGTTCCGAGGCGTCCAGCGCAATGGCGCGCGTCTCGCTCTGGGCGTTGTACCAGTCCATCCAGGCCTTGGTCTGGACCGGATCGGCCATATCCTGCTTGTTGAGTATCTTCAGGCGCGGCTTGTGGCCCGTCATCTCCTGCAGCAAGGGGTTGGCGCTGGAGCCGGGCAAGCGCGCATCCAGAACCTCGATGACCACATCGATTTCCTTGACGCGCTCCGTGATGGCCTGACGCGTCAGATGCATGTGACCGGGAAACCATTGGATGGCCATAAGCGGAGATCTTTCTTTTTTGCAGGGTGCGAGCACGCAATGGGCGCAAACACCCTTTTATGTCAGTGAATTCAGGCGCGCAAGGATAATCTCCCTCTGCTTTTCTGACCTGCCAGCTCGCTTATGCCCTTGCCCTCCGCCCCCCAAAAGTCCAAAGCCCGCAACGAAATTCTGATCAAGGGCCTGACGATTGCACTGATCGGCATCATCATCTTGCTGGCCCCTGTGTTCAAGCCTGAAAGCAGTATTGCCCAGCTGTTTGCCCAGTCCCATATCGTGGGCTGGTTTGCTCTGGTGCTGGGTCTGGCCTTCATAGCCCAGTTTCTCTGGGTTCGCTTCAAGAAATGAGCGACACAGCCCTGCTGCAGCCGCTGACACAGGCGCGCAGCCAGATTGCGCTGTGGCAGCAGCGCGCAGCAGCAGCGGCGGTGACGCTGCGCCAGCCGCCGCCCGAGCCCACGAGTTGCTGCGGGCGCGGCTGCAACGGCTGCGTCTGGGAAGGCTATTACGGCGCGCTGACTTTCTGGCTGGAGGATGCGGCCCAAGCCATGACCGAGGCCTGAAGCCCGCTACTCGAGAGTCATGCCATTTCGGCTTCCAGCGCAGCCAGGCGAGGCACATGGACTTCTTTTTCCATGACGTCCACCTCGATATCGGCGATCTCGTTATCCAGCGCTTGATAGTCAATACGGAAGCGCCCCGCCCCTGCCTCCAGCCTTTGCGCCTGATGGAATAGCTCGCGCGCTGCTGCGCTGGATTCGGCCACCAGACCCGCGTTCTGGCTGGTCATATGGTCCAGTGCCTGCACCGCCTCGCTGATCTGGGCGATACCCTGGTTCTGGGCCTGTGCCGCCTCGGTGATCGAGGCGATCAGACCGCTGACCGTGCGCACATCGCGCACGATATGCTCCATGCGCTGGCCGGCCTGCAGCGCCAATGTCTGTCCCGACTTCATCTGTTTGGTGGAGTGCTCCATGAGCTGGCGGATCTGCTTGGCCGCTTCGGCACTGCGCTGGGCCAGCTCGCGTACCTCGGCCGCCACCACCGCAAAGCCACGGCCCTGAGTGCCTGCCCGCGCCGCTTCCACGGCGGCATTCAGCGCCAGGATATTGGTCTGGAAGGCAATGCCGTCAATCACCCCCACAATGGCAGCCACCTGCTGGCTGCTTTGCGCCATGTGCTCCATATTGCGAACCACCTCCTGCACCACGCTGCCTCCGCTGGCCGCCGCCTCGGCGGCACTGCGCGCACTCTGGTCGGCATGGCGCGCACTGTCGGCCGAATGGGTGACCAGGGTGACCATGTTTTCTATGCTGCTGACCGTGGCCTTGAGTTGCTCTGCAGCATGGGCTGTGCGATCGGAGAGATCGCTGTTGTCCTGCGCCATCTGGCTGGATGCGGCAGCCACGGCCTCCACACCACCCTGCACCTCGCCTACCAGGCCGCGCAACTGCCTAGTCATCAGCGCCAGCGACTGCATGAGCCGACCCAGCTCGTCGCCGCGCCCCGTCGCCGGCGGTGCATAGCTGAGATCGCCCGCCGCAATGGTCTGCGCCAGCTGCACCGCTTCGCTCAAGGGCGTGGTGATGGAGCGAATCGTCGTCAACGACAGCAACGCCCCCACCAGGCCCATGAACAGGCCCACGCCCATGGCCATGCGCTTGGCGATGGCGGTTTGCTCGCGCCCATGCTGCTCGGCGTCCAGACGCTGCTGCTGCTGAGCCTCGATAAAGGCATCCTGGGCCTGGACATAGCGCCTGGAGGCGGGGATCAGCTGTTCGTCCACCAGCTTCTGCGCCTCCCAGGCCTTGCCCAGATCACGCGCCTGATAGGCCTGCTCATAGATATCTAGCACTGCCTTGCGTTCCTGCTCCACCCTGGCCAGGCCGCTTCGATCGACTTCGCTCTGAGCATCGGCCTGCACCTGTTGCTGCAGACCACCAGCCTGTTGCATCAGCCCGCGAGCTTTCTGCGAGAGCTGAGCAATCAGATGCTCTTCCGAAGAGAGCACGCTGGCCAGCGCAGCCTCCACGCTCTGCAGCGTCAGCGCCTGCCAGCGCAGCGCAAGATTGATGCGCTTGTCCGTGGCCTGAACAGCGGCGCTGACCCGCTGCTCCACATTCTGCAGATAGCTGAACAGGCCGCCTGCCACCAGCACATTGCACAGCAACAGCCCCAGGAACAAGGCCCACATCTTGCGAGCCACCGAAAGGTTCTGGAATTTCTTCAACAACATGAGCACACCGCCGATCAAGCGCGGAGCGCAGTGCTCCGCTGGTCGTTACGATATGAAACACAGATGACAATGACGTGACAGCCGCAGCACCGAATGCAATAAAAAAGCGCCTGCAACCCATAGATTGCAAGCGCTCCCAGCTATCAAATTCCAAGAATTACAGCAGGCTGGCTGGATCCATATAGCGCTGGCGCCACTCTTCGAACGTCATGGTGTCGGCAGCCTCGATGGCTTGCTGCGCGGTCACCGACTCCTGGCTCATCCGCTCGTAGCGCGCCTGCTGCTCGGCCGTCCAGGGCATGGCCAGCAAGGCATCGCGCGCCTTGGCGGACTGCGTGGTCATGAAGTCTATGAAACGATTGTCATAGGCGCCGGTGAGCTCCTTGAGCACATGGGCCGAAGGCGTGGACTGCGCGTCCTGCACGCGGGCCAGGGCCTGATCCAGCGCAGCGCTGTAGTCGCTTGTGCCATGAGCAGCATCCAGCGCCTGGGCATAGGGACGACATTGCTCGAGCACTTCCTGTGCCCAGTCGGTCAGCAGCACCTGCTGGCCGTTGCGCACCAGCTTCAGGCCCGGCTCGCGGCCCTGTTCCGCAGCCAGATGCTGGTTGTGCTTGAGGTCGGCAATTTCCTGGGGCGTGTCGTCGGGGCTGTCGCTGTGCAGGCAGTGCAGCAGGAAGACGTCGATCATGCGCATGGTGGCCGGCGCAATGCCCACGGTTTCGTACGGATCGATATCCATGAGCCGCACTTCCACATATTCCACACCGCGCTCGCGCAGCGCGTGCAGCGGGCGCTCGCCGCTCTTGACGGTACGCTTGGGGCGGATGGTGCCGTAGAACTCGTTCTCGATCTGCAGCAGGCCCGTGCCCAGCTGGTTGTAGTCGCCACCGGGGTTGCGCACGCCCAGTTGCTCGTAGGCCGGATAGGGACGGGTCAGCGCCTCGTGCAGCGAGTCCGCATAGCCGTCGAGTCCGTTGTAGCTGACATTGATGCTGGACTGCGCATCGCTCTGATAGCCCAGGCGCCCCATGCGCAGCGATGTGGCATAGGGCAGGTACAGCGCATGCCTGCCGTCGCCCAGCGGCTGCAGGCGATGCTCGCGCCCTTCCACAAAGCAGGGACACAGCGCGGGAGAGGCGCCATACAGATACAGCAGCACAAAGGCGTTGCGGCGGAAGTTGCGGATCAGCGCAAAGTACTGGTCGCTGCTCACTCCGGGCAGCGACCAGTTGTAATGAATCCCCGAGATGGTCTGCATGCGACGGCCATAGCGGTGGCCCAGACCCATGCGGTACACACTCTTGGAACGGCCCGAGTGCGAGCTGCCATAGCGGCCCAGCGGAATCGTCTCGTCGGTGGGCAGGCGGCAGGGCATGCTGGAGTTCCACATCAGCTCGCCGCTTTCGCTGAGGTTGCGCAGCACGAACTGATGGACTTCGGTCAGCTCGTCCAGGCATTCCTCGACACCCAGGCGCGCGCCGGTGATGAGCTCCAGCTGGGACTCGCTGTAATCGGTGGTGATGTGCGGGTGCGTGAGAGCCGAGCCCAGTTCCGCCGGGTGCGGCGTCAGGGCCAGCGAGCCCGTGGCCAGTGCCCGCAGTCCCTCTTTCTCGATGCCGCGACGAATGCCCAGCAGCCTTTCGGCGGTGGGCATATTCACGGCGGCCTGCGATGTCTTCATTGTTCTTACCTTCTTAGTGAAGACGCTGACGACAAACTTCGTCTGCCCAATCGCGCCCAGACGGCGAATGATAGAGAAACAAGACGCAACGCGATGGCGGCTGGCCGCTTAACCACGTTTTTCGGCCTGTTGAGCCGCCAAGAGCCAGGGCTTCTGCCAGAAATTTGTCAGGTTAACAGCAACCCAAACATGAGCACATGCTCACTCCAAAACAGAAAAAGCCCTCGCGAGAGGGCTTTTTTCAGCTGTGCTAATCGCAATCGCCAACTGCTCTTGCCGCTCGTGCAGGGCAAAAAATGCTGCGACTTTGGCCTTGATCAATGTCCATGTGCTTTCATGGCCTTGCCCACTTCCACCTGTCCCTGGACGGCGCCGCTGGCCGGCACCTGCTGACCTTCGCTGGCCGTGACTTCAGCCAAGCGCGCGGCCAACTCTTCGGGAACGGTCTCACCCATGCCCAGATAAACGCCTTCGGTCATGGTGATATGAGCAGCCTCGAAACCGCCTGCGCCAGCGCAGACAATGGTGCGCGTGGGCGCGCTCTCGTGCGCCAGCACCAGCATGGCAGGCACCACGGCCTCCGGCTTCAAGGCTTCCAGCACCGGCTCGGGCAGCAGACCCGCCGTCATGCGTGTGGCCGCCGTGGGGGCCAGCGCGTTGACCCGGATATTGTGTTTGGCCCCTTCGATGGCCAGCGTCTGCATCAGACCCACCTGGGCCAGCTTGGCCGCGCCATAGTTGGCCTGGCCGAAATTGCCGTAGAGGCCCGTCGACGAAGTCGTCATCACGATGCGGCCATAGTTCTGCTCCTGCATATAAGGCCAGACCGCCTTGCAGCAATTGGCCGCTCCCATCAGGTGTACGTCGACGACAAGGCGGAAGTCCGCCATGTCCATCTTGGCAAAGCTCTTGTCGCGCAGAATGCCGGCGTTGTTGACCAGAATGTCCACGCGCCCCCAGGCCGTGATGGCCTGCTTGACCATGGCCTGCACGGCGTCGAAGTCGGTCACGGAGGCCGCGTTGGCAATCGCCTCGCCGCCCGCAGCGCGGATTTCATCCACTACCTGCTGCGCCGCCGTGGCCGAACCGCCCGAGCCGTCCACCGCGCCGCCCAGATCGTTGACCACCACCTTGGCACCGCGCCTGGCCAGGGCCAGCGCATGCAGACGCCCCAGACCGCCGCCCGCCCCCGTCACGATGGCCACACGACCTTGAAAATCCATTGCCATGATGTCCTGCTCCTTGCTTGTGCATTGATGCAGCCACTTTAAGCGCCCATGCTGCAGCGCAGCGTAGCGTTTGCGACTGCCTGCGGGTAAGTCTGGAGAATGCTATTAATCCGGGAGCATTTACTGCAAAAAATCACTTGGTTTCAATATTAAAACTATTCAAATTTCAATATCTGTATTCGCTACAAGCTCTTCTTTCAATAGCAAAAATCAGTCATCCACAAGCGACGGGCTTTTCCCCAATTTTTCTCAACAAGCCTGTGGACAAGCCTGAATAGCTTTTGCAGCAATGGCTCAAGCACTTGATTTATATGGAATTTCTCAAACTGCCTATTTTTTGATCAGCTCCTATCCGACAACCAGCCACTTATCCCGTCCTACGCTGGACATCCTTGTGAACAACTGCAACCACCCCATGAATAAGTCAGGCAAGTCATTGATTTCAAAAGGTTCATTTTTCAGCGCTGAAAAAACAGGCAATCCGCACCGGGCCCACGGCCTTGGCAAACCAGCTAAAACAACGGGTTTTGCAAAGAATCACTACAGCGCCTCATGTCCAACGACTCTGCTTTTGCCCCTCCCTTCTTCATCGCCAAGTGCGAGCCCAGCGGCCAGCAGGTCGACGCCTGGGCCGACCAGTCCCTGCTGGACTCGCTGGAGAGCGGCGGCGTGAACTGGCCCAGCTCCTGCCGCAACGGCACCTGCCGCACCTGCATGGGGCAGCTGGTATCGGGCAGCGTGCACTACGACATCGAGTGGCCGGGGGTGACGACCGAAGAGCAGGCCGAAGGCTATGTGCTGCCCTGCTGTGCCTATCCCGACAGCGATGTGGTGCTCAAGGATCATGAGTATTTGTAAGCCCCCGGAGCAGCCTTACCGCTTCCCCCCAAGGGGGACGGCATCATTGCTGGGGCAGGCCATGGGGCGGGGCGGCTCTTGCTGGATGCCACGCCTTGGAACTGCATCCGGTTCTTGCACTGCATCATGGTTTCAGGGTCGGCTTGCGCGCTCAAAGCCCGCTCTGCAATAGAATGAGCGCTTTCCGCAAGGCCCTGCCCTGCAGAAAGCGGCTCCGCCCAGGCGGCCCCCGCCTCACACGTTCTTTGGAAGTCCTGCCTGCGCCCATGGCGGCGTCGGCAATGCCTCACTGGTGCGTGTCATGCGCCAGCCGCCGACTGCAGTGCATCGCATCCAGTTCACGTCCAAGAAGGCATTCCATGAACAGCTCCCTCCAACCTGTGCCCATCTCGCCCGTCGAAGAAATCGTGGCGGAAATGCGTGCCGGCCGCATGGTCGTTCTCGTTGACGAAGAAGACCGTGAGAACGAAGGCGATCTGGTTCTGGCATCCGACCATGTCACGGCGGAAGCCATCAACTTCATGGCCCGCTTCGGCCGTGGCCTGATCTGCCTGACGCTGACCCGCGAGCGCTGCGAATTCCTCAAGCTGCCTCCCATGGCCGCGCGCAACGGCACCGTGTACAGCACGGCCTTCACCATTTCCATCGAAGCCGCCGAAGGCGTGACCACCGGCATCTCGGCCGCCGACCGTGCACGCACCATCCAGGTGGCCGTGAACAAGAACAGCCAGCCCAGCGATCTGGTGCAGCCCGGCCATATCTTCCCGCTGCAGGCCGTGGACGGCGGCGTGCTCATGCGCGCCGGCCATACCGAGGCTGGTTGCGATCTGGCCGCGCTGGCAGGCTGCACGCCCTCGGCCGTGATCTGCGAGATCATGAAGGACGACGGCACCATGGCCCGCCTGCCCGATCTGCAGCTGTTCTGCGCCGAGCATGGCATCAAGATCGGCACGATTGCCGACCTCATCGAATACCGCAGCCGCAACGAATCCCTGCTGCAGAAAGTGGGCAGCCGCCCCATGCAGACGGCCCATGGCGAATTCATCGCCCATGCCTTCCGCGACGTGCCCAGCGGCTCCGTGCATCTGGCACTGGTCAAGGGCGAATGGCAGCCCGACACCACCGTGCCCGTGCGCGTGCACGAGCCGCTGTCGGTGCTAGATGCGCTCGAAACCGGCCGCAACCAGCATTCCTGGTGCCTGGACGAAAGCCTCAAGTACATCAACGGCAATGGCCAGGGCGTGGCCGTGCTGCTCAACTGCAGCGAGTCCGGCGAGCAGTTGCTGACCCAGTTCGAAGGCAAGGCCCGTTCGGCCCAGGCGCCCGAGCGTGGCCGCATGGACCTGCGCACCTATGGCGTGGGCGCGCAAATCCTGCGCGAGCTGGGCGTAAGCAAGATGCACCTCATGGGCCAGCCCCGCCGCATGCCCAGCATGGCAGGCTACGGCCTGGAAATCACGGGCTACATCCCCAAAGAATAAGAGACGGAACACCAGATGCAAAACGCAGAAAAAGGCCAAGGCCAGAACCTCAACGGCGCCGAACTGAAGATCGGCATCGTGCAAGCACGCTTCAACGAAAGCATTACCAACACCCTGTTTGCCTCCTGCCGCGATGAGCTGCTGGCACTGGGTGTGAAGAGCGAGAACATCGACCATGTCACCGTCCCCGGCGCACTCGAAGTGCCCGTGGCGCTGCAGACACTGGCCGACACCGATCAGTACGACGCCCTGGTGGCGCTGGGCTGCATCATCCGTGGGGAGACATACCACTTCGAGCTGGTAGCCAACGAATCGGGCGCAGGCGTGACACGCCTGTCCCTGGACTACCGCCTGCCGATCGCCAACGCGATCATCACCACTGAAAACATGGAGCAAGCCATTGCCCGCCAGGTAGACAAGGGCCGCGACGCCGCCCAGGTCGCCGTGGAAATGGCCAATCTGCTCAACTCCTACGACGATCATGAGTGAAGAACAATCCAGCGAGTCCGGCTCGCGCCGCCCTCCCCAGAAGCGCACCGGCCTGACCAGCACCGGCGCACGCAAGGCGGGCTCCAAATCCAATCGCAGCCGCGCACGCGAGTTCGCACTGCAAGGCCTGTATCAGCACATCGTGGGCCGCAATGCGGTGCTCGATATCGACCGCTTCACGCGCGATCTGGCCGGCTTTCACAAGGCCGACGTGGTGCACTACGATGCACTGCTGCGCGGCTGCGTGGAAAACGAAGCTGCACTGGATGCACTGATCACGCCCAAGCTCGATCGCGGCCTGACCGAGATCTCGCCCATCGAACATGCCTGCATGTGGATTGGTGTGTACGAGTTCCAGAACTGCCCCGACGTGCCCTGGCGCGTGGTGCTCAACGAGTGCATCGAGCTGGCCAAGGAATTCGGCGGCACCGACGGTCACAAGTATGTCAACGCCGTGCTCAACGGACTGGCTCCCGAGCTGCGCGCCACCGAAGTGGCGCATGACCGCGCCAACAAGTCTGCGAGCTGAACCGCTTGATCTGCAGCGCCGTGCCTGCGCGGCCCTGCTGGCGCCACATGCATAGTCAATGCAAATACTGCAACAGGGCCGCAGGTGCTATCGTGCACCGGCTGGCTGGTTGCAGTTTTTTTATGGGTGCCAGGCTGCTGTACCGGCTGCATCCTCCGGCACCAGACTGCACCCGAACGCTGATTGATTGAAAGAATAACGTCGTCCATGTCCGTCATCGAGCTTTCCCGCCGCGCCCAACGTATCGAGCCTTTTTACGTCATGGAAATGGCCAAGCACGCGCAGGAAGTGGCCCGCCAGTCCAGCGCCAGCGGCACGCCCATGATCTATCTGAACATTGGCGAGCCGGACTTCAGCGCCCCGCCTCTGGTGCAGCAAGCGGCAGAGCGCGCCATTCGCGACGGCCGCACGCAATATACCCAGGCACCGGGCCTGCCCGAGCTGCGCGAGCGCATCAGCGCCTGGTATGCCAGCCGCTTCGGCGTGGACGTGCCGGCGCGCCGCATCATCATCACGGCCGGCGCCTCGGCCGCGCTGCAGCTGGCCTGTCTGGCGCTGATCGACGAGGGCGACGAGGTGCTGATGCCCGATCCCAGCTACCCCTGCAACCGCCACTTTGTCTCGGCGGCCGAGGGCAAGCCGGTGCTCATCCCCTCCTCGGCGGCGGAGCGCTTCCAGCTCAGCGCCGCCAAGGTCGAAGCCGCCTGGAGCGAGCGCACGCGCGGCGTGATGCTGGCCTCGCCGTCCAACCCCACGGGCACTTCGATTGCTCCCGATGAGCTGCGCCGCATCCACGACGTCGTGCGCGCCAAAGGCGGGTTGACCATCGTCGACGAAATCTACCTGGGCCTGTCCTACGACGACGCCTTTGGCCAATCGGCCCTGAAGCTGGGCGATGACATCATCTCCATCAACAGCTTCAGCAAATACTTCAATATGACGGGCTGGCGCCTGGGCTGGATGGTAGTGCCCGAGTCGCTGGTCGCGCCCATAGAGATGCTGGCCCAGCATCTGTTCATCTGTGCCAGCACCGTATCGCAATATGCGGCCCTCGCCTGCTTCGAGCCCGAGAGCATTGCCGAATACGAGCGCCGCCGCGCCGAGTTCAAGGCCCGCCGCGACTACTTCATCCCGGCTCTCGAATCGATAGGCCTGCCCGTGCCCGTCAAGCCCGACGGCGCTTTCTACGCCTGGGCCGACTGCCGCGCTGCCGCCGAAAAGCTCGGCGTGAAAGGCAGCTGGGACTTTGCCTATGCGCTGATGAACCAGGCTCACCTGGCCATCACCCCCGGCCGCGACTTCGGTCAGGCCGAGACGGCGAACTATGTGCGCTTTTCCACCGCCAACTCCATGGAGCAGCTGCAGGAAGCCATTGCTCGCATGAAAAAGCTCTTCTGCTGAATCCGTGATGATGCAGAGCCAACCAGCGCCTTTGCCTGACGGGGCCGATGCCATGCAAGCCGCCGCAGCCGGGGTGTTCACATTCCCGATGCGCGTTTACTGGGAAGACACCGATGCCGGCGGCGCCGTGTTCTATGCCAACTACCTCAAGTTCTTCGAGCGTGCCCGCACCGAGTGGTTGCGCTCGCTGGGCATCGCCCAGCAAAAGTTGCGGGAACAAACCGGCGGCATCTTTGTCGTAACGTCTGCGCAGCTTGAATATCTGCACCCGGCGCGACTCGATGACCAACTCTTTGTTACCGCTAGCTTGAAAAGTGCCGGCCGCGCTTCGCTCACAATCGAGCAGCAGGCGCTGCTGGTCCATTCCGACAGTCACGCCCAAGAGCCCACGCCGCTGTGCACGGGCTCCATCCGAATTGGGTGGGTGGATGGCAAGACCATGCGCCCCGCGAGAATTCCGAACCATATCCTGGAGCAACTTTCATGAACTCCCAAGACATGTCCATCCTCAGCCTCATCATGCAGGCCAGCTGGGTGGTACAACTGGTCATGCTGATCCTGGTGATCGCATCCATAGCGAGCTGGGCCACCATTTTTCGCAAGGCCCAGACCTTGAAGCGAGTGCGCTCGCTCAACGACAACTTCGAGCAGGACTTCTGGTCGGGCACCAGCCTCAACGACCTCTATGCCTCTGCCGCGCAGAACGCCAAGACCGGCGGCCCCATGGAGCGCATCTTTGCCAGCGGCATGCGTGAGTACCAGAAGCTGCGCGAGCGCCGCATCGGCGATGTCGCCACGCTGATGGACGGCACGCGCCGAGCCATGCGCGCAAGCTTTCAGCGCGAACTCGACGAGATCGAATCCGGCCTGTCCTTCCTGGGCACCGTGGCCTCGGTCTCGCCCTACGTCGGCCTGTTCGGCACCGTATGGGGCGTGATGCACGCCTTCACCGGCTTTGCCAACATGGAGCAGATCACTCTGGCCACCGTGGCCCCCGGCATTGCCGAGGCCCTGGTCGCCACCGCCATGGGCCTGTTTGCGGCCATCCCCGCCGTGACGGCCTACAACCGCTACGCCCACCACATCGACCGCATCGCCAGCCAGGAAGAAACCTTCATCGAAGAGTTCTCCAATATCCTGCAGCGCAATGTCGGTGCCACTGCCAGCGGCTCCGCCTCCGGCCATTGAGATGAAACTGTTCCCGAGTCGCTTCAGGCCTCTGGCCTTGACAGGACACAAGGCCCGCGGGCCTTTGCACTGCGCCTCTGAATTGAGCCTCGCGCAAGCAGCCTATTTGTAAGGAGTGTGATCCATGCCAGCCATGAGTTCACGCGGTCGCAATCGCCGCACCGTCAACGAAATCAATATGGTGCCCTTCATCGACGTGATGCTGGTGCTGCTCATCATCTTCATGGTGACGGCGCCCATGCTCACGCCGGGCTCCATCAACGTACCCAGCGCGGGCAAGTCCTCGCGCCCGCCGACCAAGAACATTGCCTATGTGCTGCTCGACAAGGACGGCAGCATCCAGTTCAAGAACGGCAGCAACACCCAGACCATCAAGCTCGACGACCTCAAGGGTCTGGCCCAGTCCTGGCAGCAAGGCCAGGGCGAGGACAGCGCCATCCAGATCATCGCCGACAAGGGTCTGCCTTTTGACGACGTCATGAAGGCGCACACCACGCTGTCCAAGGCCGGCGTCAAGCGCATTGCCTTCGGCGTCGTTTCCTCTTCCAGCAATTGATCCCCTACAGGAAGCTCTGCCGCCGGCCGCGACTTTGATGCCTTGAAGCCGCAGCCCGCGCAGACCACCAATTCACCATGCCTAACCAGCAAGATCGCGATCAGTTTGCCCCGCCCCGCCCCAAAGGCCGGGCGCGCTCATGGTCGCTCGCCCTGGCCGCGCACGGGTTGCTGATCGCGGCCCTGCTGTGGACGGTGCGCCCCCCCAAAGAAGCCGACGAGGCCATGGTCGAAGCCGAGGTCTGGAGCAGTTCCGCCCCGGCTTCCGCAGCCGCCGTGACACCGCCGCCTCCCGTTCCGGAGCCCACGCCGGAGCCGGCTCCGGCGCCCGAGCCGCCACCACCTCCGCCGGAACCCGTGGTGGCACCGCTGCCTCCTCCTGCGCCTGCCCCCAAGGCTCAGGCCCATGACGACGATCATGAGGCCGAGATTGCCCTGGCCAAAAAGAAAAAGCAGGAGCAGCTGAAGAAGGAAAAGGCCGAGCAGGAAGCCCGCGAACAGCGCGAAAAAGAGCGCAAGGAAAAAGCCGAAAAGGACAAGGCCGAAAAGGAAAAGGCCGAAAAGGCGCAGCTGGAAAAACAAAAGGCCGAGAAGGCTGAAAAAGCGGAGAAGGAACGCAAGGAAAAGCTCGAGCACGAGAAAAAGGAAAAGGCCGACAAGGCTGCCAAGGACAAGGCCGAGAAGGAAAAAGCGGAAAAGGCTGAAAAAGAGAAAGCCGAGAAAGCCGCCAAGGACAAGGCTGCCAGGGAAAAAGCCGAGAAGGACAAGGCAGAGAAGGAAAAAGCAGCCAAGGAAGCCAAGGAGAAGGCGGCCAGGGACGCCAAGGATGCCAAGGCAGCCGATGACCGTCGCAAGGCCGAGCTGGCACGCCTGCAAGGGCTGGCCGGCGGCTCCGGCGGCAGCGATCAGGCCGGCAGCGGCGGCAGCCGCACGGGCGGCGCGGGCAGCAGTGCCAGCGGCGGACCATCGGCCGGCTATGCCGCCAAGGTGGCCGCGCGCGTCAAGCCCAACATCGTCTACCCCGATGCGGTCAGCGGCAATCCGCGTGCCGAGGTCCGCGTGCGCACGGCACCGGACGGCACCATCACCAGTGCCACGATCTCCAAGTCCAGCGGCAACGCGGCCTGGGATGAAGCCGTGGTGCGCGCCCTGCACAAGACCGACAAGCTGCCGCGCGATATCGACGGCAAGGTGCCCTCGGATCTGGTCATAGGCTTCAGACCCCAGGACTGACGCGGGACTGCTCCCCGCGCTTTCCCCCAAGCCCCGCTGGCATGGCCCGCGGGGCTTTTTTATCTGTGGCCATTCCACAACGCACCGAGTTGCACGGCTTGCGCCGCCGCCCGCCAGTCCATAGCATGCCTTTCTTTGCCGTAATCCACGACGGATTGCGCGCTTTCCCACTCACGCAAAGGAGAGAGCCATGTCCCAGACGACAAATCCCTTTGCAGTCGTGCCCGCCTAAAGCCTTCTAGCGCTTCCCGCCACGCTGCAGACCTCGCCCGGCCCATCGACGCCATGGAGCCAGGCCTTGTGCTGCGCGTGAATTCCCGGATGCCTGCCGGCCGAGCATGTCGCGACTGCCCCATCGCTGATTTCATGCATTCGACCAAGGGCCATTCATGGGCAATTCTTTTTCGGACACCTACGTCAAGGTGTTCGCCAACAGCAGCGTCTGGATCGAGGACGCGGCCATCCAGCAACTTCACACCACAGCCGCCAATCTGGACGGCATCCGCGCCGCCGTCGGCCTGCCCGACCTGCATCCGGGCCGGGGCTATCCCGTGGGCGCGGCATTCTTCTCGACAGGACGCTTCTACCCGGCCCTGGTCGGCGGCGACATAGGCTGCGGCATGTCTCTGTACGCGACCGACCTGGCCGTGCACAGGACTTCAGGCGCCAAGCTCGAAAAAGCCGTGGGAAATATCGACGGCCCTCTGCCTCAGGAGCTGCTGGAGACCGTGGACATGGCGCAGCTGCAGCAGATCGCGCAGACCAGCGGTGTCGCCGATCCGGCCTATCTGCTGCAGAGTCTGGGTACCATCGGCGGCGGCAACCACTTTGCCGAACTGCAGCAGGTCGAGACCCTCTACGAGGAAGGCGCGCTCGACAAAAAGCGCGTGCACCTCATGGTGCACAGCGGCTCGCGCGGCCTTGGCGGAGCCATACTGCGCGAGCATGTGCAGCGCTTCAGCCACGACGGCCTGGCCGCCGGCAGCGAAGCCGCAAGGCAATACCTGCTGCAGCACGATGCTGCCATTGACTATGCGCGGCTCAACCGCAGCAGCATCGCCCAGCGCCTGCTGCGCGCGATCCGCAGCCAGGGCGAGGCCGTACTCGACATCACGCACAACCATGTGCTTGCCCACCGCTGGCAGGGCCAGGACGGCTTTCTGCACCGCAAGGGCGCCACGCCGGCAGACCGGGGTCTGGTCGTCATTCCGGGCTCGCGCGGCGACTACAGCTATCTGGTGCGGCCCGTCACCGGGCGGCACGAGGCCCTGGATTCGCTGGCCCACGGCGCCGGCCGCAAATGGGCTCGCACGGACTGCATGGGCCGGCTGCGGCCCCGCTTCACGCTGGACGAGCTGCTGCGCACGCGCTTCGGCAGCGCCGTGGTCTGCGCCGACCGCGAGCTGGTCTACGAGGAGGCCCCCCAGGCCTACAAGGATGTGGACTCCGTGGTCGCCAGCCTGCAGCAAGCCGGCCTGGTGGAGCTGGTCGCGCGTCTCAGGCCCCTGCTGACCTACAAGAAGGGAGCCATGCAATGCTGCTGATGCAACTGAGCTCGGCCCACGGCCCCGCCGAGTGTGAATACGCGCTGCAGCTGACGCTGCGCAAGCTGCTGCAGGCCTGTGCGGCCGAGGACCTGGCCGTCGAGGTGCTGGAGGAGTCCCGCACCCCGGCCGGCTACCGCTCGGTGCTGCTGCGCTGCGAGCTCGAGACACCCGCCCTGCGCGAATGGCTGGGCACCATCCAGTGGATCTTCGCCAGCCCCTTCCGGCCCCGGCATCCACGCAAGAACTGGTTCGTCGCCGTGCAGCGCTGCGAGCCGCCGCGCCAGCTGGCCATGGACGGCGAGATCCAGTTCCAGTCCTGCAAGGCTTCGGGCAAGGGCGGCCAGCATGTCAACACCACGGACTCGGCCGTCCATGCCCTGCATGTGCCCAGCGGGATGGCCGTCAAGGTCATGAGCGAACGCAGCCAGCATGCCAACAAGCGGCTGGCGCGCGAGCTGCTGGCCATCAAGCTGGCCCAGCACAATGCGCGCAGCGAGGGGCAGGCGCAGCGCCTGCGCAACCAGCAGCACTGGGAAGTCGAGCGCGGCCAGGCCGTCAAGGTCTTCCGCCTGTAACCGTCCCGTAACGACATTGCCGCCCGCCTCGCAAACGCGGGGGCGGCGGCAATGTCGCTGCAGCCCCTGCCACTCAGAAGCACAGGTAGACACCCAGGACCAGCAGACTGAGCATCAGCAGCTTCCGGAAAAGCTCGGGCGAGAGTTTCTCGCGCAGCAACTCGCCCCAGTGCATGCCGGCCAGCGCCGGAATCAGCATCAGGGCCGAAGCCAGCAGTCCCAGCCCCAGATCCTGCGCCTGCACACCCAGGCCCTGACTCTGCCAGAGCAAGCCGGCTCCCAGGGCCAGCGTGGAAGTGGTAAAGCATAGGCCCATGGCCTGCATGAGTGCGGGACGGGCCAGGCCCAGCGACTGCAAAAAGGCCACGGCTGGCACGACAAAGACACCGGTCACCGCCGTGATGGCGCCCGTCAACAGGCCGCATGCCGCGCCCAGCCAGGCCTGGTGCGGCACCGGCGTCTGCCAGCGCAGGCCCGACAGCCCCCACAGGGCGTACATCACCAGCGCCAGGCCCAGAGCCGGCCTGGCTGCTGACAGGCTGCCGACTCCGCCCCAGAGGGCCACACCTCCCAGCGTGCCCAGCACAATGCCCAGCTGCATCCAGCCCAGACGCTGCAACAAGGCCCGCAAACCCGCCACGGGCCGCATCTGCACCAGATTCGTCACCAGCGAAGGCAAAAGCAGCAAGGCCGCCGCCTGCGCGGGCGACATGAACACCGCCAGCAAGGCCATGGAAACCGTGGGCAGGCCCAGCCCCACCACGCCTTTGACACAACCCGCCAGTCCAAACACGGCAATGGCTGCCGCAGCCATCCAGCCTTCATTCCACATCATCAATCCTTCGTATCATCCGAACCATAAAAACCAAGCAGGAATCATCAATACCTTGCATAACGCAGATAATCCGGCTGCAAGACGCGCCTGACCAGCGGGATTTGCCAAAACTAGACTTCGTATAAACCTTAGGCTTGAATCAAATGCGCTTTGACCTGACCGACCTCCAGCTGTTTGTGCACATCCTCGACAGCGGCACGCTGACGGCGGCGGCACAGTGCAGCCATCTCACGCTGGCCTCGGCCAGCGAGCGCGTGCGCGGCATGGAACAGCTTCTGGGCACGGCGCTGCTCATTCGCCAGGCACGCGGCGTGCAGCCCACGGCTGCGGGTCACACCCTGGGCCAGCATGCACGCCAGGTGCTCAGCCAGATGCAGCTACTGCGTGGGGCCATGGGTGAATTCGGCGCCGGCCTGGCCGGGCAGATACGTTTGCGCGGCAATACCTCGGCCGTGCGCGAGCATCTGCCGCTGGCCGTCAGCGGCTTTCTGCGCCAGCACCCGCAGATTGCGCTGGAGCTGCAGGAATGCCCGAGCAGCGAAGTGCTGGCCGGACTGCGCCAGGGCCTGTGCGATATCGGCGTGGCCGCTTGGGATGTCGAAGACGCGGCGGCGCTGGCAGGACTGCACTGCCAGCCCTGGAGGCCGGACCCGCTGGCCGCCGCCTTGCCGCTGGGCCATGCGCTGGCCGGGCGCGCGCACCTTCCGCTGGCCGAGCTGCTGAACGAGAACTGGGTCGGCCTGCCACGCGACTCCGCCCTGCAGCAGTTGCTGCAGAAACAGGCCTTGCGGATCAACGACAGGCTGCTGCGCATCCAGGTCCAGCTGCAGCATTTCGAGGGACTGTGCCAGCTCGTGGGCCAGGGCGTGGGCATTGCCGTGCTGCCGCTGGCCGCCGTGCAGCGCCACGCCGCCGCCACCGGCGTGGTGGCCGTGCCGCTGTCCGACGCCTGGGCGCAGCGCCAACTGCTGCTGTGCACGCCCGCCGCGACGGCCTCCCTGTCATTGCCTGCGCAGCAGTTGCACGCGCAGCTGCTACAGACCGCGTAGCCTTAGCAAGCCACGGTGAAAAGCGCTATGCGGGACAATAGCGCCATCATGACCCTCAAAGCCCCCGAACTGCTGCTGCCTGCCGGCTCGCTCGACAAGATGCGCGCCGCCTACGACTTTGGTGCCGACGCCGTCTACGCCGGCCAGCCGCGCTACAGCTTGCGCGCGCGCAACAACGAATTCCGCCTGGAGCAGATCGGCCAGGGCATTGCCGAGGCGCATGCACGCGGCAAGAAGTTCTTCCTGACCAGCAATCTGATTGCACACAACGACAAGGTCCGCACCTATCTGCGCGACATCGAACCCATCATCGCCATGAAGCCCGACGCCATGATCATGGCCGACCCCGGGCTCATCATGATGGTCAAGGAAAAGTGGCCCGAGCAGGAAATTCATCTGTCCGTGCAGGCCAACACCACCAACCACGCCACCGTGAAGTTCTGGCAGAAGATGGGCGTCTCGCGCATCATCCTGTCTCGCGAGCTGAGCCTGGACGAGATCGAGAAGATCCGCCAGGAATGCCCCGACATGGAGCTGGAAGTGTTTGTGCACGGCGCGCTGTGCATTGCCTACTCGGGCCGCTGCCTGCTGTCGGGCTACTTCAACCGCCGCGACCCCAACCAGGGCACCTGCACCAACGCCTGCCGCTGGGACTACAAGACGCATGACGCGGCCGTGGACCCCAACACCGGCGAGGCGCTGGGCCAGACCATGGAAAACGGCTTCAACTTCGAAGAAGCCAAGAACGATCTGGACAACCAGTTCACCAGCACCTGCGGTGACCAGCAGCGCCATCCCAAGGCCGATGCCATCTATCTGCTCGAGGAAAAAGGCCGCCCCGGCGAGATGATGCCCATCATGGAAGATGAGCATGGCACCTACATCATGAACTCCAAGGACCTGCGCGCCGTGGAGCATGTGGAGCGCCTGACCAAGATCGGCGTGGACTCGCTCAAGATCGAAGGCCGCACCAAGAGCCTGTACTACGTGGCCCGCACAGCCCAGACCTACCGCCGCGCCATCGACGACGCCGTGGCCGGCCGTCCGTTCAACCCGCATCTGATCACCGAACTCGAAGGCCTGGCCAACCGCGGCTATACCGGCGGCCTGCTGGAGCGCCGCCCTGCCAACGACTACCAGAACTACGAAACCGGCCACAGCGTGCTGCAGCGCAGCCACTTCGTGGGCGCGGTGCGCGGCTGGGCCGACGGCATGGCAGAGATTGAAACCATGAACCGTTTCGCCGTGGGCGACACCATCGAAGTGATTCATCCCCAGGGCAACCGCCAAGTCAAGCTGGAGAAGATGTTCAACCTCGAAGGCCAGCCTGTGGAAGTCGCACAAGGCAACCCCGTGCGCGTGCGCATTCCGCTGGAAGGCCCTGTGGAAGGTGCGCTGATTTCGCGTCTGCTGTAAGCTCGACCGGCTTTGCTTTTCCAACGCCCCATACGCTGGGGCGTTGCTCTTTTCTCTATAGCTGCTTTCGCTCGTCTTCTCTTGAATTCAAATTGAATTCATGTTGAAAATCAACGATAACAAGCGCAGGCAGCTCCTCAATTTGAAGAACACACATGGAACTGAAAATTGACGAAGGCCTGAAGGCCTATATCGACCCTCTGACCCCGGACGAGCACGAATCGCTGGAGCGCAGCATCCTTTCCGAAGGCTGCCGCGACTCCCTGGTGGTCTGGGGCGATCTGCTCATCGACGGCCACAACCGCTACGGCATCTGCCAGAAACACGGCCTGCCCTTCAACACCGTGCAGGCCACGCAGTTCAAGAACATGGACGACGTGCATCTGTGGATGATCGACCAGCATCTGGGCCGCCGCTCAGTCTCGGACTTCCAGCGCGGCGTGCTGGCGCTGCGCAAGCGCGAGATCATTGCCGAGCGACGCGCTGCAGCAGCCGCTGCCGTGAACGCCGCCAAGGCCGCCCAGCCGGCCAGCGAGGAAGCCCCATGGGAAGGCGAGACCGACCCCGTGGTGGCCCAGGCGCTGGCCAGCGTGGCCAAGGTGCCCGACGAAGCGCTGGACACACGTGAAGCCCTGGCACGCGCCGCCCGCCTGTCGGCCGGTCAGGTCAAGATGATCGAGACCATCCAGGAAAAGGCCGCGCCCGAAGTCGTGGCCGCGGTCAAGGCCGGCGAACTCTCGCTCAATGCCGCAGCCGTGGTCGCCACCCTGCCCGAGGAAGAGCAGCAAGCCGTGGCCGCCGAAGGCGCCGATGCCCTCAAGCAGGCAGCCAAGCGCGTGCGCGATGCCAAGAAAAAGCCCAAGGCCGCCAAGCCCGAAGCCGAAGAATCGGCAGAAGCCGCGCCAGCCGCCAGCCCCGAAGAGCTGCAGGCCCGCGTCACCGAGCTGGAAGCCGAGAACGAGCGCCTGCGCCTGCAGGTCAAGACCTTGCAGGACCTGTTGGCCGAACAGGGTTAAGCCGCAGCAGCTGCGATGGCCCCTGCCTGCCGCTCAGAACGCGTCGAAACCATGGGCGCGCAGGCTTTTGCGCATGAGCTGCACGATCCGGCGCTGGCGCTCGCGCGGCATGCGGTTTTCGGTGGCAGCCACGCTGATGCCTGCCAGCACATCGCCGCTGGCGGCCTGACCGAAAGCATGTCTTAGCTCCGACCAGGCGGTGCGACGGGGCCGAACCGCCCGTCAAGTCGGCGGCACGGCCCCGAGACCACCGGACACGGTTGATCAGGCCTCGGCCGTGAAGCCCACCTGCTTGACGATGGGCGCCCACTTGGCCAGGTCTTCCTTGATCAGCGCCGCCAGCTCGGCGGAAGAGGACGACATGGCCTCCAGGCCGAACACGGCCAGGCTGTCGACCACATCGGGACTGGCCAGGGCCTGACGCATCTGAGCGTTGAGCCGCTCCACCTGATCGGGCTTGGCCTTGGCCGGCAGGAAGAAGCCGAACCACTCGCTGTGGGCCATGTTCTTGTAGCCCTGCTCGGTATAGGTGGGCACCTTGGGCATGAAGCGGTTGCGCTTGGCGCCGCTCACGCCCAGCAGGCGCATCTTGCCGCTGGCCGCGTGCTGCATGGCATCGCCCACGGGGCAGCTCACCGCGGCGATGTTGCCGCCCATCATGTCCATGAGCGCGGGCTGCGAGCCGCGGTAGCCCACGTGCTTGAAGTCCACGCCCGCCTGCTGGCCCAGCAGGGCGCCGACGAAGTGCGGCGTGGAGCCCGCGGCGGGCGAACCGAAGCTGGCACCGTCGGGATGGGTCTTGACCCAGGCAAAGAACTCGGGCACGGTGGTCACGCTGGCCGGCACCATGGGGCCGACGGCAAAGCCGAAGTCGAAGATGCAGCCCACGGTCACAGGCGTGAGATCGGCCACGGGGTCGTAGCCCAGCTTCTTGTAGATGTGCGGGTAGATGGTGAGCATGGAGGTGGGCGTCTGCAGCATCACCGAGCCATCGGCCGGGCGACCCTTGACGTAGTTGATGGCGATCTGCCCGCCCGCGCCCGTGCGGTTCTCCACCACCACGGCCTTGGCATAGGCGGCGAGCTTGGTGCCCACGCGGCGGCAGATGGCGTCCGAGGTGCCACCGGCCGCGAAGCCGGTGATGATGTTCAGATTCTCTAGCGGCGCCTGGGCCAGTGCCGGCAGGCCAAGGCCCGAAAGCAGCGCTCCCGCGCTGCCCGCACCTGCGGCCTGCAGCCACTCACGGCGGTTGAAGTTCATATTGGTCTCCTTGGTGTTTTGAGTCGTCGTTAATTCTGTCTTTCAGGCCCTGGAGTCGCTTCACCCTCCCGGGTCGCTGTCTTTGCCTCTGTGCGCATCACTTGCTGTCGCGCAGCCAGGTCACCGCCCCCGAATGCGTGACCGCGCCCTGGTGGGCGGGGCGCACGGTCAGCGCGTATTTCTCCAGCAGCCCGCCCAGGGGGCGCTGCTGCGCGCGGCTGGCCCTGGCGGCTTCCAGCCGCGCGGCAATGACGGCGGGCTCCAGCTCCACCGTGATGCTGCGCGCGCCGGCCCGCGCATCGATGGCGATGATGTCGCCGTCTTGCAGTGCGGCAATCGGCCCACCGTCAGCGGCCTCCGGCCCCGCGTAGCCTATGCACAGGCCGCGCGTGGCGCCCGAGAAGCGCCCGTCGGTGAGCAGTGCCACCTTGTCGCCCATGCCCTGACCGTAGAGCAAGGCTGTGATGCCCAGCATCTCGCGCATGCCGGGGCTGCCCTTGGGGCCTTCGTTGCGTATCACCAGCACATCGCCGCTCTCGTAGGCCATGGCCTGCACGGCGTCCTGCGCCTGTTCCTCGGAGTCGAAGACGCGGGCCGGACCGCGGTGCACCAGGGTCTTGAGCCCTGCGGTCTTGAGCAGGGCACCGTCAGGGCACAGATTGCCCTTGAGCACCGTGAGCCCGCCATCCGCCGAGATCGGGTTGCCGGCCTTGCGCACCACTTCGCCGTCGGGCTCGGCCGCATCGGCCACTTCCTCGGCCAGCGTGCGGCCCGTGAAGGTCAATGCATCGCCATGCAGCAGGCCCTGCTCCAGCAGGGTGCGCAGGATGACGGCCGCACCGCCGATGTAGTAGACATCGCGCGCCAGGAAGCGGCCGCCGGGCTTGAGGTCTGCGATCAGCGGCGTGCGCGCGAAGATCTCGGCCACGTCGTCGAGGTGAAAGCGTATGCCGGCCTCGTGCGCGATCGCCGGCAGGTGCAGGGCCGCATTCGTGGAGCCACCCGTGGCGCAGACCACGGCGCAGGCATTTTCCAGGGCCTTGCGCGTGACGATGTCGCGCGGCAGCACGGCCTCGCCCCTGGCGCTGGCCCAGACCATTTCCATGAGCTGGCGGCCCGCGCGGCGCATCAGCGGCGCACGTTCGCTGAACACGGCCGGCACCATGCTGGAGCCTATAGGCGCCAGGCCCAGGGCCTCGCTGACCATACCCATGGTGTTGGCCGTGAACTGCCCGGCGCAGGCCCCGGCCGAGGGTAGGCAGGAGCGTGTGACGGTGTCCAGCTCCTGCATGGTGGAGGTACCGGCCAGCACCTTGCCTATGGTCTCGTAGGTGTCGACCACGTTGAGGTCGCGCCCCGAGACGCTGCCTGGCATCTGCCCGGGCAGGGCCGAGCCGCCATGCACGAAGACGCTGGGCACATTGCAGCGCACCATGGCCATCATCAGACCCGGCAGGTTCTTGTCGCAAGCGCCCACGGCAAAGATGCCGTCCCACTGGTGGCCGCGCACCGAGGCCTCCACGCTGTCGGCGATCAGCTCGCGTGAGATCAGCGAAAAGCGCATGCCCGAATGCGCCATGGTCAGGCCGTCGCTGACCGAGACCACGGGGCACTCGTGCGGCATTCCGCCGCCCGCGTAGATGCCGGTCTTGGCATGCTGGGCCTGGTCGCGGAGATTCATATTGCAGGGGCTCATCTCCCCGCCCGTATGGAACACACCCACATGCGGGCGTGCAATCTCCTCATCGTCCTGGCCCAGCGCATGCAGAAAGCTGCGCGCGCTGGCGCGCAAGGTGCCGCGGTGCACGATGGCCGAGCGCAGGCCCGGGGCGGAGGATGGCACAGAGGAGTCGGAGGGTTCAGCGTGGCCGCTGACGGCGGCCTGGGAATCGGTAGAGCGGGAATCGTTCATGGGGCGCGAAGCGGAAGCGGGATGAAGTCCAGCGGCTGCAGGAATGTGCCGGAACTTCGCCGCATGCTTATGAACAATAACGGTCAGCCCCAGTCCTGAACATTGGCGTTTCACCTTGCCGCCGCCCGCCTTGCCACAAGAAAAAGCCCGCTGACGCAGCATTGCGCAAGAGACATCTGCCGAACGTCCACGGACCGCTGACTCCACTGCGGCCAGGCATGTCAGGCCGGCAGCTGCCTGCCCCAACTGCCCAGTCTGCAGGAGCTGCTGCCCGAGCAGGGTCAAGCCCTTCTCCTGCCAACGCCCACACGCAGCGGCCTCGACCGCCGAGATTGCCGAACAGGGAGGCTGTTTTTTTGTGTCTCAACATAACCACATACAGCCAAATGACAGCCATTCTCATTAATATCTGCGCCTGCCAATAAACGCCACATAGTCCCCTCCGGCCCCGACTGAAGACAAGAGATGCCGCCAGCGCAAGGCTGGGGCAGCGCGCTGTTCATGCCAGCCAGGTGCTGTGTGCACTCCCCTACAACACCCATGGCTAACCTCCATCTTTCCGACTCCCCCGCTTTTCGCCTGAGCAGCGCCGCCGCTGCCGTTGCCGCAGCCCTTGGCGTGCTCGCCAGCCCCGTTCATGCACAGACGGCCAGCGCCGCCGCTGCCGAAGCCGCCCTGGACTCGGTCACCGTCACCGGCAACTGGCTGGATGGCGACATGTCCAACGCCGAGAAGGTGCTGGAGCATCCAGGCGCCCGCACCATCGTCGAGCGCGAGCGCATTCAGGAAAGCGGCGCGGCCACCTTGCGCGAAGCGCTGCGCCTGGTGCCCGGTGTGCAGGTTCAGGACAGCAACGGCACGGGCGGCAGCGATATCTCCCTGAACCTGAGCGTGCGCGGTCTGACCGCACGCCTGTCGCCACGCTCCTATGTGCTGCAGGACGGCGTGCCCGTTTCCTACGCTCCTTACGGTCAGCCCCAGCTGTCGCTGGCGCCCGTGGCGCTGGGCAATCTGGACTCCATCGACGTGGTGCGCGGTGCAGGCTCGGTGCGCTACGGCCCGCAGAACGTGGGTGGCATCATCAACTTCACGACGCGTGCCATTCCAAAGACCTTTGCGGCCGAAGCCTCCATCGGCACCGAGATCTACAGCCACGGCGGCAACGTGAAGACCACGCCCAGCTTCTTTGTGGGCGGCACCAACGAGTCGGGCCTGGGCCTGGCCGTGCTGTATTCGGGCACGCACGGCAAGGGCTGGCGCAGCAACAACGACAAGACCGACATCGACGACCTGCTGGTCAAGGGCAGCTACAAGCTCAGCAACAACAGCAGCATTTCCGCTTCGCTGCACCATTTCGAGGGCCAGGGCCAAATGCCCGGCGGCCTGACCACGGCCCAGTACGCAGCCGACCCGTTCCAGAGCACGCGCAACTATGACCAGTTCACGGGCCGTCGCACCGACGGCTCGCTCAAGTACAGCTACAAGGACGGTCGCAACAACTTCGAAGTGCTCAGCTACTACGTGGACTCCTTCCGCGGCAGCTATATCGAACGCGACGCCACTGGTGCCAATGCCGGCAAGCGCAGCCTCACGGCCGCACCGCGCGACTACAGCTACTACGGCGTGGAGCCGCGCTACTCGCGCATTTTCGAGACCGGCTCCGTGGTGCAGGAAGTCAGCGTTGGCTATCGCTACCTGAAGGAAAAGAGCTCAGAAACGGCGCTGGCCACTTCGGGCTTCTATGTGCCCGGCCAGGTCGATGCCATGGCCCTGCCGCTGAACACCACCCAGACCAGCCAGGGCGGCACCACGGCCAATGCCTTCTATATCGACAACCGCATCGATGTGGGCAACTGGACCATCACGCCCGGCGTGCGCTACGAGCGCATCCGCTCCTTCAACAATGTGGTGGACTACAAGGGCGCGACCGCAGCGGCCATCTACCCGACGGCGGCCGCCAACGAATGGCTGCCCACGCTGTCGGTGCTCTACCGCGTCGACAGCCACTGGTCGGTGTTCGCCAATGCCGGCAAGTCCTTCGGGCCTCAGCAGTACGCACAGCTGGCCCAGTCGTCCAACAACCAGCTCTATCCCGAATCGGCCAAGACCTATGAGCTGGGCACGCACTACAAGAGCGACACCTGGAATGGCGAGCTGACGCTGTTCAATATCGACTTCAACAAGGAGCTGTTCCTGGACCGCCCGGGCGACGGCACCGGCAACGGCATCTGGACCGATCTGGGTGCCACGCGCCACCGTGGTCTGGAATCGGCGCTGCGCTATGACTTCGGCAAGAACTACCCGGCACTCAAGGGCCTGTCGCTGGGCATGAGCTATACCTTCACCCAGGCCACCAGCCAGGCCGGTCCCTTCGCAGGCCGCGACCTGCCGCTTTATTCGCGCCACACGGCCGGCCTGTCGGCACGTTATGCGATGGAGCGCTGGACCTTCAATGCCGATCTGAACGCCCAGTCCAAGCAACGCTCGCCCGGCACGCCCGGCACCAGCGCCAAGCCCAATCCCTACATCACGCAGGAAGACGCCAATGGCAATCTGGGCGATATCCCGGGCTTTGCCATCCTGGGCCTGCGCACCAGCTACCAGGCCGGCAAGGAGCTGAACAATCTGCGCCTGACCGTTGGCATGAAGAACGTGTTTGACCGCCGCTACTTCACCCGCTCCACCGACAACAACGGCGGTGGCAAATACGTGGGCATGCCACGCACCCTGTACGTTCAGGCCACCCTGCCGTTCTAAGCGGCGGCCCCGCGAGCCCACCTCGCGGGGCATCACACCATCACGCGCAATGACTTCGCTCCGTTCTCTGTGGCTGCGGCTGCATCGCTGGTTTGCCCTGGGCCTGGGCTGGATTCTGATTCTGGCCGGGCTCACCGGCACCCTGCTCATCATCGGCCAGCCGCTGGACCGCATGGCACACCCCGAGCTATTCCAGGCCCGCACGGCGCATGCGCAGCAGGCCGCAGCACTGACGCCGATACTGGCAAGAGCCCATGAGGAGTTCGGCAGCAAAGCCACTCTGCGCTTCCGGCTGCCTCAGGAGACACAGGACAGCCTGTGGCTGCGCGTTCAGGCTGCGGACTGGCGCGGCACCATTTACCTGGACCCCGTCACCGGAGCGGAGCAGGGCCGCCGCGGCGAGACCGAGGGCTTTGTCAACACGCTGTTCAAGCTGCACAGCACCTTGCTGCTGGACGCCAACGGCAAGGCCATACTGGCCTGGACCACCCTGGCCTACCTGCTGCTGCTGCTGACGGGCGTCATTCTCTGGTGGCCCAAGCGCTGGCCGGGCAACTGGCGCATAGAACTCAATAAAAGCCTGGTGCGCGCCCTGTTCGACATGCACCGCATCGGCGGCGTGATCATGGGCCTGCTGATAGCGGTGTCGGTCGTCACCGGTGCCTATATGGCATGGCGGCCGCTGGGCGACTGGCTCAATGTGCTCAGCAGCAGCACGGCAATCAAGCCACCCAAGCTGCCCGCACTGACTACGGAAACAT
Source organism: Comamonas sp. F1-6 (assembly GCF_039581415.1). Taxonomy (NCBI): domain Bacteria; kingdom Pseudomonadati; phylum Pseudomonadota; class Betaproteobacteria; order Burkholderiales; family Comamonadaceae; genus Comamonas; species Comamonas sp. F1-6. Next base: position 100,686 of record NZ_JBCPWN010000017.1, read on the forward strand.
CTGCCAAACCGCTGCCAGCCGATGTGGATGCCATGCTGGCCTCGGCCCGCGCGGCCATGCCCGATGCCCAGGCCAGCTTCGTGCAGCTGCCGCCCAATGCCAAGCAGGCAGTACGCATCCGCTTTCGCGCCCCCGGTGAACCGCACCCCAACGGCATCAGCTCGGTATGGCTGGACCCGCGCAATGGTGCCGTGCTGGACGTCAGGCGCTGGAATGAACTCGACCCCGGCGCTGCGGCGGTGGCCATGGCCTATCCGCTGCACACGGGCGAGCTGGGTGGCGTACTGATGGAAATCCTGGCCGGCCTCAACGGCCTGGTGCTGGGTGGCTTGGGCATCAGCGGAATCTGGCTCTGGTGGCACCGCCGCAAGGCCAGAAAGCTTGCCGCCCAGAGAAAGCCCTGAGAGTGCGGGCCGGCGCCCGGCAGCCCGCGCCCGGCCCTTGCCCCATGTTCCAGGCTCGAAGCCCCTGTTAAGGGCCGGGTCTGCTTGCATCACAGCCTCTGCGGCCTCAGCATCTGGACTTCCACCGATGAGCAGACAAGGAGCTGAAGATGGCTATGAATCCCGTTGGCTGGTTCGAGATCTACGTGCAGGACATGTCGCGCGCCAGGAGCTTCTACGAAGCCGTGCTGGGCTGTCAGCTGCAAGCGCTGGCCATGCCGGAAGGCGGCGAGCACCCCGACATGGAGATGTGGGCCTTTCCAGGACAGCCGGATAACGCTGGTGCCACCGGAGCGCTGGTCCGCATGCCGGAATGCCCCTCTGGCGGCGGCGGCACGCTGGTCTATTTCGTCTGTGAAGACTGCGCCGAGCAGGCCGCCCGCGTCGCACGCAACGGCGGCAGCCTGCACCGCGACAAAGTCTCCATAGGCCCTTATGGCTTTATTGCCCTGGCCATCGATACCGAAGGCAATATGTTTGGCCTGCACTCGATGAAATAGGGCTCGCGCCAGCCCACGAAAAAGGCCTGCCTCCGAGGAGGACAGGCCTTTTTACCTGGCAAGCTGGCGCAATCAGGCCAGCAACTGCCTCAGCACATAGGGCAGGATGCCGCCATGGCGGTAGTAGTCCACCTCGATGGGGGTATCGATGCGCAGCTTCACGGTCACGGTTTTCTTGCTGCCATCGGGCCTGGTGATCACCAGCTGGGCATCGCTTTGCGGCGCCAGGTCGGCGGCCGGGATCACATCGATGAACTCCTCGCCCGTCAGACCCAGGGTTTGCCAGCTGTCATTGCCCTTGAACTGCAGCGGCAACACGCCCATGCCCACCAGATTGGAGCGGTGAATGCGCTCGAAGCTGCGCGCCACCACGGCCTTGATGCCCAGCAGTTGCGTGCCCTTGGCCGCCCAGTCGCGGCTGGAGCCCGTGCCGTATTCCTCGCCTGCCAGCACCACCGTGGCACGGCCCGCGGCCTGGTATTTCATGGCCGCGTCGTAAATGGCCATCTTCTCGGCCCGGCCATGGTCGTCGCGGAACAGGGTGACACCGCCCTCCTCGCGCGAGCCGTCGCCTGCGGCGGGGATCATCAGATTCTTGATACGCACATTGGCAAAAGTGCCGCGCATCATCACCTCGTGGTTGCCCCGGCGCGAGCCATAGCTGTTGAAGTCGGCCTTGTGCACGCCATGCTCGAGCAACCACTTGCCTGCCGGCGAAGACTCCTTGATGGAGCCTGCGGGCGAGATATGGTCGGTGGTGATGGAGTCACCGAACAAGGCCATGATGCGAGCACCGTGCACCGCACTGGAGTTAGAGCCTTTCTGACCTGAAGCGCTGCCCCCGTCTTCGGGTGGTGCTTTCAAATCCAGAGCGAAGTCGGCAAAGAACGGCGGCTCGGCGATATAGGTGCTCTCGGGCCAGGTATAGGTGGCGCCCGTCACACCCCGAATCTTTTCCCAGAGCTTGCCTGGCTCGCTGGCCACCTGCTCGTAATTGCTGCGGAAGGCCTTGCCGTTCATGGCGAACTTGAGCAGCTCCTGAATTTCCTCGCTGCTGGGCCAGATATCGCCCAGATACACATCCTTGCCGCCCTTGCCCTTGCCCACGGGCTCGGTCATCAGGTCCTTGCGCACCGTGCCGGCAATCGCGTAAGCCACCACCAGCGGAGGACTGGCCAGGAAGTTGGCCTTGATATTGGGGTGAATGCGGGCCTCGAAATTGCGGTTGCCCGAGAGCACGGCCGAGCAGACCAGATTGTTCTGCGTGATGACGGCATTGATCTCGGGGGTGAGATCACCGGCATTGCCGATGCAGGTGGTGCAGCCGTAGCCTGCCAGCGCAAAGCCCAGTTTTTCCAGATAAGGCAGCAAGCCCGCCTCGGTCAGATAGCGGGTGACCAGGCGAGAGCCCGGGGCCAGCGAGGTCTTGATATGCGGCTTGACCTTGAGGCCTGCCTGTACCGCCTTCTTGGCCAGCAGGCCCGCCGCCAGCATGACGCTGGGGTTGGAGGTATTGGTGCAGCTGGTGATGGCTGCAATCAGCACATCGCCGCTGCCGATATCGAAGCTCTTTTCCGGCGCTGCAACCGCATGGCTGGCATCAGCAGCAATCGCACTGGCCTCGACCTTGCCGGTCTCGGGTGTGTTGCTCACCATCTCGGCCTTGTTGCGCTCCGCACCGGCCGACAGGGGTTTGCTCTCGGGCTGCAAGGCCTCGGGACCATCGGGGCTCACCACATGGCGACGCGCCAGCTGATCGGCTGGGAGATTGAAGCCATTCTGGGCCACGGGAGCGCTGAACAGCTCGTCGAACTGCCCGGCCACATGGCCGATCTCGATGCGGTCCTGCGGGCGCTTGGGCCCGGCCAGACTCGGTGCCACCTTGCCCAGATCCAGCTTGACCACATGCGAGTAGTCGATTTCGCCGGCCTTGGGCACGCCAAACAGCTGCTGGGCCTTGAAGTAGGCTTCGAAGGCCTGAATCTCGCTCTTGGTACGTCCCGTTCCCTTGAAGTACTCGATGGTCTTTTCATCGACTGGGAAGAAGCCCATGGTCGCCCCATATTCAGGGGCCATATTGCCGATGGTGGCGCGATCCGGCAGCGACAGGCTGCGCGTTCCTTCGCCAAAGAACTCGACGAACTTCCCGACCACTTTTTCCTTGCGCAGCAGCTCCGTGACGGTGAGCACCAGATCGGTGGCCGTCACGCCTTCGCGCAACTGCCCGGTCAACTCGAAGCCCACAACATCAGGCGTGAGGAAGTACACGGGCTGGCCCAGCATGGCCGCCTCGGCCTCGATGCCGCCCACACCCCAGGCCACCACGCCTATGCCGTTGATCATGGTGGTATGGCTGTCGGTGCCGACCAGGGTGTCGGGGTAGTACACCGCCTCGCCCTTGCCGCTCCTGGCCTTGTGCACGCCGCGCGCCAGGTATTCCAGATTGACCTGGTGCACGATGCCGAAGCCCGGCGGCACGACACCGAAGGTGTCGAAGGCCTGCATGCCCCATTTCATGAACTGGTAGCGCTCCTGGTTGCGCTGGAACTCCAGCTTCATGTTCAAGTCCAGCGCCTTCTTGGTGCCGAAGTAGTCCACCATGATGGAGTGGTCCACAACCAAGTCCACGGGCACCAGCGGCTCGATGGACTTGGGCTTCTTGCCCAGCTTGGCAGCGGTGCTGCGCATCGCGGCCAGATCGGCCAGCAAGGGCACGCCGGTGAAGTCCTGCAGCACCACGCGCGCGACGACAAACGGAATCTCGTCGACCCGCTCGGCCTTGGGTTGCCAGCGCGCCAGCTGCGCCACATGCTCCTCGGTGATCTTGTTGCCGTCACAGTTGCGCAGCACCGATTCGAGCACGATACGAATCGAGACAGGCAGGCGCTTGATCTCCGGGAACTGCTTGGCCAGGGCCGGCAAGGAATAGAACTTGCCCTTCTTGCCCTCGGCCAGTTCAAAGGACTTCAGGGTTTTGGCAAAAGCATGCGACATCGTGAGACTCTCCATGGACAGAACACAGGGAAAACGCTTTTGCATTCCATTGTGCACACAATGCCCGTGAAAAGGGTGGGACAGGGCGCCGGCAACGCAAACCGGCTCACATGGGCGCAAGAAAAGAAAGCCCGCACGGGGCGGGCTGGAGTCGCGCCGAAGCAAGCTCAGGCGCCGGCGTCCGGCAGAAAATCCTCTCCTTCGCTCAAGGGCGCAAAGCGGTAGCTGGCCGGCGTGCGGCTGAGCTTGACCGGAGCGCCCAGCCCCTGGTATTGGCCCATCGTCACCACCATCTCGCGGTGTACGGTATGCGGGTGCTCAAGCGCCTGAGCTACATCGAGCACCGGTGCGGCAGGCACGCCGATGGCCATCAGTTCGTCGGCAAGCTTCACGCCATCTAAGGGCGCAAACGCCTGCTCGAGCAAGGGCTTGAGTTCGGCACGATGGACGGAGCGCTGGCCTGCGGTGGCAAAGCGCTCGTCCTGCGCCAGTCCCTCCTGCCCGACATGCTGGCACAGCAACCGGAACTGCCTGTCGTTGCCCACGGCCAGAAAGATGGGAGCACCGCCCGTGCTGAGCACGTCATAGGGATAGATATTGGGATGTGCATTGCCCGAACGCTGCGGCACCTTGCGCCCCATGAACCAGTTGGCCGCATGGGGGTGGAGCAGCGACAGCCCGGAGTCGTAGAGCGAAGCATCCACCAGTTGCCCCTGTCCGCTGCGCCCCCGCTCGTGCAGGGCCAGCAGCACGCCTATGGTGGCATTCAGCCCCGTCACCATGTCCACCACCGGCAGTCCCACGCGCAGCGGGTCGCCGTCGGCTTCGCCGTTGATGCTCATGATGCCGGCCATGGCCTGGATGGCGGCGTCGTAGCCGGGCAGGCTTCCCAGAGGGCCGTCGGCGCCGAAGCCCGTGACGCGGCACCAGATCAGATGCGGCAGCTCTTCGCGCATCTGCTCATAGCCTATGCCCCATTTCTCCATGGTGCCGACCTTGAAGTTCTCCACCACCACATCAGCCTCGGCCATTAAGGCGCGCACGCGCTGCTGGCCTTCGGGCGCGGACAGATCGAGAAACTGGAGGCGCTTGTTGCGGTTCAAGCCGAAGTAGTAGGAGGCCACGCCGTCGCTAAACGGAGGCCCCCAGGTGCGGGTGTCATCGCCCTGCGGCGGCTCCACCTTGAGCACATCGGCGCCATGGTCGCCCAGTATCTGGCCACAGAACGGCCCGCCGAGAATGCGTGACAGATCAAGCACCTTGACGCCCTGCAGGGCTCCGGCGCCAATCGTGGCTGGATTGTGCATGTTTCACTTTCCGACAGAATGCGGGCCCATGGCCTGCGTGTTGATCAAAGATTGCTCGTGGGCATGCACCGCCAGTCGCGGCAGCCCATGTCTCAGGCCAGAGGCTTTCGGCCCACGCTGCGCACCAGCGCGCTCAGGCGCTGATGGATGGCATGGAAGCTCTGGTCCGCCTCTACCTGCGAGGCAACAGGCTGGCGCAGGTGCTTGCCCTCCAGTTCCAGCTTGGCGCGGATTTCCGGATTCACCAGCGCCTGCCCTATGGCACTGCGCAGCGCGGCAACCCGGTCCGCGGAGGTGCCCCTCTTCACAAAATAGCCCGCACTGACGGTGTATTCAAAATCCGGGCTGAGGCGGCTTTGCGATATCAGCGGAACATGGGTCAGCTCCTTGGGCAATACCTTGGAAAAGCTGGTCAGAATCTTCAGCCGTCCCTGCTTGGCCATGCCTTCAAAGCTTGCCTGATAAGGCAGGATGGCGAAGTCCACCTGCCCTCCTGCCAGGTCCTGCAGGGCCGGCGCGCCGCCCTTGTAGGGCACATGCAAAAACGGCAGCCTCAGTCTGGCTGCAAGAGCATCGCCCATGAGGTTGTACATGGAGTCCACACCCACCGTGCCATAGGTCAGCGGGCCGTTCTTGCTGGCGCGTGCATATTCGATGAACTCGTCATAGCTGTTGACCGGCAACCCGCTCTTGACCATGAGCACTATGGGCGACTCCGTCGTGGGAGCGGCCAGCGTGAAGTCCCCCGGCTTGTAGCGCGCTGCCGTATTGAGCATGGGTGCCAGGAAGATCTCGTTGGCCGAACCATGGAAGAACATATAGCCGTCTGCAGGCGCGTTGAGCACCTTGGCTGCGGCAATCAGGCCCGTTCCGCCGCCCAGGTTCTCCACCACCACCTGCTGCCTGATGCTGCGGCCTATGGATTCGGCAAAGATGCGCGCCGCCACATCGCTGGCCCCGCCTGCGGGAAAAGGCACCATGAGAATCAGTGGCTTGGCAGGAAATCTTTCTGCAGCCCGGACCCAGCTCGAATCTGCCGCCAGGGCAGCCGTCTGCCACAGCGTGTGCCGCATAAAGCCGCGGCGGTTCCATGTGTTCATCTCTTCTCTCCCGTTCAAGGTGCGACCGCTCAGGCCAGATAGCTTTGCACCAAGTGCGCCCAGAAGGCCGCACCTATGGGCAGGGCCTTGTCGTTGAAGTCGTACAGCGGGTTGTGCACCATGCAGCCTCCGTCCTCCCCCACGCCATTGCCCAGCCGGATATAGGCGCCGGGGCGCTTTTGCAGCATGTAGGCAAAGTCTTCGCTACCCATGGTCGGCGTGCGCTCGCCCACCTTGTCCTCGCCCAGCAGGCGTATGGCCACCTGCCGCGCGTATTCGGTCTGGGCTGCGCAATTCACGAGCACTGGGTACTTGTGCACGTAGTCGATGTCGCAGCTGAGCTGATAGCTCTCGGCCTGGGCCTGCACAAAGGCCTTGATGCGCTTTTCCACCCAACTGCGCACGTCCGGGTGCAGGGCGCGCACGCCGATCTTGAGCACGGCGCTTTCAGGCACGATGTTGAAGACCTCGCCGGCCTGGATGGAGCCCACCGTGATCACGGCCGCCTGCTGGGCATCGATCTCGCGCGTGATGATGGACTGCAGCCCCAGCACGATGCTGGCCGCGCACTGCATGCTGTCTATGCCGTGGTGCGGCATGGCGCCATGGGCGCTGCGCCCGCGCAGCGTAACGGTCACGCGGTCGAACGAGGCCATGGCCGGTCCCTGGCTGATGGCCATCCGGCCCACGGGCAGACCCGGTGCGTTGTGAAGCGCATAGATCTCGTCGCAGGGAAACAGCTCGAACAGGCCCTCGTCCACCATGCGCATGGCGCCGCCTTCGTTCTCCTCGGCCGGCTGGAAGATCAGGTTCAGCGTACCGTTGAAATCAAGCTTCTCGGCAACGTACTTTGCCGCGCACAGCAGGATGGCTGTATGTCCGTCATGACCGCAGGCGTGCATTTTCCCGGGCAGGCGGCTGGCGTAGTCCAGGCCTGTTCTTTCATGGATAGGCAAGGCATCCATGTCCGCGCGTATGCCCAGCGACTTGCTTCCCGAGCCCTTTTTGAGCACGCCGACCACACCGGTGACACCCAGGCCGCGGTGCACCGTATAGCCCCAGCGAGCCAGGGATTCGGCCACCATATCGCTGGTACGCGTCTCTTCGAAGGCAAGTTCGGGATGCGCATGAATGCTGCGGCGGATCTCCACGAACTCGGCAGCAACGGACTGCAGTTGGGCGAGCAGAAGGGAAGTTGAAGATGTCATGGCTATGGATAGTTGAAATACCCCGACTCATGCCTTGCATGGGCTCTCGGGCAGTGGCAGGCAGTGCGAAACAGTGTCCTCCTCTCGGCCAAGGCGAGACGTTTCGAAAAGTTCTAACACGTCCACCCTTCGATGGCATGCCTGCGCTTGCGCCCAAGCGACAGCGCCATCAGTCAAGCTTCACGCCGGCCTTTTGCACCACCTCGCTCCATTTGTCGAGCTCGCTCTTCACGAAGCCAGCCAGATAGGCGGGCTGTGCATCCGCGCCGCGCTCCAGGCCCTGGGCCGCAAAGGCTTTCTTCACATTCTCGGAATCCAGCGCCTTGGCATAGGCCTGATTGAGCAGCTCAACCCGCTCCACCGGCATGCTCTTGGGGCCGACCACGCCGAAGAACACGCTCACGTCATAGCCTGCCAGACCCTGCTCGGCGATCGTGGGGATCTGGGGCATGGCACTGGAACGTTTGGCCGTGGCCACGCCAAGGGCCTTGACCTTGCCGGCCTTGATATAGGGCATGGCCGTGAGGATGTCGGTGAAACTCATGTCCACCTGACCGGCCAGCAGGTCGTTAAGCGCCGGCCCCGTGCCCCTGTAGGGCACATGCTGCAGCTGGGTGCCGGCCAGGCCGTTGAACAGCACACCCGCCAGATGGGATGAAGCGCCATTGCCCGAAGACGCGAAATTGAGCTTGCCGGGCTTGCTCTTTTCCAGCGCGATCAGTTCCTTGACGTTGCTGACACCCAAGTCCGGCCGAACCACCAGCACATTGGGCAGATAGCCCACGTAGATGATGGGCGTGAAGCTGGTGCGCGGGTCGTAGCTGATGGACTTGTACAGCGGCTTGTTGATGGCCAGCGGACCCGAAGTACCGAACATCAGCGTTTAGCCGTCAGGCTTGGCACGTGCCACGAAGTCCGCTCCGATATTGCCGCCGGCGCCAGCCTTGTTCTCCACGATCACGCTCTGGCCCAGCTCCTTGGTCAGCTCGGTCGCCAGAATGCGTGCCATGGCATCGGTAGGGCCGCCGGGCGGAAACGGCACGATGAACGTGATGGGGCGTGTCGGATATTTCTCCTGGGCAAGCGCGGGCAGTGCCGCCGACAGGGCGGCGGATGCCATCAGGCCCAGCGCTGCGCGTCTGGCTTTATGCATGTCTGTCTCCTTGGAAGGGTGTTGCCGATGAACCGGCAAAATCACTGCGGGGTGCCGCCGGCAACGGCCTTGAAGCGCTCCATGCGCGTCTTCTCGCGTGCGTAGGCGCTCCTCGCGTACTGCTCGAACTCTTGCGGGCTGCGGTAGTTCAGCGGCTGATTGAGTTGTTCGAGGATCTTGCGCCCCTGTGCCGACTCCAGCGCCGCCTTGAAGGCGTCATGAATGATGCGCAGCCGCGCTGGCGCCAGGCCGGCAGGGGCGGCAATGCCATAGGGCGACTCGATCACCGCGTCCACGCCCAGCTCTCTCAAAGTGGGCACTTGGGGGAACTGCGGAACACGGCTGGACGTGAACATTGCCAGGTAGCGCAATCGGCCCGACTGGATATGCTGGGAGGCTACGCCGGAGAGCACGCCCGCATCGATGTGGCCGCCCAACAGATCGCTGGCCTGCTCCGAATCTCCCTTGTAGGGCACGCGATTGAGCTGCAGGCCCGTGGACTGCACCAGCTCGCTCAGTACGATGCTGGGCGTTTGCACCGGACCGGCCGCACCGACGGAGATCTGGCCGGGACGCCTGCTCGCATCTTCGGCAAACTCCTTCCAGCTCTTCCACGGCGCTTCCCTACGCACAGCCAGCCCGAAGGTGTAGTCGGTCATGCCGATCACGTAGCTCAGCTTCAAGGGGTCGAAGCTCACCCGGTTCAGATACGGTTCGCGATAGACACTGGCAGGCAGCACCGCCAGGGTGTAGCCATCCGGCTGAGCCCGCGCCAGCTCCACCGCACCAAACGTGCCGTTGGCGCCTGGCTTGTTCTCTATGACCACCAGTTGCCCCAGCAGCTGCGAGGCTTGCTGTGCCACCACCCGCAAATGCGCGTCCGTCGGTCCGCCGGCACCATAGGGAACCACCAGGCGAATCGGCCGAACCGGATAGGAGTCACCCTGAGCCTGTGCGGCCGAATGGGCTGCCGCCAACAGCACTGCACCCGAGGCTGCGGCCAGCAGCCGTCGGCGCTCTCTTGCGTGATTGCGCATACTTGTCTCCTTGCAGAAATAATCCGAGAGCCGATAACACCTTTTTCACGAAGCGTTTCAGCCGTTTCTTCTACTTATTTCAAGGCCGCCGGCAATCACTCCAGCCACTGCGCCGGCACGGCAGCCGCATCGTCCAGCGGATCGCGCGGCAGCACACGGTGCAGCAGCACCAGTTGCGACAGGCGCAGGCGCTCGGCCGAGCCGGTCTGTGCGGCTTCCCAAGCCATGGCGATGGCCGTGGTGCAGTTGTAGAGAGCTGTGGCGGCCTGGCGGGCCAGCACTTCGCCACCGTCCTGAGCGGCCCTGTCGGCCAGGGTGCCGGCGCGGGTCAATGCATCTTCCAGCGCCTGGCGGTAACCGGGCACCAGGCTGGCATGATCGAGCAAGCCATGTAGATACTGCTGCAGCACAGGCAACGAACCTTCGCGCTTGATGGCGCGGATCACGTCCAGCGCCACGATATTGCTTGTACCTTCCCAGATGGAGCCCAGGTGGGCATCGCGCACCAGACGTGGATCGCTCCACTCCTCGATATAGCCACAACCGCCGCGCACTTCCATCGCATCACCAGTGACCTTGCGTGCATCGCGGCAGGCGCGGAACTTGATCAGCGGCGTCAGAATGCGCAGCAGCGCATAGGCATCCGGCTGGCCCGCGTCGGAGCGCATCAGCGTCTGCGCGGTCTGGAACACCATGGTGCGCGCCTGCTCGGCGGGCACGCGCAGCTTGTCGAGCTGGCGCTGCATCAGCGGCATCTGCTCCAGGCGCTTGCCAAAGGCAATGCGTTCATGGGCGATGAATTCGGCCTCGGCCACAGCACGGCGCATCATGCCGGCGGAACGCACACCGTTGGACAAGCGCGAGTTGTTGACCATGTCGGCCATCTGCACAAAGCCCCGGCCTTGCTGGCCCACGAGATAGGCCACGGCGCCGTCCATGCGGATCTCGCCGCTGGCCATGGACTTGGTGCCCAGCTTGTCCTTGAGACGGATGATGCGGTAACGGTTGGTGCTGCCATCGTCCAGGGAACGCGGCAGCAGAAACAGCGAGATGCCCTTCATGCCCGGCGCCCCGCCCTCCACACGAGCCAGCACCATGGCGAACTCGGCATCGGGGTTGGAACAGAACCACTTGTCGCCGGTGAGAAGCCATGAGCCGTCGGCCTGCGGGGCGGCCAGAGTCAGCGTGCCCGCGATGTCCGAGCCTGCGGCCTGCTCGGTCATGAACATCGCGCCCTGAGCCTGGTTCTCCCAATCCAGTGAGAGCAGCTGAGGCAAATACTTGTCCACCAGCTCGGGGGTACCGTACTTCTTGAGCGTGCGCGTCAGCGAATCGGTCATGGACAACGGGCAGCACAGACCGAACTCGGACTGCACGAACAGAAAGGTCAGTGCGTACTTGACGATGGGCGGCATCTTGCCGCTCCAGCCCAGCATGTCTTCCCGGTGAGAAATGGCTTGCAGGCCGAACTCTCCGTAAGCGATGCGCTCAAGCTCTTCATAGGCTGGATGCTTGATGATGCGCTGGCTGTCCTGGCCGGCGCGGCTGCGGTGCTCGAGCGTGGGCGGATTCCTGTCGGCCATGCCGGCCAGCTCGTCGATGCGCCCACCGGCCAACTCGCCCATGCGCTGCAGATAGGGCTGCAGATGGGCCAGCAGATCGGCTGGCAGATAAAGCGCCAGCAGCGACTGCAACTCAGGATCGGTGGCATAGAAATTGGCACCGTGGCGATCAGGCACGGGATGGGCAGCCTGGGCCACGGCATGCATCTGGCTCTTATCGTTGGCGGACATGAACGTCTCCTGCTGAATTCGAATATCCCCTGAGGAGCTGAGCACCCTCTCATTGGAAAGAGAACGACAACCTCGCTACAGGGCTTACCTTGCTTGCCGTCTCTGGGTTCGGCCATGACGAATTCAGGCGATATGTACCGCACACAAAGCCGGCAATTGAGGCAAGGACTGCCACGAATTTCAGCACCCTCATATATTCACGTCAAATATTATTAAAATCTTTCTCAATACTTTTTAAATATCAATAAATCATGGAACTGAGGTTGCTGCACTACTTCGTCACCCTCGCCGAAGAGCTTCATTTCAGCCGTGCGGCGCAGCGGCTGTCGATCTCCCAGCCCCCGCTGTCCGTGGCCATCAAGCAGCTGGAGCAGGAACTGCAGGCCCAGTTGTTCGAGCGCAGCAGCAAGGGCGTACGGCTGACTGCGGCCGGTGAACATTTGCTGGACAAGGCACGCCAGCTATTGGCTCTGAGTCAGCAGGCCGCACAGGAAACGCGCGACGTGGCCCAGGGCACGCGCGGCCATCTGCGCCTGGGCTTCGTGGGGTCGAGCCTGTACCGCGGCTTGCCACAGGCGCTGGAACGATTCCAGCACGACCACCCCCTGGTGCGCGTGGACATGCTTGAGGCCAACAGCGCAGAGCAAATCCTGGACCTGCAGCAAATGCGGCTGGACATGGCCCTGGTCCACTCCATACAGCCGCCCGAAGGAATTGCCAGCCGGCTGCTGATGGAAGAGCCTTTCGTGGTCTGCCTGCCCGACCGCCACCCGCTGCAGGCCAGCGCCGCCATCGATCTGGCCGAACTCAAAAACGACCGTCTGATCCTGTTCTCCAGCCTGGTCTCGCCTACCTATCACCAGCGCATCTACGAGATGTGCCTGGCCCATGGCTTTGCACCCGAAGTACGCCACGAGGTACGGCACTGGCTGTCGGTGATCTCGCTGGTTTCGCTGGGTCAGGGCGTGGCACTGGTACCCCAGGCGCTGACACGCGTGGGCATGCCGCGCCTGGTGTTCCGCCCGCTCAAAGGCTCGCAGCCATCATCAGAGATGCTGGCCATGTGGCGGCGTACACCGGCCAATCCGCTGGTGCAGGCATTGCTGGCCTGCCTGCAGCAGGCCGTGACGGAACTATGAGGCCAAGTCAGGACTGATCATCGCTGACCGGCAGGCCTGCCCGGATCTGCTTCAACGCTTCACCGCCGAATTCTTCGAAATAGCATTGGCTGCTCACAAGGAACGCTTATTTGCATGGAAATAAGGGGCCAGGACGATTTACACAACTCCGGGCAATTCATCCTGCCACTTGGCTAGTGAATGGGAAGCCGGTCACACGCTTGGCTCGGGGGGGAGCGTAGGTACGGACCTTGGAAGTGCTCAGGCCCAGGCGCACGAGCGACTCGGCAATGGTCACGGCCGCGGCTACTCCATCGACCACTGGTACACCGGTCAGTTCACGGATCCTGGCATCCAGTTCAGCCATGCCTCCACAGCCGAGGCAAATGACTTCCGCATGGTCTTCGCTGACGGCAAGGCTGGCTTGACGAACAATCGCTTCGACCGCGCGCTCGGGTTGAGTTTCCAACTCCAGCACAGCCATGCCGCTGGCGCGAACCGATGCACAGCGCTCGTCCAGGCCGGCAAGCTTGAGTCGATCCTCGATCAATGGGACAGCTCGATCCAGCGTCGTGACCACCGAGTATTTGTGGCCCAGGAACATGGCCGCGGTGGCCGCTGCCTCGGTGATGTCCACCACGGGAACGTCCAGCAACTCCTGCAGGCCCTCGCGGCCATGTTCACCGTAGCCGGCTTGAATGACTGCATCAAAGGGTTGTCCATAGCTCATCACGGCGTCCATGACGCCGACCGCAGCAAGATAGCTCTCAAAATTCCCCTCGACCGATTCGGCACCAAAGCGCGGGGTCAGCGCGACTATCTCTGTTCCAGGCGCAGCAACCTTCCGAGCTTGCATGCCAATGGCATGGGTCATCGACTCAGTGGTGTTCACGTTCACGATCAAAATGCGCATGATTTTCAACTTTCCTTCTCAGTGTTTGGCGGAGGCTACGGAAATGGCTTCGCCATCCTGGTCTTCGTAGGTGAGACCTTTCGGTGCAACCATCCAATAGAACAAGGCACCCAGTCCGGCTGCGATGAACCAGGAGAACTGGGACAGCGATTGCAGCGTCGGCAGGAATGCAAAGAGCAGCGAGATCAGGGATGAAGGAATCAGGGCCTGAATTGCCTTCGGATTGATGCCATTGCGGTAGTGATAGGGGCCTGCAGGGTCGTGTGTATAGAGCGCCGGAACGTTCACGCGCTGTTTGCGGATCAGCCAGTAGTCAGCCATCACGATGCCGAACAGCGGTCCCAGAAATGAACCCAGCCCTCCCAGGAAGTAGACGATGACCAGCGGAGAGTTGTAGAGATTCCAGGGCAGGATCACGAAACCGAGAACCGCACTGACAAGAGCTGCCCGGCGGAAGTTCAGATGCCTGGGCATGAGGTTGGCCAACGCCAGGGCAGGAGCCACGAAATTGGCCATCAGGTTCACGGCGATGGTCAAAATCAGCAGCGAAAGACTGGCCAACATCAACAGCGGCTTATTGGGAATGTTCTGGACGATGTCGGTCGGGCTTTGAATCAGCGTGCCGTCGATGGCAAGCTGGCCGCCTGTCAGGATGACCACGATCAAGCCGAAGATCAGCATATTGATCGGAATGCCCCAGAAATTGCCTTTCACCACGGCGCTGCTTGAGGTGGCTGCACGTGTGAAATCACAGAAGTTCAGCACGAAGGTGCCGTAGATCGCCACCCATAGCGAAGCAGCGCCCAGGATCTGCAGCCACATGGCTCCGCCACTGCTTTCAAAAGGAGCGGACCAGTGCAGAGTCCACTTGGCGCTGTAGAAGATCCATCCTGCCAGGGCAATGAAAGTCAACAGAATTACAGGCCCGGCAAAGGCCTCGTACTTTCGGATGCTCTCCATGCCCCAGCAGGCAATGAGAACCTGCACAACCCACAGGATGGAAAAGCTGATCCAGCCCAGCAATGGCAGGCCCAGCACGACTTGCTCTTTCAGCGACTGCAAGCCGGGGAACAGCGTGATCAGCATCACGTCGAGGACCATCGATGCCAGGTAGGTTTGAATGCCGAACCAGGCAATGGCGACTCCGCCGCGGATCAATGCTGGGATCTGCGCACCGCGTGTACCAAAGCTGATGCGGCTCATCACAGGAAAGGGAATCCCTGTACGGGTCCCCATAAAGCCCGAGAGGGACAGCAGCACGAACAGAAATGCCGCCCCCAGCAGAAGCGCCATCAGAATCTGGTGTCCTCCCAGCCCAAGCGTGAAAAGACCGATGGCAAACGCGTAGTTGCCGAGGCTGTGTACATCGTTGGCCCAAAGAGTGAACAGGCTGTAGCTCCCCCAGGTACGCCCCTCTTTCGAGGTAGGTGCCAGATCGTGGTTGTACAGCGCCGGAGAAACTCCGGCCGGCAAGCCTTTATCTCGCTTTGGGCTGGTGGTGTTGGCCCCCGAGGTTAGTGACTCACCATGGGTGTCCAGTACTAGGTTGTTCATATGCCGCCTTCCATCAGGGTGCTCCATGGAGCCCCTTTGCCATGACCTCATTTCGGCTGAGCGGGTCATGCTTGTCTACCGTTATTAGCGGCTACGGGCGACGCAGGCCTGCAGCCATGTTTTCGCTGCTGAAGAGCTGTGATGCTTATGAAGCGAATCAAATCTGCCTCATGTCCACTGCTTCAGCAAGCTTGTCCAGAAATGCTTTGAACACATCACTGACATGCATGCAATGTATACAAGACATGCATTCAATATGCTAGTAGGAACCCTGGTTCTATCGGCCAGAGATATTGGTTCGATGGAGTCCTCAGATGGGAGGACAAACGGTCAGTAGCAGGCGCAGCAAGCCCTGGCGTGCATTTCTGCCCTGGGCGAGGTGCTGAAACCTACACTTTGATCATGGCTGTTTTGCGTAGATACCCATCTATGAACCTCTCCACGATCCGCGCTGAGCAAAGCCAGGTTGCTGTGCGTATCAAGGGGCTATAGAAAGTACTCTCGAAGTCACACACCGGAATGAGTACCAGTAGTCACTGGTCAGTTGTTGCAAAGCCGGCATTCAGCCCGCGTCCATCGCAGCAATATTGCTCGCCAACGAGCAATCGGCGCTGATGCTCCCATGGCTTTGAGATCAGTTGCGATGCCGGGCAGGACAGTGACAGCTGCATTCACCAAGGGCGGCAGCAGTTGAAATAGATGGATAGTCCATTCGGTGGGCAATGCGGAGACCAGCGCTTTGTTGCGATCGGTGGCATTGGCAATTCTTGCTGGAAGACCATTCCACGATGCGATGGCTATCCATGTGGTTTCATGGCCCTGATTGAAACCGTTCCGGCGTCTATCCGCAACGCGAGCCATTCCAAGTCCTGGTCGAGGAACCGGCGTAGCGCCGGTGCCATGATCACCATGGACCGAGGCGGCTCCTTGATGAATGCTGCCGGGCACGATCAGCGAACGCGTAAGTCATCACCGGCACAGATGGCGAGCTCAATCGCCCCCTGTTAGGGACAAGCGCTTCAAGCCTCAATATTGGCTCGCCGCAAAGTGTTGGGAGCTCGAGATCGGCAAAGCGGCCGAGCGGCTCGACCAGGCTGGATCCCGCCAAGGACTCCCATCGACTTTGAAACGCCTATTTGGCTGAAGACGAATCTTCAGGAGCCAGAATGGAGCGGAGTCGGTTGCGTGCTCCGCGACGACCGATCAGGCTTTCATCAAGGCGCGATGCCAATGCATCGATGTGAGCAATCATTAATTGTTCAGCCCGCAGATTGTCTCCAGCCGCCAGCGCCTCAACAATGGCGGCGTGATCGTCATTGAAGACTCTGGCCTCGGTCTTCGATTGGTATAGATCTGAAATCAGAGTTGTTCGTGCCGAGAGATCGACCATCATAGAAGTCAGGAACCGATTGCCGAGACACTCTGCCAGGCAAATATGAAAGTCGGCCAGCAGCCAGCTGCGGGCTTCTGCGTCCCCACAGGCAATGGCTTTGCGCTCTTCGGCGATGTGCTTGCGCAGGCGTTTCAGTGTTGCCTGCAAGGGTTGACCAGCATCACGCAGCATGCCCGGCTCAACGACGCGCCTCGCTGCATAGGTTTCCTGAGCTTCCTCAAACGAAGGCTCTGCAACATACCAGCCAACCCTGGAGCGGACTTCCACAAATCCCCGGGTCTGAAGGTGCATCAAGGCCTCGCGGACCAGGGTGCGGCTGACCTGAAACAAGTCCGCAATGTCTTGTTCACCCAGTTTCTCTCCCGGACGAAGCTTGGCTGTCAGGATCGACTCTATGAGACGCTCGGCGATCTTGGTTTTGGTGATGACTGGAGTACTCATTAAATTGATTTTATGCGACCGAGCTATTACGAAGTTGAGGATAGGAAGAGTCAATAAATTCGACCATGCCCGCAATGGCAGGTGATAAATATTGCGCTCCAGAGAACATGTGATGGAGCTGACTGAAGGAGGAGCGTAAGTTAAATATGCCTAGTGGGCTATTCGTCTTTCTTCTCCTGCGGTTGCCTCAAGAAACGTCCGGCACACCTTAAGGGAGAACACCTAGCTTTTCCTCAATCAATGTTGTATACAAGTGTTGAGTTCAAGATTTATGATGAAGCAATGGAAACCTCACTCACCTGGTCCATTGCAGAAAGTCTGACCAAAGCAATTGTTGAACATCGACTGATGCCCGGTACCAAGTTGTCGGAACAGAAGCTGGCCAATCATTTTGGTGTTTCCCGCACTCTGGTTCGCCAGGCTTTGTTTCATGCATCACAGAACCGGCTGATCAAGCTCGAGCCCACGCGCGGTGCCTTTGTGGCCACGCCCTCGGTTGAAGAAGCGCGCCAGGTCTTTGCCGTGCGTCGCATGCTCGAAGCCGAAATGGTGCGCAATTTTGCCGCGCAGCAGACACCCTCCAGCTTGTTGGAGCTCAAAGCGCATGTGGCTGCCGAAAGGAAGGCCATGGAAGCCAATGACGTGGGCCAGCGCACCGAGCTGCTGGGCGACTTCCACGTGCGCATGGCCGAGCTCATGGGCAACGAGGTGCTGGCTCAG
>NZ_JBCPWN010000018.1:0-115512 GCF_039581415.1 Comamonas sp. F1-6
TTGAGCCAGCACCTCGTTGCCCATGAGCTCGGCCATGCGCACGTGGAAGTCGCCCAGCAGCTCGGTGCGCTGGCCCACGTCATTGGCTTCCATGGCCTTTTTCTCGGCAGCCACATGCTGCTTGAGGGCGCGAATCTTGGCAGCGCTGCTTTGCTTGACAAAGCTGCGCACCATCTCGGCTTCGAGCATGCGGCGCACGGCAAACACCTGGCGCGCCTCGTCCACCGAAGGCGTGGCCACAAAGGCGCCGCGGGCGGGCTCGAGCCGGATGAGACGGTTTTGTGAAAGCTGGAACAGGGCCTGGCGCACCAGGGTGCGGGAAACTCCAAAGTGGTCGGCCAGCTTTTGCTCGGCCAGCTTGGTGCCGGGCATCAGGCGATGCTCGACGATGGCCTTGGTCAGGCTTTCGACAATGAAACTGGTGGTGGAAGTTTCCATAAATCCATCATAGCGGTTGAAGACAAGTTTTGTATACAGTTTCTGTTCACCAAACATGGTGTTTGTATCGATGTTCAGGCGCAGAAAGCTGTGCGCAAGCGCGCAAACCCAATGGGAGCAAGGGCTTGCAACATTGGTATTGCAAAGATCAGCAGTGTTGTGACTGGGGACCCTCTGTAAGGGAAAAAAGCCCGAATGCACAATGCGCAGCTATGCAAGCACAGAATACATCCTCGCGCGCGCAGGCCGCGGCAACGCCTGTTCCCCAGCAAGACCCGGCTGGCTTTCTGCGTCATCTGTATGACGTGGCAGTGCGCAATGCCCTGCCCATCGAGGGTCTGGCGCGTCATCTGCCCAAGCCGCCCAAGGGCCGCACGCTGGTCCTGGGCGCCGGCAAGGCCGGCGGCTCCATGGCGCAGGCGCTGGAAGCTCTGTGGCCGCAGGATGCGCCACTGTCGGGCCTGGTGGTGACGCGCTATGCACATATTCCCCCACGCCCCGAAGGGCTGGCCCAGCGCCTGGAGGTGGTGGAAGCCGCCCACCCCGTGCCGGACGCGGCCGGTCTGGCTGCGGCCGAGCGCATCCTGGCGCTGACCGAGGGCCTGACGGCCGACGATCTGGTGATCTGCCTGATCTCCGGCGGCGGCTCTTCCCTGCTGACACTGCCCGCCGAAGGCATCGACCTGGCCGAGAAGCAGCGCATCAACAAGGCACTGCTGGAGAGTGGCGCGGCGATTGGCGAGATGAACTGCGTGCGCAAGCATTTGTCGCGCATCAAGGGCGGCCGTCTGGC
Organism: Comamonas sp. F1-6; assembly: GCF_039581415.1. Lineage (NCBI taxonomy): Bacteria > Pseudomonadati > Pseudomonadota > Betaproteobacteria > Burkholderiales > Comamonadaceae > Comamonas > Comamonas sp. F1-6. The sequence continues at coordinate 1,232 of NZ_JBCPWN010000018.1, forward strand.
CGCTGCCTGCCATCCCGCCAAGGTGGTGACGCTGACCATCAGCGATGTGCCCGGCGACGATCCTTCGGTGATCGCCAGCGGACCCACGGTGCCGGACGCGTCGACCTGTGCCGATGCACTGGCCATCCTGGACCGCTACCAGATCGGCATTCCCGAGTCCGTGCGCGCTGCGCTGAAAGCCGGCGAGCTGGAGACGCCCAAGCCCGGCGATGCCCGCTTTGAAGGCCATGAAGTGCATCTGATCGCCACGCCCCAGCAGTCGCTGGAAGCGGCGGCCGCCGCAGCCCGCGCGGCAGGCATTGCCGTGCATGTGCTGTCCGACGAGATGGAGGGCGAATCCCGCGAGGTGGGCAAGGTCCATGCGGCGCTGGCGCGTGCCGTGGCCAGGCATGGCCAGCCTTTTGCCAGGCCCTGCGTGATTCTCTCGGGGGGCGAAACCACGGTGACCATCCGCCCGCGTCAGCCCGGTGCCGCCAAGGGGCGCGGCGGGCGTGCCGGCGAGTTCTGCCTGGGTCTGGCCCAGGCCCTGCAGGGTCAGGAGAAGGTCTGGGCGCTGGCTGCGGATACCGACGGCATCGACGGTGTCGAGGACAACGCGGGAGCCCGTGTCTCGCCCTGCACGCTCAAGCGCGCGGCAGAGCTGAACCTGCGCATCAGCGATCACCTGGATCGCAACGATGCCTATGGCTATTTCTCGGCACTGGGCGATCTGGTGATCACCGGTCCTACGCACACCAATGTCAACGACTTCCGCGCAATTCTGATTCTTTGAAACCATCAAATTGAATAGCTGCTTGCGCAGGTTATTCAACGGTTCTAAGTGGAAAAATATCTGCAGTTACCGCTCATAAAGCGGTAGCTGCTATTTTTTATATAGCTGCAGTGTACAACTGGCGCTACCCATCCCAGTGCGCCGAGCAAGAGCTGCCTCGCGGCGAAGGAGCAGTCCCCCTCCGTTAGCGCGCAGCGCGTACAGAGAGGGGAAGGCGGGGCCGCCTAGGCGCGAAGCGCCTCAGGGGGAGCTAGCCCCCTCTTGGCAGATCCTCCCACCAGGCATCGTCGAACTTGCCCTGAAGGAAGGCGATGAAGGACTGCACCTTCTGCGGCACCAGGCGCGGCGAGGGGTAGACGGCGTGGATTTCCTGCTCGGGCAGGCGGCAGGTCTTGAGCACTTCCACCACGCGGCCGTCCTTGAGCGAGTCCTGGGCCACATAGCGCGGCAGGGCCGCAATCCCCATGTGCGAGCGGGCCGCGGCCAGCAGGGCCGAGAGATTGTTGGAGCGCAGCCGCCCGGTGACGGGAATCGACACCGGCTCGCCGCTGGCATTGCGCAGGCGCCAGATATCGTTGCCCTGCACGCTGCTGTAGATCAGCGTGGAATGCTCCTTGAGGTCCGAGGGGCGGCGCGGCGTGCCGTGCTTGCGCAGATAGGTGTTGGAGGCCACCAGCACCCAGGGATTGACGCCCAGCATGCGCGCGCCCAGCGAGGAGTCGGCCAGCTTGCCCAGGCGCAGCGCCACATCGATGCCGTTGGCCACCAGATCGGTGTAGCGGTCCTCGAAGCTCAGATCGACCTGCACCTGCGGGTTGTGCTTCATGAAATCCATGGCCAGCGGAATCAGCACCCGGCGCCCGAAGGCCACCGAGCTGCCGATGCGCAGCTGACCCTGGACCTGGGTCTGGCGTACCTTGACCACGTTCTCCGCCTCGGCCACGTCGCTGACGATGATCTTGCATTTTTCGTAGTACAGCGCACCGGCTTCGGTCAGGCTTACGCCGCGTGTGTTGCGGTTGAGCAGACGCACCTTGAGGCGTGCCTCCATGGCCGCGACCTGCTTGGTAACGGTGGGCTGGGTGGTGGCGAATTCCTGCGCCACCTTGGTGAAGCTGCCGGTCTCCACCACGCGCACAAACATGTGCATCGCATCGAGTCTGTCCATGGGTTTGTCTCCTATTTATTCTTGGGTGGAATAAATTTTATGGTCTGAGAGTGGCTTCCAGCAAGCAAGGGTCTTGACTAAAGTTCAATCAAGTTTTTAGGAGACCCTCATGGCCAAAATGAAAGCAATCGACGCCGCAGTCCTGGTGCTCGAAAAAGAAGGTGTAACCGTGACGTTTGGTGTGCCCGGCGCGGCCATCAACCCGCTGTACGCTGCAATGAAGAACCACGGCGGCATCGGTCACATTCTGGCCCGTCACGTCGAAGGCGCCAGCCACATGGCCGAAGGCTACACCCGTGCTGTGGCAGGCAATATCGGCGTGTGTATCGGCACCAGCGGCCCCGCCGGCACCGACATGATCACCGGTCTGTACTCGGCCAGCGCCGACTCCATTCCAATCCTGTGCATCACCGGCCAGGCTCCCCGCTCGCGTCTGCACAAGGAAGACTTCCAGGCCGTGGACATCGCCTCCATTGCCAAGCCCGTGACCAAGTGGGCCACCACCGTGCTGGAACCCGCCCAGGTGCCCCGCGCCTTCCAGCAGGCTTTCCATCTGATGCGCTCCGGCCGTCCCGGCCCCGTTCTGATCGATCTGCCCATCGACGTGCAGCTGGCCGAGATCGAATTCGACATCGACACCTACGAGCCCCTGCCTGCCTACAAGCCAGCCGCTTCGCGCAAGCAGGCCGAGAAGGCCATCGAGATGCTCAATGAATCCGAGCGTCCCCTGCTGGTCTCCGGCGGCGGTGTGATCAACGCCGATGCTTCCGATCTGATGGTCGAGCTGGCAGAGATCCTGAACGTGCCCGTGATCCCCACCCTGATGGGCTGGGGCACCATCCCTGACGATCACCCCCTGATGGTCGGCATGTGCGGTCTGCAGACCAGCCACCGCTACGGCAACGCCAACATGCTGGCTTCGGACTTCGTGTTCGGCATCGGCAACCGCTGGGCCAACCGCCACACCGGCTCGGTCGAGGTCTACACCAAGGGCCGCAAGTTCATCCACGTGGACATCGAGCCCACGCAGATCGGCCGCGTGTTCGCCCCCGACTACGGCATCGTCTCCGACGCCAAGGCGGCTCTGGAGCAATTCGTTGCCGTCGCCAAGGAGTGGAAGGCTGCCGGCAAGCTCAAGTGCCGCAAGGCCTGGGTGGCCGAGTGCCAGGGTCGCAAGAACAGCGTCGAGTACCTGCGCAAGACCAACTTCGACAACGTGCCGATGAAGCCCCAGCGCGTCTACCAGTGCATGAACCGCACCCTGGACCGCGACACCACCTATGTGTCCACCATCGGTCTGTCGCAGATCGCCGGCGCCCAGTTCCTGCACGTGTACAAGCCCCGCAACTGGATCAACTGCGGCCAGGCCGGTCCTCTGGGCTGGACCACTCCCGCAGCCCTGGGCGTGCGCGTGGCCGACCCCCAGCGCAAAATCGTGGCCCTGTCCGGCGACTACGACTTCCAGTTCATGATCGAAGAGCTGGCCGTGGGCGCGCAGTTCAAGCTGCCCTATGTTCACGTGCTGGTGAACAACAGCTATCTGGGTCTGATCCGTCAGGCACAGCGCGCTTTCTCGATCGACTATTGCGTGCAATTGGCGTTCGACAATATCAACATGGATGAGGGTGATGCGACCCGCGGCTACGGTGTTGACCATGTTAAGGTCGTTGAAGGTCTGGGTTGCAAGGCGATCCGCGTTCATCGCGCCGAAGACTTTGCCCCCGCCATGCAGCAGGCCGAAGCCTGGATGGCCGAGCACAAGACCCCTGTGGTGATCGAGTGCATCCTGGAGCGTGTGACCAACATCTCCATGGGCGCCGAAATCGACAACGTGGTCGAGTTCGAAGACCTGGCGACCGAAAAGGCCGACGCGCCCAGCGCACTGGCCCTGCTGGACTGATAGGAAAACTCCCCCGGAGCGGCTTTGCCGCTTCCCCCTCTCTGCGCGGGAGGGGGACGACGCCTTCGCTGCGGGGCAGCGCGGCCGGCTTAGGCCCTTGCTTGGCGTCTAGCGCCTGCAACTATTAACGATTACCGGAGACTTTTATCATGCCCCGTTTTGCAGCCAACCTGAGCATGTTGTTCACCGAGGTGCCTTTCCTCGAGCGTTTTGAGCGTGCCGCAAACGCAGGCTTTGAAGCCGTGGAGTTTCTCTTTCCCTACGCTCATACCGTGGAAGAGATCAAGGAGCGTCTGGACGCCACCGGCCTGAAGATTGTTCTGCACAACCTGCCCGCCGGCGACTGGGACGCGGGCGAACGTGGCATTGCCTGCGACCCCAAGCGCGTGGACGAGTTCCGCGCTGGCGTGGCCAAGGCCGTGACCTATGCCCACGCCCTGGGTGTGCCCCAGCTCAACTGCCTGGCCGGCAAGGTTCCTGCCGGTGTTGACGCTGCCGTGGTGCGCCGCACTTTCGTGGAAAACCTGCGTTTTGCTGCCGCCGCCCTGAGCGCCGCCAACATCCGCCTGCTGATCGAGCCGATCAACCCCTTCGACATCCCCGGCTTCTACCTGAACCGCACTGACGATGCCCTGTCCATCCTGGACGAAGTGGGTGCGCCCAACGCCTTTGTGCAGTACGACATCTACCACGCCCAGCGCGTGGAAGGCGAGCTGGCAGCCACCATGCAAAAGCAGCTGGGCCGCATCGGTCACATCCAGCTGGCCGACAACCCCGGTCGCAACGAACCCGGCACGGGCGAGATCAACTACCCCTTCCTGTTCGCACACCTGGATCGCATCGGCTACGACGGCTGGATCGGTTGCGAATACAAGCCCGCCAACGGCACCGAGTCCGGCCTGGGCTGGCTGCAGAAGATCGGCGGCTGGAACAAGGTTGCCGTGGCTGCATGAATGGATGACCCGGTCTGTGGCGCCGGCTCGCAAAGCGCCATCGGCCATCGAATTTGAGTATCAAGAAAACTGAGGAGTACAACCATGAACGCATCGTCTCTCAAGCTGGGCTTTATCGGTCTGGGCATCATGGGCGCGCCCATGTGCGGCCACCTGATTGCGGCCGGCCACCAACTGTTCGTCAACACCGTGGGCAAGGTGCCTGCCAACATCGCCGAAACCAGCGCCACCCAGTGCACCACTGCTCGCGGTGTGGCCGAGCGCGCCGACATCATCTTCATCATGGTGCCCGACACTCCCGACGTGGAGAAGGTGCTGTTCGGTGAAGACGGCGTGGCAGCCGGCCTCAAGGGCAGCTCTGGCAAGATCGTGGTCGACATGTCCTCCATCTCGCCCGTGGCCACCAAGGACTTTGCCAAGCGCATCGAAGCCGCTGGCGCCCAGTACCTGGACGCTCCCGTCTCCGGCGGTGAAGTCGGTGCCAAGAACGGCACCCTGTCCATCATGGTTGGCGGCCCCGATGCAGCCTTCGAACGCGTCAAGCCTCTGTTCGACAAGATGGGCAAGAACATCACCCTGGTGGGCGGCAACGGCGACGGCCAGACCGCCAAGGTGGCCAACCAGATCATCGTGGCTCTGAACATCGAAGCCGTGGCCGAAGCCCTGCTGTTTGCATCGCGCGCCGGTGCCGATCCAGCACGTGTGCGTGAAGCCCTGCTGGGTGGTTTTGCTTCTTCCAAGATCCTGGAAGTGCATGCCGAACGCATGATCAAGCGCACTTTCGACCCTGGCTTCCGCATTGCCTTGCACCAGAAGGACCTGAACCTGGCCCTGTACAGCGCTCGTCAGCTGGGCGTGTCCCTGCCCAACACCGCTCAGGCTCAAGAGCTGTTCAACAGCTGCGTGGCTCACGGCGGCGCTGCCTGGGATCACTCGGGCATGGTGCGTGCCCTGGAAATCCAGGCCAACTTCGAAATCGGTCAGAAGGCTGAATAAAGAGAGGTGGGGAGGGCGGCCACTGGCCAAGCGTACGGCCAGCAGCCGCCTCAAGTGAAAGCCGCGCTCGGGGGAGCGCGGCTTTTTTGTTCAGCGTCAGTAACCCATGGTCTTTCCGTCAGGGTTGCGCGGGTCCGAAGCGCCGCGCAGCAGGCCGTCGCGGATCTCGATGGTCTGCGTGCGGCCCATGGATGCCTTCAGTGCCACCTTGTGGCCCCATTGTCTGAGCAGGGCCAGCGTATCGGGGCTGAAGCCTTTTTCAACGCGCAACTCGTCTGGCGTCCACTGGTGATGAAAGCGCGGCGTGGCCGCAGCCTCGGCCGGGTTCATGCCGAAGTCGATGTGATTCACGACTTGCTGCAGCACCGTGGTGATGATGCGCGCTCCGCCCGGACTGCCGGTGACGAGAACCGGCTTGCCGTCCTTGAGTACCAGGGTCGGTGTCATGGAGGACAGCGGCCGCTTGCCGGCCTGCACGGCATTCGCATCGCCGCCCACCAGACCGTAGGCATTGGCCACGCCGGGCTTGGCCGAGAAATCGTCCATCTCGTTATTGAGCAAAATCCCCGTGCCCTTGGCGACGATGCCGCTGCCGAAATTGGTGTTCAGCGTATAGGTCACGGCCACCGCGTTGCCGGCCTTGTCCACCACGGAGTAATGGGTGGTCTGGTCGCTTTCATAAGGCTGGGGCCTGCCGGGCCGGATGTCCTTGGCGGGCCTGGCCTGCTGGGGCTTGATGCTGGCGGCCAGCTCGCTCGCATAGCTCTTGGAGATCAGCCCCTTGAGCGGAATCTTCACAAAGTCCGGATCGCCCAGATACTCGGAGCGGTCGGCATAGGCGAGCTTCATGGCCTCGGTCATGTAGTGCACGCTTTGCGCGCTGTCGGCACCCCATTGATTCATGGGCCAGCGCTCCATCATGTTCAGGATCTGAATCAGATGGGCGCCGCCCGAAGAGGGCGGAGGCATGGTCACGATCTGGTAGCCGCGATAGCTGCCGCGCACGGGCTCGCGCTCGGCCACCTTGTAGTCGCGCAGGTCCTGCAGGCTGAGGGCATTGGCGTGCGGCGCCATCTCCGCCACGATCTTCTGCGCGATCGCACCCTCGTAGAAGGCCTTGGCACCTTGCTGGCTGATCAGGCGCAGGGACTGCGCCAGATCCTTTTGCACCAGCCTCTCGCCGCTTTGCAGCGGAGCGCCGTTCCTCCAGAAAACGGCCTGGGTGGCGGGCCAGCGGCCCATATTCTTTTTTTCCTGCTCCAGAGTCTTGGCCAGGGTGACGCTGACGGGATAGCCCTTGTCCGCCAGCGCAATCGCCGGAGCCATGACCCTGGCCAGCGGCATGCTGCCCCAGCGCGAGAGCGCGTGCGTCATGCCCGCCACGGTGCCGGGCACGCCTACGGCGTAATGGGTGTAGAGCGATTTGCCGTCGATGACCTTGCCCGCGGCATCCAGATACATATTGCGTGACGCGCCTTTGGGTGCCACTTCGCGGAAGTCCAGCGCAATGTCCTTGCCGCTCCGCGCGTCGTGCACCATCATGAAGCCGCCGCCGCCGATATTGCCGGCATTGGGCAAGGCCACGGCCAGGGCAAAACCCACGGCCACAGCGGCATCGACGGCATTGCCGCCCGCCTTGAGAATATCCACGCCGATCTGCGTGGCCAGCTCCTGCTCCGAGGCCACCATGCCGTTCTTGGCGATGACGGGGTGAAAGACATCCAGCTCGAAGTCATAGGCAGCAGCGGCTGCCTGGGCGGCGGCGGTCTGGGTGACGGCCGGCGCTGCGGCCTGAGCGGTGGCGTCGTTACGGATGGCCGCGCGTTCGTTGCTGGCGGGCTCTAGCGTGGCCGTGCTGCTGCAGGCGCTCAGGCCGGCCAGGGCGATGAGCAGGCTGGCTGCCAGGGCGGTGGTGCGCAATTGCATGCGTTGTCTCCTGTTCGCTTGATGAATCGGGCCAGTGTATAGAGGCTTGCACAGATGCCAACCGGACAGAGCTGGCTATGTGCCTGAAAGTCAAGGCAGAAAAGCCTTTGATGGAGTACAGGAACTGTATACACTTTAGCGATCAAAGCGCTGCGCTCATGCGCGAGCAGACTTTGTGATGGCATAGATGTTTCAGGGCTTACGCAAACAGGAATGCAACAACGGTCTGCCTGAACCCGTTTTGCGTAAGTCGTGTGTTTGATACAACCAAGGGCAGTGGCAAACTGCCTGTGAGGAGATTTCCATGGGCCTGAGCACCCACGTTCTCGACACCATGAATGGCTGCCCCGCCGCAGGCATGGCTGTCGAGCTGTTTTCCACCGAAGGCGACAAGGCCACGCTGATCAAGAGCCTGGTGCTCAATCATGACGGCCGCACCGACGCGCCGCTGTTCGACAACAACACGCTCAAGGTCGGCACTTACCGTCTGACCTTTGATGTTGCGGCCTACTTCAAGGCCCGTGGCGTGCAACTGCCAGAACCCAGCTTTCTGAACAAGGTGAGCCTGGACTTCGGCGTGGCCAATGTGGAGCAGCACTACCACGTGCCTTTGCTGGTCAGCCCCTGGAGCTACTCCACCTATCGCGGCTCCTGAGCGGGACGTGAGTCTCTCGAAGCGGGAGACATGGCAAAAACAAGAGCGGCTTGCGCAGGTCATTTCAAGGTTTCAGCATTAAAAGGCATTGAAACCAAGATATGACAGGCGCAAGCCGCTCCTGTTTTTAAGGACTTATTTGCCCTTGGAATACGCCATGGCCACGACCAGGGCGCTCACGAAATAAAAGGCCTGCAGCTCCAGTGCCCAGCCGCCGGTGTTGTTGAGCATCAGAATCTGCCGGGTGTGCATCAACGCAAATGCCACCACCATATTCACCGCAATCACCAGTGCGGCAGGCACCACCCACAGGCCCACCAGCAAAAGCAAAGGCGCGACCACTTCGCCCAGATAGACGGCATAGGCCAGAAATCCCGGCGCACCCAGGCTCTCGACCTTCGCCTCAATGCTGCCTATGCCATAACGAATCTTGGCCCAGCCGTGCAGCAGCATGAGCAAGGCCAGGGTGACACGCAGCACAACCAGAGCTGCCTTGGGGTGGTGAAAGTAATTCCAGAACTTCATGAACTTCCTGTCGTCCGCGCGATGCTTATATCAACAATGCTAGCGCCTGTTTCAGACAATTCGTCGGATTGCCTATGGATGGGGCCAAGTCTTGTCTTATGTTCATGTTGTAGGTCTTTTTCGACAACTGCTCTTGCCTTCTGTAGGCCAATGGCGCAAGCTGTAACCGCTGAGTTTTATCGGCAACGCTGCGCACTAGCATCGTGCCAACCCTGTTTCTGACAGCTTTGCATCGGGGGGATGTGCAAAAGCGACTCAATGTCGGACTGCAGGACCTTCTACCTCTGAAATGTGTCTGCACATTCATCCCATGAAAGGATATAGGTATGCGTCAAATTTCTCTGCGTTCTGTTGCGATGGCTGCTGCACTGGCTGCCGGTGCCATGACCATGACGGCCTGCACCACGACCAAGCCTGACACGGCATCGGCTCCCCGTGCCGATTCCACAACGGTCAATACCCGTGCCAATGCAGCTCTGGAGCGCCTGTACCAGACCGCACCAGGATCCAAGGAAATGGTGCAACGCGCCAAGGGGGTGCTGATCTTCCCGTCGGTGATTGGCGGCAGCTTTGTGGTCGGGGTGGAGCATGGCCGCGGCGTACTGCGCGTGGGCGGTCAAAACCGTGGTTTCTACAGCACGACAGCGGCCTCTATCGGATGGCAAGCTGGTGGTCAGTCCAAGGCTGTGATCTATGTGTTCAACACACAGGAGGCGCTGGACAAGTTCCTCAAGAGCGACGGCTGGTCCGTGGGGGCTGATGCCACCGTGGCAGCTGGCAAGATCGGTGCCAATGGCAGCGTGGACACCACGACCGCTCAGGCTCCGGTCACCAGCTATGTGCTGACCAACGCGGGCCTGGAGGCCGGCGTATCGCTGCAGGGCACGAAGATCACCAAAGTGGTCGAATAAGCCTCGCCTGGCTTGTGACAACAAAAAAACCGGCCTTGGCCGGTTTTTTTGTTGTCCGATGCAGCGGGTTGCATCGCTGTGCGCTTTTACTGGCCCAACTGACCTTCGGTCAAGGTGTCGAGCTGGAAGCGTCCCGACTTGTCCCATAGCCAGGTGTCGGTATAGGTCACGCTGCGACCCGGGGCCGGGAAGGGGGCGGCGGAGCGCACGGCTCGCTCGATCTCGGCCACCACTTCGGGGGCATGGCCTGGCTTGCGCATCCAGTGCAGGTTTTTCACGCGGCCCTGGCCGTCGAGTTGAACCTGCAGCACGCCGATCGCATACAGCATAGGCGGCAGCATACCCTGGTAGATGCGGCCGGAGTTGCGTTCATACAGATGCTGGGCGGCCTGCTTGCGATAACCGGGGCTGGCCTTGTCGGCAGGCGTCGTGCCGATGGATGGGCTTTGAGGTGCGATCTGACAGGCGGTCAGCACCGCTGCAACGGCAGCCATCATCCCGGTCCGCAGCCAGTTCAGGGGGCGGCGGGCTGGTGTGGTGCGGGTGGGGTTGTGGGTTTCAGACATGACGCCAAGCGTAGCCGCAAATGGATGGAGGCAGCTGCCTGGGGACACAATTCTGAAGCCTCCTCGTGAAAAATCTGCAACGACTCGTCAAATCCGGTCCGGATATGCATCCGATTAATGTGCTCATACGCTTGTCTGTCTATTGGGACTCGCAAAATGCATGAACATCGGGCATCAAAGCAATCGGCGTTCAGTCATGTGGAGCGAAACACAGCAAGGAATCTTGAACCGTCTGGCGCAGCAGCCGCTGTGCTGGGTGCAGGTACAGGCCACTCGTGGCTCCGTGCCCCGTGAGGAGGGGGCCTGGATGGCAGTGTTCGCCGATGAGGTGATGGGGACGATCGGCGGTGGTCATCTGGAGTGGCAGGCCATTGCCCAGGCGCGCCAGCTGCTGGCGCAGTGGGACGCAGACCCTGCAGCCTTGCGTGAGCATGTCCAGCGGTATGCGCTTGGCCCCAGTCTGGGCCAATGTTGCGGCGGTGCGCTGGAGCTGCACTTTGCATGGTTTGACGCCCGCGATGCGCAACGTCTGCGGGCCTTGATGCCCGAGCCGTCGCAATGTGTGGCCTTGTTCGGCGCTGGCCATGTGGGGCATGCGTTGGTGCGCATTTTGCGCAGCTTGCCGTACCGCGTGGTCTGGGTGGACAGCCGTGATGCAGTCTTTCCCGTGGAGGAGCAGATAGGGGTGCAGTGCGAGCACTCCGATCCGGTGCAGGCCGCAGTGGCAGAGCTGCCGCCGCAGTCGCAGGTGCTCATCATGAGCTTCAGCCATGCCGAAGACCTGGAGGTGGTGGCGCAATGCCTGCTGCGTCAGCGCGAGCGAGGAGATCTGCCTTTTGTGGGGTTGATTGGCAGCAAGACCAAATGGGCCAGTTTCAGCAGTCGCTTGCGCAGGCGAGGGTTCAGCGATGCAGAGTTGGCTCACATCACCTGCCCGATCGGTGTGCCGGGCATTACCGGCAAGGAGCCCGAGGTGATCGCTGTGGCGGTGGCGGCGCAGCTTCTGCAGCGCTTGTCTGCGAGCTGATGGTGCAATGAATGCACCTGATCTCGTGCGTGTGGCCGCAAACATGCGGTTACCTGCCCTAAAAATCAGGCCCGATCCTTGCGTATTGCTCTTGTATTAGGGAAATCTCTAGGGTGGTTTATCCCTGATTCGAGAGTTGCGGCAGCAAAAATTGCATACACTTTCGGTCGACAGAATGGTCGCAGCGGTGCCCCGTGTGTAACGTCCGGGAGCGCGGCCTTTTCTTCTGCTCAGAGCGCCCGCAGTGGTGAGCAGGTTGTTCGGCAGCCCCACGCTGCCAAGGTTGAGAGCTATGGAAAGCTACATTCTCGACTGGGCCGGCCTGCTGTTGCGGTGGCTCCACGTCATTACCGCGATCGCCTGGGTCGGTTCCTCCTTCTACTTTGTGTTCCTGGACAGCAGCTTGACGCCGCCCGTGGATGACGACCTGAAGAAACAGGGCGTTAACGGCGAACTCTGGGCTGTGCACGGTGGCGGTTTCTACCACCCCGTCAAGTTCAATGTGTCTCCTCCCAAGATGCCGGATCACCTGCACTGGTTCTACTGGGAAAGCTACACCACGTGGCTGTCCGGCTTTGCCCTGCTGACGGTCTCCTACCTCTGGAACGCCAACATCTATCTGGTCACTCCCGGCGACCCCAATGCCATGAGCACCGGCGCTGCCGTGGCTTCGGCTCTGGGCTTCCTGGTGGTCTTCTGGCTGCTGTATGACTTCATCTGCCGCACTTTCGGCCAGAAGAAGAATGGCGATGCCACCGTCGGTGCCATGGTTCTGGTGCTGGTGTGTATCGCAGCCTACCTGGCCTGCCACATCTTCCCCGGCCAGGCAGCCTTCCTGCTGATGGGCGCGATGATCGCGACGTCCATGAGCGCCAACGTGTTCTTCTGGATCATCCCTGGCCAGCGCAAGGTGGTGGCTTCGCTCAAGGCTGGTGAGCCTGTGGACCCACGTCACGGCCAACGTGCCAAGCAGCGCAGCGTGCACAACACCTATTTCACGCTGCCCGTGCTGTTCGCCATGCTGTCCAATCACTATGGCTGGTTGTACAGCCACAAGCTGAACTGGCTGGTGCTGATCGGCATGATGTTTGCCGGTGCTGCCATTCGCCAGTTCTTCGTGATGCGCCACGGCTACAAGCTGGGTCGCAACAGCCACCCCTGGCCTTACGCTGCTGTCGGCGTAGCTGCTCTGCTTGCTGTGTTCGTCTGGCTCAAGCCTGCTCCTGTGGCTGCAACTGCTCCAGTAGCGGCTGCTCCAGCGGCACCCGCAGCTGGGCAGGTTGCGACTCCCGCGGCCCCTGCTGCTGAAGTCGCAACTCCTGCAGCCGAAGCCACGTCACCTGCTGCTGCTCCCGCAGCCGCTGGCGGAGAAGGCTTTGCCAAGGTCAATGCCATTTTCCAGCAGCACTGCGTGGTGTGCCACGGCACGGCCATCCAGCAAAAGGCTGTCCGTCTGGACTCCCCCGAAGCGGTGAAATCGCACGCCCAGCAGATCTACCAACAGGTGGTGCAGCTGAAGAAGATGCCTTTTGGCAACCCTGCGGCTCTGTCCGACGACGAACGCAACCTGATCAAGACCTGGTACGAGTCCGGCGCTGCCGTGAACTGACCATCAGCTGTTCGGGGTAATTGAAGTCGTAGGCAGCGATCTGGTATCCATGCGGCTTTCTGTGGAGCTAGGTTGCGTCAGCAAAGCCTAGACTCCTTCTCCTCGTAAAAAGCGCTCCTTGTGAGCGCTTTTTTTATTGAAATTCAACATTAAAGCTGCGGTGATGCGGTGTTGAACAAGACGACTGCAGCAAATGAAAGTGTGAAGTCTGCCTTGGTCTGAGGACTCAACTGATCCCTGCTAAACGGCTTTCAAGCGTGATCGATAACATGCCGGCGTTTCACCGAAGGTCCGGCGAAACAGGCTGATGTAAGCGCTGATACTGGCATAGCCGAGATCCAGTGCAATGGCTGTAATGCTTATGCCTTCGGCAAGCATTTCAAGTGATCGCAATAGGCGTACGCGCTGGCGCCAGGCAGTGAAATTAAAGCCTGTCTCGCTGACAAACCTGCGACTGAGAGTGCGCGAGCTGATGGCCCCGAAACTTGCCCAGTCATCGATGTTGCGCTCGTCGGCTGGATTGGCTATCAAAGCTTTGGCGATACGTTGCAGACGCGCATCTGCTGGTATGGGCAGACCAAACTCCTCAACCGGCAGGCTTCTGATCTCGTCCAGAACCACAGCGCATATATGTGACTGTGCTTGACTCGATAGATCGGAGGCTTGCGGCATGGAGCTGGCAATACGCAGCACCGCTTCGCGCAGCAGGCCCGATACCCTGATGATGCAGGGTTGTGCCGGCAAATTGGCGCATGCGGCTTCTGCCACATAGGCGCTCCAGCCATGGTAGGGGCCGAAGGAGCGCCCAGCGTGAGCATGATGGGGAGGAAGCCAAACGGCATGTATGGCCGGCACCACCCAGAGACCGCCATCGACCTGCACCGAGATCAGGCCTTTGATTGAACCAAACAATTGACCGCGTGCATGCTGATGCATCTCGGAAGAGAGTTCACTCTCCAGCATTTGAGTGGCCGCTACAACACTGGGCCCGTCAGGAGAGTCCATATAGGAGCCCAACAGATGCATGAGATCAGGCATGGCGGATTTGAGTTATCTAATGGCCGATAAATTCTACAGCCGCCATATCACCTAGGCCTACGCTTGCAACTTTCCTCAAACACAGGAGTTTCACGTGCCTTTATCAAAAGACTCGGCGGATCAAGGGTTGCACGAGAGCAGTCAGTCAGATGCAGTTGATCTGAATCGGCTATACGCGCACCCAACGGAGCGAATTCAGAAAGCGGTTCTCGATCATTTGATGGATTTCCACAAGGCGTATTTGGCAAAAGCGACGTTTTTCTGTCTTGCCACGGGAGATGGGAATGGCTTGGATGCATCGCCACGCGGAGGTCCTCCCGGTTTTGTGCGGGTACTGGATGCACGCACCTTGGTTTTTGCGGACTGGCCCGGCAACAATCGCATTGCCTCCTTGCGCAATCTTCAGAATGACGACCGGTTGGCGATGCTGTTTCTCTTCCCTGGTCTGGAAACCTTTTTGCGAATCAATGGACGCGGTCGAGTTTCATCCGATGGTGACCTGATGCAAGAGTTGCGAGAAGGGATCAAGGTGCCAAAAACTGCAATAGTGATTCGGATCGATGAAGTGTTGTTCCACTGTGGACGTGCCATCAATCGCGCCCGGTTGTGGCGTGACGAGAGTCATCTGGACCCCAATCATCTGCCTACAGTCGGAGATGTGATGGCTGGCCTGGCCCAATTGCAGGGTGACGCTCAATTCACATCAGAACAGATCGTTCACGCAAATGAGCGCTACTCAAGTGCCGTAAGAACTGAGCTTTATTGAGCACTCACAGCTTCGCCCCATCTCTGCCGCATGCCCCCTGCGGTCTCGCAGGACTCGAATTACTTGTTTATGCGGGCGCCGATCTTGGGGTCTGGCCTGCTTTCGAGTAGCCCCAGGGCTCCTGCTATCAAGGCATGGGTTCCCTCAAGCAATTCTGCCTCCATCTCTGCCTCTTGCAGTTGCCCGTCCGCTTCGTCAAGCGGCTCCAGGCGGGCTGCGGCATACACCGTGTCGGCCGCAGAGATGCAAAAGAAGGTCACGGTGGAGAGCAGCCAGCGTGATTGTTCCTTGGTGATGCCGTAGGCCTGTGCAATATGGGCCTGATGGGCGCTGATCTTCTCCAGCATGGCCGGTGTGGCCGCCAGGCGGCGAATCACGAAGGGAGTGACGCCGGGGTGCGCTTTTACGAACTGTCGTGTGGACGCAGTGAACCCCATAAGGTATTCCTCCAGCCCGATCTGCTGAGGGCTTGTTGCCTGCGGCAACTCCCAGCGCTTGAAGATTTCCTCTGCAATCAGGTGTTTGAGTGCTTCCAGGCTTGGCACATGCTTGTAGAGCGCCATGTGGCTGACGCCCAGTGCAGCGGCAACGCCGACGAACGTAATGCCAGGAAGGCCGATGGAAATTCCGGCGTCTGCAATTTTCTCTCTGGTGATGGAGCGTGGTCTCCCACGAGTCGAGGGCTTGGGTGTGTGGGGCATACGCTGGTTCTCAGTCTCTGGGCGAGATTGTCGGTGATTCACATCACTCGTCGTAGACCTATTGCTTGAATCGTTTTGAATTAGTTTATCATAATGCAACTAATTCTCGTAAAGCTTCTCGTTCGCATCTTTGTGAGAGATAGCCTTCTTCCATATCGAATGTCTACCTCTGAATCGCTTGCAGTTGCTGCCAGACCCGCGCAGCCGATCGCCCGGATATTCGCGCCTGTTCGCGGGCGCTTGATGCTTGCTGGCCTGAGCGCTGCGGTTGGCACCATGTTCACGCTGGTGCCACTGGCGGTCATCGCGCATATCGTCAAGCAAGCCTTGCTCGATGACTTGGGGGGCATATGGATCAGCATCGCTGTCGGAGTGCTGTGCATGTTCGTAGGCATGGGTTTGGTGATCGTCGCTGAGCTGATCGCGCACCTGGCAGACAACCGCCTCACTTACGATCTGCGCCTTGCTGTAATCAAGCGGCTGTCGCAAGTGCCTTTGGGCTGGTTTACTGCCCGCGCCTCAGGGGAGGTCAAGCAGGCGCTGCAGGACGATATCGCGACGCTGCACAGTCTGACTGCGCATTTCTATACCGCCGTGGGGCGTGCGGCCGGGGCGATCGTGATTGCAGTGATTTATCTGTTTGTGCTGGATTGGCGCATGGCGATCTTTGCGCTGCTGCCATTTCCCGGATTCTTCGTTTTTCTCAAGCGCGCAATGAAAGCCAGCAATGCGCACATGCAGGAGTTCGTTGCGCGACTGGGGCGGATCAACAGCGCTACGGTGGAGTTTGCGGGGGGGATTCCGGTCATCAAGGCCTTTGGTGGAGCGAGCCCGGTCCACGCAGGTTACAGAGATGCCGTGGATGGATTTGCCAGTGCCTTTACGGATTTCACTCGCCCGCTGGTGATCTCCATGGCTCGTGCGCATGCATTGATTGCGCCTGTGACCGTGCTCGGTGTGGTGCTGGCTTCTGGCGCTGCGTTTGTTGCCATGGGCTGGATGCAGCCTCTTGATGTATTGCCGTTCGCACTCGTCGCGCCCGGTATTTGTGCGCCGCTTTTGCTTTTGCATACCTTGCTGCATGACCTGCAGGGTGCAACCGGTGCGGCCCAGCGCGTGCTGGCATTGCTGGACACTCCGGTGCTGCCGCAACCGGCGCCGGGGCAGCCATCGCATCCTGAAGGCAATGCCGTGCGTTTCGAGCAGGTGGGTTATGCGTATGCGGCAGAGCATCAGGTGCTGTCCGGCATCAGCTTTGACATGCAGCCCGGCACCGTCACGGCCGTGGTCGGCCCTTCGGGTTCCGGAAAATCCACGCTGGCACGTTTGCTGTTGCGGTTTTTCGATCCCGCACAAGGGCGCATCACTCTGGGTGGAGTCGATTTGCGGCAGATCAGCAGCACAACCCTGTATCAACGCATTGGCTTTGTGCTGCAGGAAGTGCAGCTGATTCACGCCAGTGTGCGCGAGAACATTGCGCTGGCCCGTCCATCGGCCACCATGGAGGAAATCGAGGCCGCAGCCCGCGCAGCCCACATCCATGATCGCATTCTGGCGTTGCCGCGTGGCTACGACTCCGTGGTGGGCGAGGATGCGCAGCTCTCCGGCGGGGAACGCCAGCGCCTGAGCATTGCCCGGGCAGTGCTGCTGAATCCGCCCATTCTCGTGCTGGATGAAGCTACCGCATCTGCAGATGTGGAAAGCGAAGCCTTCATTCAGGACGCACTTTCTCGCTTTGCACGCGGGCGCACCTTGCTGGTGATTGCACACCGGCTCGACACCATCGTGCATGCGGATCACATTCTGGTGCTGCGCGATGGAGAGATTGCCGAGCAAGGCAGACATGCGCAACTGCTGGCTGAAGACGGTCTCTATGCGCGGCTGTGGCAGCTTGGTGCTTATGCCAGCCCGATGCGAAAGAGTGAGCTGCCATGCTGAAGACCTTTTTGAAGTTGCTGGGTGATGATGCACGCCTGCTGCGCCGCTACACATGGATGGCTGCTGCCTACGGTGTGCTGTGCGGTCTGACGATGGCAGTGCTGCAACCGTTGCTGACGCATTGGTTGCAAGGTGACTGGCGTGCAGCCATGGGCTGGCTATGCGTGCTGCTGCTGGGTGTGCTGCTGTCATGGATTGCCAGACGTGTCGTGGAGCAGGCGGGCATCCGTGTCGGCGTGGCGGTTCTGCAAGGCGGACGGCATCGCCTGGGCCTTCATATGGCGAGTCTGCCCATCGGCTGGTATACGCCGAAAAATACCGCGCGCATCGGCCATGTGGTGACGCAGGGGATGATGGGCATTGCGCAATTGCCAGCGCATGTTTTCACTCCACTCATCAGTGGTGCGGCCACGGCCGTGATCGTGTTGGTGGCACTTCTGGTTGTGAGTCCGGTCCTGGGGCTCACTGCGCTGATTGCGCTTCCATTGCTTGCAGGATCGTTCGCATTGACCTCGTCGATGTCGGCGCGCGCCAATGCAGCTTTTCAGCGCGACTTTGCCCAAGCCAGTCAGCGTGTGGTGGAATTTGCCCAGGCCCAATCCGTGCTGCGCGCGTTCAGCGGCGATGGCCGCAGCACACGCTTTCTGGAGCAGGCCATTACCGAGCAACGTCAATCCGGACTGCGGCTGGTGGTGTTGTCATCGCTGTCCTCCGTATTCTGTGTATGGACCGTGCAGCTGATCTTTGCCGTGCTGCTGGTGGTCGCGATATCCGGTTTGAACGCAGCGTCCGGTGGCTCTTTGTCCACAGCGCAAATCATTGCCTTGACGGTTGCGTTATTGCTTGTGGTGCGTTTTATCGAGCCCTTGCAGGAAATCGCCGGCTACGCGGAAGTGCTTAGGAGTGCAGGCTCGCAGCTGCAAGCAGTACAGGAGCTATTTGCCGTGCAGCCGCTGCCGCAACCGAAGCAGGCAACACTTGTTGGCGATTCTTCCGTGGAGTTGCGTGATGTGCGGTTTCAATATCCAGGGTCTGCAGATGAAGTGCTGCACGGTGTGAGCCTACATGTGCCGCCGCGCAGCATGACGGCGCTGATAGGTGCATCTGGTTCCGGCAAGTCCACGGTGATGCGACTGATCGCCCGTTTCTTCGATGCCACGCAGGGGAAGGTCTTGATCGCAGGCGTGGATGTCCGTGACATTGGCGATGCGCAACTGGCCGGGCAAATCAGCCAGATCTTTCAGGACAGTTACCTGCTTTGCGGCAGCATTGCCGACAACATCCGCATTGGCAAATCGGACGCCAGCGATGCGCAAGTTCTGCAAGCTGCGCATCAGGCCGGGCTTGATGAAGTCATTGCGCGATTGCCAGACGGGGTGCTGACGATGGTGGGCGAAAACGGCGCACGTCTTTCCGGAGGCGAACGCCAGCGCATAGCGATTGCCCGGGCCTTGATCAAGGAGTCCCCCATCCTGCTGGTGGATGAAGCCACTGCTGCGCTGGACGCAGAGAACCAGTCCATCATCGCTCAAACACTTGCACGGCTGAAGGGGCAGCGCACGCTCATCGTGATCGCGCACCAGCTCTCCACCATTGCCATGGCCGATCAGATTGTGGTGCTGGAAGGCGGCGGCGTGGTAGAGAGCGGATCACCTGCGCAGTTAAAGGCAAGTCAGGGTCGCTATGCCCAATTGCTTGCGCAGAGCCGCGCTGCCAAAGGCTGGCGCATGGACGCAGTGCAAATGTCTGGGGATTCCGTGTGATGCGCAAGCGTTGGTTGCTGGTGTTTGCTGTGCTGTGCGTGGTGTCCGTGCTGCTGGGGGCGCGGCAGATGGTGTGGTCGGACGTGCTTTCATTCTCCGGCGATGCCTGGCTCACCCTGACTGCAAGCCGCTTGCCGCGTTTGGCGGCGCTGGTGCTTACGGGGGCGGGTCTGTCGGTGTGCGGCGTGATCCTGCAGCACATCGTGCGCAACAAGTTTGTGGAGCCGGGCACCACAGGGGGGCTGGATGCGGCCAAGCTCGGTATCTTGGTGGCGCTGACCGTGATGCCTGCTGCGGGAACCCTAAGCCGGATGCTGTTTGCGCTGGTGTTCTGTCTGATGGCAAGTCTGCTGTTCATTGCCGTGATTCGACGTATCCAGTTTCGCAATCTGGTGCTGGTGCCCGTCGTCGGTCTGATGTACGGCAGCGTGCTCACCTCGATTGCCGAGTTCTATGCATACAGCCACAACATTCTGCAAAGCATGCAGGGCTGGTTGCTGGGTGACTTTTCCCGCGTGGTGCAAGGCCATTACGAGATTCTCTACATTATTTTTCCGGTAGTGATGCTGGCCTATCTGTATGCGCACCGCTTCACTGTGCTGGGCATGGGCGAAGACATCGCCACGAGTCTGGGCCTGGGTTATGCAGCCACGGCCATCATCGGTTTGGTGCTGGTGGCATTGACGATTTCTGCCACGGTGATTGCCGTGGGGGCGATTCCTTTTGTGGGCCTTGTCGTGCCCCAGCTGGTTGCCATGCGCTGTGGTGAGAACTTGCGACGCACATTGCCATTGGTGGCTTTGGGAGGTGCATCACTGCTGCTGGCCTGCGACATTGCAGGCCGCCTGGTGATGTACCCGTTCGAGGTGCCTATCGGCCTTACTGCCGGTGCGGTGGGCGGTGTGATGTTCCTGGTGCTGATTGTGCGGGGACTTCGCTGATGCGCATGTCGTTGACCAAGACCTGCTGGTTCGCAGCGCTGTCGATTGCACTCCTGGCGCTTGCTTTTGTGCTGCTGGGCTCCGGACTGGATACGGATTATGTGATCCCCAAGCGCCTTGTACGCCTTGCGTCGATTGTCATCGGCGGCATCTGCGTGGCAGTGTCGGCCATAGTGTTTCAGGCGCTGGTGAACAACCGCATTCTGACGCCTTCCATCATGGGTTACGAGGCCGTGTATCTGCTGTGGCAGGCCATGCTGCTGTTGCTGCTGGGTACACATGGCTTGAGCATGCTTGGCGTACACGGGAATTTCCTCGTCTCCGTGCTGTTGATGCTGACCTATTCATGGGCACTTCAATGGTGGCTGTTGCGCCGCGGCCGCAATGATGTCTATGTGCTGCTGCTGCTCGGTCTGGTGCTGACCATGGTGATCGGCACGTTCACCCAGTTTGTGCAACTGCGCATCAGCCCCGGCGAGTTTGCAGTGTTTCAGGGCGTGAGCTACACATCCTTCAATCGTGCCAAGCCGCAGACTTTGCTCTATGCAGCCATTGCGGTAGCGGTCGCCTGTGCCGTGGTCCGCAAGACGCTGGCGGTGCTGGATGTGCTGGCTCTGGGGCGTGAGCAGGCCATTTCTCTGGGCGTGCCGCATGGCCGGTATTTGCAGCTCTACCTGGCGCTGATCGCCATTTTGGTGGCGCTGTCCACCAGCCTTGTGGGACCCACAGCCTTCATGGGCATCTTTGTGGCCAACATCGTCTACGCCCTGGTTCCGCATGCACGCCACCGCGTCATGCTGCCGCTGGGGTGTGTGGTTGCCATTGCCATTTTTCTTGCTGCTCAACTGCTGGTTGAGCATGTTTTCAACTACAAGACCACCGTCAGCATCCTGGTGAATCTGGTGTGCGGTGTGTATTTCCTGGCACTGATTGTGCGCAAACGGGGTGCAGCATGATGGGTGTCAACCATCTTTCCAAGCAATATGGCGGCAGGACGGTGTTGTCAGACGTGAGCGTGGAGTTTCCTGCTCAGCGCGTCACATCGCTGATCGGACCCAATGGTGCGGGCAAGTCCACGCTGCTCATGCTGATGGCGCGCTTGCTGGAGCCCAGCAGCGGTGCGATTCAGTGGCAGGCACGTGACGTCAGCCGAATTCCCGTTGCCGAATACGCACGGCATGTTGCCACGCTGCGTCAGGCCCCCGGCTTCAATATGCGCCTGACGGTGGAAGAGCTGGTCGCTTTTGGACGTTTCCCGCATAGCCGTGGCGCGCTGACTGTTCAGGATCGCCGAGCCATGGATGAGGCAATCGCCTTTCTGTCTTTGGAGTCGCTGCGTCACGCTTTCATCGATGAGATCAGTGGCGGTCAGCGGCAGATGGCATTTCTCGCAATGACGATTGCGCAGCAGACGGATGTGCTGCTGCTTGACGAGCCACTCAACAACCTCGACATGAGGCACGCCGTACAGATCATGCGCGCACTGCGTCGCCTCTGCGACGAGCAGGGCCGCACCGTGATTTTGGTGATTCACGACATCAACTTTGCGGTCAATTACTCGGACCACATAGTCGCGCTCAAGAACGGAGCCCTGCGCTTTTGCGGCCCCGCTCAGGACGTGGTGACCGAGACGCGCATGGCCGATCTGTACGAGCTGGATTTCGAGATCACGCGCAACCAGCGTGGCTGTTTCTGCAATTACTTCACATCCAGGGAAGATCATTCATGAATTCGTTGCGCAGGCAAATCCTGCTCTCTGTTGGCGGCATGGCGGCTTTGTCCTCCGCGCCCGGCATGGCCCACGCCTATGAGCCTATTTCCATCCGTCACAAACTGGGCACCACGCTCATCAAGCGTCTGCCGCAGCGTGTGGCGGCGCTGGAGATGAACGAGGTGGACTTCCTCGATCAGCTTGGCGTGCCCGTTGCGGGAATGGTGAAGGACTACGTTCCCCATTTCCTTGCCAAGTACAAGGGCGACGCCAAGGTGCAGGACCTCGGCGCCATCGTACAGCCCAATCTGGAGCGTGTGCACGCGCTGCGGCCGGATCTCATCCTGATGACATCGCTGCAGGCCGGCAAATACGAGGAGCTGGCTGAAATTGCCCCCGCCTTGTACTACGAGGTGGACTTCAAGAACAGCGAAAAGGGACATATCGAAGTCGTCAAGAACCATCTGCTGACCCTGGGCCGCATATTCAACAAGGAAGGGCTTGCCAGCGCCAAGGCTGCAGAGCTGGATGCACAGGTTCAACAGGTGCGGCGCATCACGCAAGGTCGGCCGGAGCGGGCCATGATCGTGTTGCACAACAACGGAGCTTTCAGCTCCTTCGGTCTGCAATCGCGTTACGGCTTCGTGTTCAGCGCGCTGGGCGTGAAGCCCGCAAGCTCTGCGTTGGAAACCAGTCTGCACGGGCAACCCATCTCCAGCGAATTCATCCAGCAGGCGGATCCGGAGATCCTTTATGTGGTGGATCGCACTGCGGTGATGGAGCGCCGCCCCGTCATTAATGCCGATGGCATTGCCAATCCCTTGCTGCGCCAGACCAAGGCCTGGAAGAACGGGCGGGTGGTGTTTGTCGATGCAGATGCCTGGTACACCACAGGTGCCAGCCCAAGCTCACTGAAGCTGTTGTTTAGCGATGTGCTCAAGGGCTATTCGCGCTGATTGCTTCTTTATTTGTCGTAGCCAGGTCCATACCCAGCCAGCAGTTCTATTAAGCATGCGGTGCAAAAACGTCATGCATGTATCGACAGGAATCGGGTATGCCCAAGAACCCAGGTCTCATTTCACAAAACTCTCTGACGACTCCTCCATTTGCGCGCCGGCGTAGCGTGATGTGCCCCTATGTGCTGCTGGGACTGGCCATGGGCAGTCAGCTGGCGGGAGCGGCGCACGCCCAAGTGCAGACCAGCGAGGCCGAGGCCACTCTGCCACAAGTCACCGTGCAAGAAAAAGTCGCTCCCGTCACCGCTCCCTATGCGGGGGGGCAGGTCAACTCCGGCGGTCGTGTCGGCCTGTTGGGAGACAAGGACTTCATGGAGACGCCCTTCAACACCATCAGCTATACGGAAAAGTTCACGCAGGATCGTCAGGCACAGACCATCACCGATGTGATCTCTGCCACCGATCCCACGGTGTTCAGCAATGGGGTTGCCGCGTCATGGAGCGAGAACTACTCGATTCGCGGTTTCTCTTCGAGCAGCTCCGACATGACGCTGGGCGGTCTCTATGGCATGGCACCGTACTACCGCACCACGCCGGAGATGTTCGAGCGCATCGAAGTCCTCAAAGGACCGTCCGCATTGCTCAATGGCATGCCCCCTGGAGGATCAGTCGGGGGCTCCGTCAACCTGGTTCCCAAACGCGCTGCCAGCGATCCCATCACGCGGCTGACTACCACCTATATGTCGGATTCGCAGTTTGGCGGTCATATTGATCTGGGGCGCAGGTTTGGCGCAGACAAGCAGTTCGGCATCCGCTTCAATGGTGTTTACCGTGGAGGTGAAGGGGCGGTAAACCAGCAGGACAAGAAATCCAGGCTTGCATCATTGGGCCTTGACTGGCGCGGCGATCGAGCCCGTATCTCCGCCGACTTCTACAGCAGCGATGACCGCGTGAACGGCGTGACACGCGGCATCAGTCTGGCTCCGGGTGTGGCCATTCCCAGGCCGCCCAAGCCTGAGACCTTGCTGAACCCCAACTGGTCGCATGTGCACAACCAGGACAAGGCGGCGATGGTGCGCGGTGAATTCGATGTGAGCGATCAGGTAATGGCCTACGCGGCCTTCGGCGTCAGCAAAACCGACTATGAATACAACGGTGCGATGTCGGCTCAGGTGCTCAACGCAGCGGGCGATTTCAAGACCGCCATGGGACAACTGGCCTTCGAGCAGAAAAAGCGTTCGGCTGAAATTGGTCTCAAGGGAAGGCTCCAAACCGGAGCCATCAAGCATCAATGGGCGCTCAATGCAACGCACTATGCTCACAAGCAGGACGACTATGGTCGCCGCAGCGTGCCTGGTGCAGACTGGACCACCAACCTCTACAACCCGGTCTGGGGACCGGAAGCGCCCTTTGTTGCGCCGCACATCTCGCACACCGAGGTGCGCCTGAGCAGCTATGGCCTGGCGGACACCATGTCATTTGCCGAAGATCGTGTGCAACTCACCCTGGGTATGCGCCGCCAGCAAGTGGTCAGCGACGCCTTCAGTATCACCACCGGGGCGCGCACTTCGCGATATGACCAGAGCGCCACATCGCCAGCTGCAGCATTGCTGTTCAGGGCGACGGAGCATGTTGCGGCCTATGCCAATTACATCGAAGGCCTGAGCCAGGGCGCAACCGCACCAATGACCGCTGCAAACGCGGGCGAAGTGTTTGCGCCTTACAAGACCAAGCAGAAAGAAGTGGGTGTCAAACTTGATCTTGGGGAATTCGCGCACACGCTCAGTCTGTTCGAGATCACTCGTCCCAGCAGCTATACGGACCCGGTCACCAATATCTTCTCGTTCGGCGGAGAGCAGCGCAATCGCGGCATCGAATGGGGCTTCTGGGGATCACCGCTGCGTGGCGTACGCCTGATGGGCGGGATTGCCTACACCACGCCCAAGCTGACGCAGACCGCAGGCGGCGTCAATCAGGGCAAAGTCGCCACGGGTGTACCCAAGCTGCAAGGAAAATTGGGTGCTGAATGGGATGTTCCTGCCATTGCCGGGCTGACTGTTACGGGTAATGCCACGGCGGTGTCCAAGCAATATATCAGTGCGGACAACAGCCTTTGGGCGGCAGGTCGTGTGACCTACGACCTCGGTGCACGCTATGCAACCAAGGTCGCCGGCAACCCAGTCACGTTTCGTGCGACGGTGCTGAACGTTTCCAACAAGGCCTATTGGGGCATGCCACTGCTGTCCAGCTTGGCTCTGGGGGCGCCGCGTACGCTTGCACTGTCGGCAACGGTTGACTTCTGACGCGGGTGTGCTGGAGCGGGGCTGGAGTTTGCAGCCAGGCCTCTGGTCTCCAGGTGGACGACGCTCTGGCTAATTCCGAGCAGGTACGGATCCGAGATCCTTTGACGACGGCCGCGCAGCTAATGCATCTGCGCGGCCGCTTTTCATGGCTGCGATGACGCTCGGCCGGACCGGATCTGGCCTGGCAGAGGGCTGTGCCCGCTGGGCGGTGGGGCTTCTCAATAAGTGAGAATGGGTATCATTTATGTAGAATCGTTGCATTTCCAATGCACGAGAGACTTCGGTGCCTACCCACGCCAACAGCATCGCCAGTGAAGCACTTGGCAGCATGTACACACTGCACAACCGCTGGCTGATCTCCTGGCTGCAGCGCAAGCTTGGTAATCGTTGTGATGCGGCAGACATTGCGCAGGACACATTCACGCGCATTTGGACAACTGCCAGAACGCAAGCAATCGAAGACATCAGAGAGCCCAGGGCTTATCTGACAATCGTCGCCAGGCGATTGATGATCAATCACCTGGAACGCCGCTCGCTCGAACAGGCATATCTTGCCTCCTTGCAGCTATTGCCTGAAGCCACCGCGCTCTCCGCAGAGGCCCGAGCCATCTTGCTGGAGACCCTGGAGGAGCTGGATGCATTGCTGGGAGAGCTTCCAACGAAAGTTCGCACCGCATTCCTGCTTTCGCAGCTCGAAGGGCTTGCTTATGAGGAGATCGCCACGCAGATGCAAGTAAGCGTGCGTACGGTCACCCGCTATATGGCGCAAGGCTTCCGACAATGCCTGCGCGTGATGCTGGACGCCTGAAATGAGTGCAATCGATGCAAGCATTCTCGATGAGGCCGCTCAATGGCTGGCTCGTCGGCATGCATCGGATTTCAGCGAGGCAGAGCAGGCCGAGCTTGCTCGATGGCGCAGCCTCAGTGCAACCCACGAGGAAGTCTGGCAACGCATAGAGCAACTGAAATTCCGAATGGATAGTGTTCCCTCGGCAGTCGGCATGGCCGTTCTGGATCGTCCACGTGCGGCAGGAAATCGCCGGCAGATTCTGCGTGCATCGGCACTCGCTCTGGCAACTCCAATGCTTGGCTGGTTCTCCTACCGCTATCTGCCATGGCACATCTGGAATGCAGACTTCAGAACAGCAACAGGCGAAAGACGCGAACTGACATTGGCTGACAACAGTCAGGTGCTGTTGAATACGGCTTCCGCAATAAGCGTTCAGTTCGATGGCAAAGAACGTCTGATCCAGCATCTTGCTGGTGAGATTCTGGTGGAAACCGCACACCTGAGCGAACACAAGACCTTGCCCTTTGTTGTCCAGACTGCCGATGGGCGGCTGCAGGCACTGGGCACCAAATTCATCGTTCGAAAGCATGCACGGAGCACGACGCTGTCGGTGCTGCAAGGCGCGGTGCAGGTAATGCCTGCGCATTCCAGGCAATCGCTTGTCGTGCAGGCTGGCGAGCAAGTGAACTTCGATGCTCACAAGGTGGGGGCCTTCACCTCGCTGCCATCCCACGCCGATGCCTGGACTCGGGGTGTGCTGTATGCCGAGAATATGCGCTTGGCTGACTTCCTGGAGGAGTTGCAGCGCTATCGCGAAGGAATCCTGCGCTGCGATCCAAGTGCTGCTGAGCTGCTTGTGTCCGGCACATTCCATTTGCGCGACACAGATCGTATTCTCGAGCTGCTGGCTCGGACCCTGCCAATCCATAGGCAGCAACGCACCCGTTACTGGATAAGCATCACGCGTTCCTGACGTTTCTCAGGATCAGGTTCTCGCATGCTGCCCTCGGAAATTCAGGTTGCAGCGATGACTCTTTTAAATCGCTGTCCTGTTTTTCAATCTCGCCTGTCAAGTGCATCAAGACCCGTTTATTGACAGCCAAGAGGATTGAGCAGATGCCCGAAAATTACGTC
This sequence comes from Comamonas sp. F1-6, assembly GCF_039581415.1. Taxonomy (NCBI): domain Bacteria; kingdom Pseudomonadati; phylum Pseudomonadota; class Betaproteobacteria; order Burkholderiales; family Comamonadaceae; genus Comamonas; species Comamonas sp. F1-6. The sequence continues at coordinate 28,281 of NZ_JBCPWN010000018.1, forward strand.
CGAAAACCCAACAGGAACGCCAATGCGATGCGACTGCGCCCGGTCGCAACGGCAGTCAGAGGAATTTTTGTTGCCATTGTCGGCGCAGCCGCTATCGGTTTGCACATGCCAGAGGCTTTTGCTGCAGATCCGGTTACCAGTCCTGCGCAGAAGTCCTATCAGGTGGCTGCTGGCCCAATTGGCCCCGCGCTGATGGACTTTGCAGCTCAGGCGGGCATCAATCTCAGCATGGATCTGAGCCAGCTCAAGGACAAGCGTACTCCTGGCCTGTCTGGTTTCCACACCGTCGATAGCGGTTTTGCACATTTGCTGGAAAGTTCGGGGCTGAGTGCACGTCGTCTAAGTGAAGGCAACTATGCACTGGAAGTCCCGGGGACCACCAAGGCATCCATCGAGCAAAAGAGCAGTGCTTCCGTGCCCGTCAGCGGCCAAGGCTCTCCGGAGCTTGCTGCCGTTACAGTGACGGCACGTACCCAGAATAATCTCGTTGCGCCGTCTAGGCAGGTCAGTATTCTCGAAGCTGAAGAAGTTCAGCAACTTCGGCAAGGCTCCGACAGTCTGGCAACCATGCTCAGCAAAGTCGTCCCAGGGATGGCCGATTCCAGCCACACAATCACCGACTATGGGCAGACTCTGCGTGGCCGGAACATGCTGATCCTCGTAGACGGCGTTCCGCTGAACACCAATCGCGACTCATCCAGAAACCTCGCCAACATCAATCCTGCAGACATCGAACAGATCGAGGTGCTTCGCGGCAGCAGTGCCATCTACGGCAGCGGCGCAGCAGGCGGCATCATCTCTGTGCGTACCAAACGCCCCTCGGGTGAGACCAAAGCAGAGACCATCGTGACGGGATCTGCACCGCTGTCCAAACTCAGAGGCGCCGGGCTTGGAGCCGAAGTCCAGCACTATCTTTCTGGCGGCGGCGATGTGGTCGACTATTCCGTCAGCCTGGGCGCAAAGCATGTCGGAGGCTCTTTCGATGCCAAGGGGAACCGCATTGCACCAGAGCCCAGCCAGGGAGACTTGTTCGACTCCAATATCTACAACGTGTCGGCCAAGATCGGCTTCAAGCTGGACGCAAATCAACGGTTTCAATTCTCCGCGAGCCACTACAACGCCAGCCAGGACACTGACTATGCATCCGATCCGTCAGTGACCCGCTTGCCCGCAGGTACGGCAGCCGCCAGGCCTATCAAGGGCTTGGTACTTGCAGATCAAAACCAGATCAAGAACACCATGCTGGGTCTTGACTATGAGAACCGCGATCTCGCAGGCAGCGCCGTGGCGGCTCAACTCTATTACCGGGATTTTTATACGCGCTTTGCGCCCTTCGATGCACGAGCCGTTCCTGTGCGAGGCGCCAACGTCGATCAGTCCATGCAGAACTCCGATGTGTTCGGTGGTCGCCTGACCATCAAAACACCTCTCGGACAAGAGAAGAACACTTTGCTGATCTGGGGGGCGGACTTCAATCACGAGCGCACCGACATGCCGATCGATATCTTTGATCCCAAGGCCTATGACGCCAGTGGAGGTCTGGTGTTCAACAAGATTGGCCGCCTGATTTATATGCCTCAGGTCACGACCCGAAGCATTGGCGCTTTTGCCCAGCTGCAACACAAATTCAACGATCAGTGGTCTGTGGAAGGCGGAGCGCGCTACGACCGAGCTCAGGCCAGCTTCAACGACTTCACCCCTTTGTCGCAATCGAAATTGCCCAGTCCCCAGTCCGTCTCTGGCGGTACCGTTAAATATGGCTCATGGTCTTACAACCTGGGCACGGTTTTTGCACCTATCAAGGGACACGAGTTCTATGCGTCCTACAGCCAGGGCTTTGAGCTACCGGATATCGGGGTCGTGGTACGTAATGCCACAGCGGGCTTCAACATCGGCAACTCCAACCTGCAGGCCGTCAAAACAGATACCGTGGAAGTCGGTTGGCGCGGCAAGTTTTCCAACGTCATTGCCAACCTGGGAGCCTTTCAATCGAGCTCCGACCTCGGTGCCGTGCAGAGCTTCAACAACGGGCTCACGCTGCTGCGAACCAAAGAAAAAATCCGGGGGATCGAAGGCGGCCTCGATTACTTCAGCGACGATGACCGCTGGAGCAGCGGTGGGAGCTTTACCTGGATGAAAGGTCGTGAACTCCCGCAGGGCTCAAGCCTTTATCAGGGCATGACGGGCTATCGTATTCCGCCCCTCAAACTGACTGCCTATGTGGAATACCGTCCCAATGCCAGCTGGAGCCACCGTATCCAGGCAAGCGCATATGCCTCCAAGGATTACCGCCTGGATGGCAAGGCCAGCTTTGGGCGCCATGACACCAAAGGCTACACCACGGTGGACTTGATCAGCCAATGGAAAATCGATTCCAAGAACCGCGTATCGCTCGGTGTGGAAAACCTGCTCAACCGCAACTACTTCCCGCTATACAGCCAGCTGCTTCGCAATAACAACAACACCAGCCGTCTCCCTGCAGCGGGCACTGTGTTGCGAGTCAGCTATGCACACACTTGGTAGGTGCGCGTCATACAAGCCGGTCGACGAATGGCGATGATTTGCGACAGCAGCGCCTGATAGGTGCAAAGGGCCGCAGTTTCGACAGCGGCCCTTTTTGCTGCTCGGCCTGGCTTGTTGACTTGGCTCAATATGAGCCGGGGCAAAGCCCGGCACAGTGTGGCGCATATGTTCACCATGCCCTCCATGTCGCAAATCGCTTCCACGTTTGGGCAGCCTGAGAGCTTTGCTCCAGGCTCTTGGCTCAGGCAACGTCGCCAACCCCTCGATTCGGTGCTGTATCTGGAAAGCGGCAGCGTGATGCTCGGGGTCGGGCAGGATTCGGCCATGCGCCATCAACTGGGGCAGGTGGAAGGGCCGACCTGGCTGGATGCCGCTTTTGCACTGCAAGAGCGTCCTTCCTGCCTCGATATGCAGGCGCAGACGGCCGGGCGCATCTACATCATTCCTCTGGCGCGCTTTCTAAGTTCGGTGGCGGAGCTTGCACCCGCCGTGCAGCACTTGCTCAAAGATCTGGCCAGAGCCTATTGCTCGCAGACCGAGCTGGCGGTCAGCCGCCTGGCTCAGGACGCCGAAGCTCGCTGCGCCCAGTGGCTGCTGAACCATGCGAGCCCGGGAGGAAATGACAATGCCCTGCATGTCACCCTCAAGGCACGCAAACGCCTGATTGCAGCGCAACTGGGTATTGCGCCGGAAACATTCTCGCGCGTGCTCCGACAGTTGCGAGAGCATGGGCTGATTGCCGGGCGAGGCAATGTCATTGAATTGCCCAAGCCCGGCGCACTGGAGGTGCTGGCGCTGGGGTAAATACCGGGCCGGGTTGCAGGCCATGCAGCGCTTGGCTTCTGCTCTGAGCAGGAGCTTGCGGCGTAGCATTTGTCGACAATCTCCGGGGTTTCCTCTCGTTGGGTTGCAGACATCGGCTCTCTATATTGAGGCCCATGTCAGATGCTGTCTTCTCCCTGCAAGCAGAGCCGCCATGGGTTGCGCCGTCGCAGCCAGAGGAGGTTGCTGCCGCGCCACAGTCTGGGCGGATACGCAGAGGCCCAGGCCCCATGCTGCGCAGCATGGTGCTTGTTGCCATGATTGCAGTGCTGCTGGCTGGAGCTGGCGCTGCGGGCTGGGTGGCTTATTCACTGCGCCGGGCGGTCATGGACGGAGCGTTGCCGGCGCAGACCAAGGCGTTGGAATACGCGGCTCGTTCGCTGGCCTTCAGAGTCGAGCAGCAGCAAAAGCCCCTGCATAGTCTGTCCTCTGTGCTGGCGGGCCATATGCATGATTCTCCGGAGTCACTGCAGGCCATGCTCAAGCAGCCCACATCCATGGCACAGCAGTATGAGCAACTTCAACTGGCTGATGGAAAAGGGCAGTTGCTGGTCAATCTGCATCAGGAGCAGGCGCTGGCCGCAGAACAGCTTGAAGAGCCGCTGCGTGAAGTGCTCAAGCGCTCGTTGGCTGAGGGCAAGCCGATCACCCAAGCCTGGGTGCGTGCCGGTGATGCGGGCCTGCAGCTGGAGTTTCAGAATGTCGTGCCGGTGCGTGATCTGCAAGGCAAGTTGCAAGGCGTTCTTGGCGGCAGCTACCGGACGCCTTTGTCGGTGTTGTTTTCGCTGGAGGTTGCCTCTGCCGAAGCGGGTAGCCAGTTGCTGCTGATCGACCGTGATCTGCGTCCGCTGGCTCTCAGCAGCAAAGGGCAGTGGCAATTGCCCCCTGCCTTGCGAGATGCTGCGCTACCTCGCGGGCTGGATCAAGCCTGGCTCAAGACGGCACAGACCGGTGCGGTCAGTGAACAGAGAAACAACCAGCTCTGGAGCGCCATGCCGCTGCCTTGGGCGCAATGGACTCTGCTGAAGGTCAGCAACGTTCAGGAATGGGTGCCGGGAGTCTCGGTCAAGATGATGGGCTGGCTGGCCACGGCCCTGCTGTTACTGGCTGGACTGCTTGGAGCGGTGCTTTGCCTGATCGCCTATCCGCTGACGGCCTTGTTCCGCTCGGCAGAGCAGGCTTCTCGACGCGGGCTGATGTTGGAAGTGGACTTGGGCAGCCGGGGGGACAACTGGTGGCATGGCCTGTCCGATCATGACTGGGGAGAGGCCCAGACTCTGCGCACTGCCTTGCAGGCCCTGGGCGGTGGATATGAGGCGCATGGCGAGCTGGAGCGTGATTTGCAAATGCAGTTGCAGACCTTGATGGACTATGCCCCCGTAGGTTTGATCGTGACGCATGGCTCGAAGGTGCAGCGTGTGGGCATGCAGGCAGCCAGAGTACTTGGCTATCAGCCTCAGGAAATGCAGGGCCTGGCTGTGCGTGATCTGTGTGCCAGCGATGCCGACTATGAGGATCTGATGGGGCGGGTCCGGCGGGCTCTGGATACTTACGGACAATTTGATAGCGAAGTCTGCTTGGTGCGCAAGGATTCAAGGCCGATATGGGTACGAATTCACGGTCAGAGCATGCAGCGCATGCACAGGGCCTGGGAGCAGTCGGGCAAGGCGCTGGATGGTCAATACCTGGTCTGGGAGCTGGAGGATGTGACCACGCAGCGGCAGTTGCGCGAGCAATCGAGCTGGAAGGCCATGCACGATCCCTTGACCCGTCTGCCCAACCGAACGGCGTTTGCTCTGCGGCTCAAGGAATGGCTGCGCGAATATACGACTCCAGACTATCTGGAGAGCCTGGGCGGCGCGAATGTGATCGCCCGTTCGCAGAGCGAGCCCAAGGCGCATGGCATCGTGCTGTATGTGGACCTGGACCACTTCTCCCAGGTCAATCGCCAGGGCGGGCGTGAAGTGGGTGACGAGGTGCTGGGCCATATCGCCCGGTTGATCGAATCAACGGTACGCCCTCATGGCTGGGTGGCCAGGGTTGGGGGCGATGAATTTGCCATTCTCATGGCTGGAATCAGCCGGGAAGAGGGCATGCGCCATGCGCAGCTGCTGTGCATGGCCATCCAGGACTGGGAGGGCTCCTACCAGGGGCAGCGCTATATGCTGAGTGCCAGCATCGGCATGCTGTTGCTGGATGCCAGCTACCACACGGCGGCCAGCGCCTTCAAGGGGGCCGATATGGCCTGCTACGCCGCCAAGCGCAAAGGGCGCAACCGTGTGGAAGTGATGACTGCTGCGGTCTGAGCCGGATTGCGCATGCTGAATTCAAGGCAGATATGACAGCCTAGAGGGCAATCCCTTGGCTGCTCAAAGGGGCTGGCTGAGTTACGCTCTGCGGCTGCTTTGTATACAAAATGGATGAGGCTGGCCGTGCCAAAGCGCCCGGATGGCCGTGACCTATGCGTGACCAGACCTTGTTCGACAAGATAGATTTGCACCTGATCAGGGTGCTGCACACGGTGCTGACGGAGCGTAGCGTCTCCAGGGCAGCGCTGCGACTGGGCATGCACCAGCCGGCGGTGTCTGCAGCACTGCGGCGTCTGCGCGAGCTCGCTGGCGACCCTTTGCTGGTGCGCTCCGGGGCACAGATGCAGCCTACCGATGTGGGGCTGCGCATGGTGCAACCCTCGGCAGACATTCTGCGTGCGGCCGAGGGGCTGTTCAGCGATGCGCGGCAGTTTGACCCGCGCACCTCGACTCGTACCTTCCGCATTGCGGCCAGCGACTATCTGGATCCCCAGTTCCTGCCGCGGCTGATGTCGGCCATGAAGGCACAGGCCCCGCATTGCCCGGTGGACTTTCTGCCGCTGAGCGCCGAGGCGCATTACGAGGGGCAACTGGCCGATGGCGAGATCGACGTCGTCATCGGAAACTGGCCGCAGCCACCGGAAGGCCTGCACATGGCCAAGCTGTTCGAGGACGAGGTGGTCTGTCTGGTCAGTCCCAAGCATCCGGCAGTGCGCAGGGGCTGGGATGTACAGCAATGGCTGCAGGCCGAGCATATTGCGCCAACCCCGGCCTATCCCGGTGCCCTGGGCGTGATAGACGAACAATTGGCGGGCATGGGCTTGAGCCGCCAGGTGGTGGCACGCTGCGCGCATTTCAGTCTGATTCCCGACATGGTGGCATCAAGCTTGCTTGTCATGACCTCGGGCAGATTGTTCTGTGAGCGTTTCAGCGAACGTCTGTCCCTGGCCATACTGCCTTGCCCCGTGGAATTCCCTCCGTTGGTCTATTACCAGCTCTGGCATGCGCGTTCGCATGCCGGAGCCGCCACACGCTGGCTGCGAGAGGTGGTTCGCAACGTTGCACTAACGCTGCGAAATCAATAGCTTGTATCGTATTCCTGTTCAGCGCATAGAGCCTGTTTGAGTCAATTTGTTATTTGAATTGAGAGACAATCCAGCGATGAATCCCCCCCCGACACATTCCCCATCTGCGAGTGCGCCTGCGCGTTTGCAGCTGGAGGGTATTACCAAGCGGTACCCGGCTGTGGTTGCAAACAGCAAGGTATCGCTGAAAGTTAAGCCCGGCGAGATCCACGCCATCCTGGGCGAAAACGGCGCTGGCAAGTCCACGCTGATGAAGATCATCTACGGTGCGGTCAAGCCTGATGAGGGTGCCATCCTGGTCGACGGCAAGCCGGTGCAGATCCGCAATCCGCAGGAAGCCAGGGCACTGGGCATTGCCATGGTGTTCCAGCATTTCAGCCTGTTCGACACGCTGACCGTGGCCGAGAACGTCTGGCTGGGCCTGGACAAGAGCATTGCACTGGCCAAGGTGATCGAGAACATTCAGGCCACGGCCCGCGATTACGGGCTGGAGGTGGACCCGCATCGTCCCGTACACACGCTTTCCGTCGGCGAAATGCAGCGCGTGGAAATCATCCGCGCCCTGCTGACCAATCCCCGCGTGCTGATTCTGGACGAGCCCACCTCGGTGCTCACGCCACAGGCCGTGGAGATGCTGTTTGTGGTGCTGCGCCGCCTGGCTGCGGAAGGCTGCTCCATCCTCTATATCAGCCACAAGCTGCATGAAATCCGCTCGCTGTGCACGGCTTGCACGGTGCTGCGCGGCGGTGTGGTGACGGGAGAGTGCAACCCGGCCAACGAGACCAATGCTTCGTTGTCACGCATGATGATCGGCTCGGAGCCGCCGGAGCTGGAACACCGCAGTGCGAATACCGGCGATACCGTGCTGCGTGTGCAGGGCCTGTCGCTCAGAAGCCAGGATCCTTTTGGTGTCGATCTGCAGAGCATTGCGCTGCAGGTGCGTGCGGGCGAAGTCGTCGGTATTGCAGGCGTTTCCGGCAACGGCCAGAAAGAGCTGATGTATGCGCTGTCCGGCGAGGACACACGTTCCGAGGCAGAGGCCGTGCAGTTGCTGGGCAAGGGCGTGGGACGCATGGGGCCGAGTCGGCGCCGTGGCATGGGCCTGCATTTCGTGCCCGAAGAGCGTCTGGGGCGCGGAGCCGTGCCCAGCATGGGCCTGGCCCACAACCTGTTGCTGACGCGCAAGACTGCGGTGGGCAAGGGCGGCTGGATTCGCATGGCGGCTCTGCAGGCGCAGGCGCGGGACATCATCGGTCGCTTCAACGTCAAGGCCGGGGGCCCGAATTCGGCCGCGCAGTCGCTGTCGGGCGGCAATCTGCAGAAGTTCATCGTGGGTCGTGAAATTGATGCCAAACCACGTCTGCTCATCATCTCTCAACCCACCTGGGGGGTGGATGTGGGGGCTGCGGCACAGATTCGGGGCGAGATTCTCAAGCTGCGCGACCAGGGTTGCGCCGTGCTGGTGGTCAGTGAGGAGTTGGACGAGTTGTTTGAGATTTGTGACCGCCTGCATGTGGTGGCCAAGGGCCGCCTGAGTCCTTCGGTGGATAGAGCGGCTGCCACGGTGCAGCAGATTGGTGAATGGATGAGCGGCCTGTGGGATGCGGCAGTCGTGCAGGGAGGTGCCCATGCTTAAGCTGGAACAACGCCCCCAGGCATCGAAGTTCTGGACCTATGGCTCGCCAATTCTGGCGTTGCTGATCACCGTGCTGGTAGGGGTCTGCCTGTTTGCCCTGCTGGGCAAGGATCCGGTCAAGGGCTTGCAGGCCTTTTTCTGGGAACCCATCAAATCGGGCTATGCCCTGGGCGAGCTGGCCGTGAAGGCCACGCCTTTGCTGCTGATCGCGCTGGGGCTGGCCGTATGCTTTCGCTCCAATGTCTGGAATATCGGTGCCGAAGGCCAGTTTGTCATCGGGGCGGTGGCTGCGGGCGGCATTGCCTTGCTGGCCGACAAGACCACCGGTCCCTGGATCGTGCCGGCCATCCTGATCGCCGGCATGCTGGGCGGCATGCTCTGGGCGGGCATTGTGGCCTTGCTGCGTGACCGCTTCAACGCCAACGAGATTCTGGTCAGCCTGATGCTGGTCTATGTGGCCACGCTGGTACTGGGCTATCTGGTCTATGGTCCCTGGAAGGACCCCATGGGCTACAACTTCCCGCAGACCAAGAGCTTTGAGCGTGTCACGCAGATTCCTCGGCTGGTGCAGGGCATGCGCATGAATATCGGCGTCATCATCTCGCTGGTGGGGGCCGGTCTGCTGTGGGCATTTCTGTTTCGCACGCGTGCAGGTTTTGCCCTGCAGGTCGGCGGCCTGGCGCCGTCGGCGGCACGCTATGCCGGTTTTTCCTCGCGCAAGGCGCTGTGGACGGCGCTGCTGATCTCCGGCGCCACCGCCGGTCTGGCGGGGGCACTGGAAGTCGCTGGCCCTCTGGGTCAGCTCACGCCCTATGTGCCCGCCGGCTACGGCTTTGCGGCCATCATCGTGGCCTTTGTGGGGCGCCTGCATCCTGTGGGCATGATTTTCTCGGCCATTCTCATGAGCATGTTTTATATCGGTGGCGAGCTGGCGCAGTCGCGTCTGGGCCTGCCCAAGGCGCTGACCGGCGTCTTCCAGGGACTGCTGCTGTTCGCGCTGCTGGCCTGCGACACGCTGGTGGCCTATCGCATCCGCTGGGTGGCAAAAAAAGCCGGCAGCGCCATTTCTGCAGTGAAGGGAGCCTGATCCATGGAATCCTATGCACTGCTGCTGGGCTCCACCCTCAGCGCCGGCACCGTTCTGGCGCTGGCGGCCCTGGGCCTGCTGATCAATGAAAAATCGGGCATCGTCAATCTCGGTGCCGAAGGCATGATGCTCTGCGCTGCCATTGCCGGTTTTGCCGCTACCGTGCACACCGGCAATACCTGGATGGGCTTTGGCGCGGGCATGCTGGCAGGGGCCTTGCTGGCCGCCATCTTCGGGGGACTGGTGATCTGGTTCAACACCAATCAGTACGCAACCGGTCTTGCACTTTCGCTGTTCGGCGCGGGCTTCTCGGCTTTCGTGGGCCTGGGCTATGTGCAGGCCAAGCTGCCCGAGCTGCCCAAGTACTCCATCCCGGGCCTGGCAGATCTGCCGGTCGTGGGCCCGGCCTTGTTCACGCTGCACCCGCTGGTCTACGGCGCCATCGTGCTGGCTGCCCTGATGGTCTGGTTTCTGTACCGCACGCGTGCGGGCCTGGTGTTGCGTTCGGTCGGCGAGTCGCCCTCGTCAGCCCATGCCCTGGGCTACCCTGTGCGCCGCATCCGTCTGATGGCCGTGATGTTTGGCGGTGCCATGTGCGGTCTGGCGGGGGCGTTCATCTCGGTGGTCTACACGCCGCTGTGGGTGGAGAACATGGTGTCGGGTCGAGGCTGGATTGCTCTGGCGCTGACGACTTTTGCGACCTGGCGGCCGGCTCGCGTCCTGCTGGGCGCCTATCTGTTTGGCGGCGTGACCATGTTGCAGTTCCATCTGCAGGCCACAGGGGTTCAGGTGCCTAGCCAGATTCTGTCCATGCTGCCGTATCTGGCCACCATCGTGGTGCTGGTGCTGATCTCCCGGAATCCGACCTGGATTCGAGCCAATATGCCGGCTTCCCTGGGAAAACCCTTCTACCCTGGAGCGTGATGCCCAAATGTGGTGCAATCCGTTTTTCAAAAATAATGAGAGGACAACTTCAATGACAACTCTGGGCAAACGCGCTCTGATCAAGATGATCGGCCTGTCGGCTGTTTCCATGGCTGTGCTGACCGCTTGCGGCAAGAAGGAAGAAGCACCTGCAGCTCCTGCCGCCGCACCTGCGGCGGCTCCTGCTGCCGACAAGCTCAAGATCGGCTTCATGTATGTGAGCCCCATCGGCGACGGCGGCTGGACCTTCCAGCACGAGCTGGGCCGCAAGGCCATCCAGGAGAAGTTCGGCGACAAGATCGAGACTTCCATGGTCGAGAGCGTGCCAGAGTCTGCAGACGCCGAGCGCGTGATGCGCGACATGATCGGTCAGGGCAACAAGCTGGTCTTCGCCACCAGCTTCGGCTATCAGGACTTTGTGCAAAAGGTCGCCGCTGACGTCAAGGATGTGAAGTTCGAGCACGCCACCGGCTACAAGACGGCCGACAACGCAGCCGTGTACGACACCAAGACCTTTGAAGGCGCTTATCTGGCCGGCATCGTGGCGGGTGCCATGACCAAGACCAAGACTGTGGGCGTGGTGGCTTCGGTGCCAATCCCCGAAGTGGTGCGTAACATCAACAGCTTTGTGCTGGGCGCTCAGAGCATCGACCCCTCCATCAAGGCCAAGGTGGTCTGGGTGAACGAGTGGTTTGCTCCTCCCAAGGAATCCGAAGCCGCAAACAGCCTGATCAACGGCGGCGTGGATGTGATGTACCAGAACACCAACTCTCCCGCCGTGCTGAAGACGGCTGAAGAGCGCGGCGCTCGTGCCTTCGGCAAGGATGGCGACATGAGCGGCTTCGCGCCCAAGGCTCACCTGGGCTCGGCCGTGATCGACTGGACTCCTTACTACAGCAAGGTGGTGGAGGACACGCTGGCCGGCAAGTGGCAGACCGGCAACTTCTGGTGGGGTGTGAAGGAAGGCGCCATCGACCTGAAGAAGATCGCTGACGACGTGCCCCAGGAAATCAAGGACAAGGTTGAGAAGGCTCGCGCCGGCCTGAAGGACGGCTCCTTCGCCGTCTGGACCGGTCCCATCAAGGACAACACCGGCAAGGAACTGCTGGAAGCCGGCAAGGTTGCCGATGACGCCTGGCTGCGCAGCATCAACTTCTATGTGAACGGTATCGAGGGCAAGGTGCCCGGTGCCAAATAAGCACTGTTTGCGGGGCGCCTGACCAGCGTCCGATCAAAGGCCCCTAGGGGGCCTTTCTTTTTGCGCTGTCGTTTTCAGGATACCTATCTGCAATTTGGCGCAGTTTATGCATATATTGCCCAAGGTGTAACCGGTATCCATGGGCTTGCGCTCCTGTCGGTTTCAAACCTCACTCTTTGTTCCAAGGAAACTTTAATGACTGATTTGCACAAGCGTTCATTGATCAAGGTCGCCGCACTGACGGCTATTGCCTCGGCCGCTCTCGTGGGCTGCGGCAAGAAGGAAGAAGCAGCTGCGCCGGCAGCAGCCCCCGCTGCCGCTCCTGCGGCCGCTGCTCCCGAACCTCTGAAGATTGCTTTTGCTTATGTCGGCCCGGTGGGCGACGGTGGTTGGTCCTTTGCCCATGACCAGGCCCGTAAAGCTCTGGAAAAAGAATTCGGTGACAAGATCAAGACCAGCTATGTGGAGAGCGTGCCCGAAGGTGCCGATGCCGAGCGCGTGCTGCGCGACATGGCCTCGCAGGGCAACAAGCTGGTGTTCGGTACCACCTTCGGCTATATGGACGTGATCCAGAAGCTGGCCCCCGAATTCGCTGATGTGAAGTGGGAACATGCCACCGGCTACAAGACCGCCGCCAATGTCAGCACCTATGACAGCCGCACTTACGAAGGTGCCTATCTGGCCGGCATCATTGCCGGTGGCATGACCAAGTCCAACACCCTGGGCGTGGTGGGCTCGGTGCCTATTCCCGAAGTGATCCGCAATATCAACAGCTTCACCCTGGGTGCCCAGTCCGTGAACCCCAAGATCAAGACCAAGGTGGTCTGGGTCAACGAATGGTTCAGCCCTCCCAAGGAGACCGAAGCTGCGACCAGCCTGATCAACGGCGGCGCCGACATCCTGTTCCAGAATACCGATTCGCCGGCGGTGCTGAAGACGGCCGAGGAAAAGGGCAAGCGTGCCTTCGGCTGGGATTCGGACATGACGGCCTACGGTCCCAAGGCTCACCTGGGCTCGTCCATCATCAACTGGGCGCCTTACTACATCGACTCCACCCGCAGCGCGCTGGAAGGAAAGTGGAGCAGCCGCCAGACCTGGTGGGGCGTCAAGGAAGGCGTGATCGACATCGTTTCACTGGCTGACGACATTCCTGCCGAGCTCAAGGCAAAGGTTGAGGACGTGAAAAAGGGACTGAAGGAAGGTACATTCACCATCTGGAAGGGCCCTATCACCGGCCAGGACGGCAAGGAACTGATCGCTGCCGACAAGGTTGCCGATGACGGTTTCCTCAAAGGCATCAATTTCTACGTCAAGGGCGTGGAAGGAAAAGTGCCCGGCGGCGACGCCAAGTAAGCACTGCTGATCAGGCATCGCGCCGCCTCGTCGCACCGATTGCGGCCGGTAGCGCATGTCTTCACGGCAGACCCCGGGTTTGCCGGGTAGTGTTGGCTGTTAGCAGTCGTCCAGACACGACTTGCAGCGACAGGGCCGCCGCAGAGCGGCCCTTTGTATTTCGATAATGACGAGTATCCCCATGACTGAACGTACCCTCTGGCATCCTGTTGCCCAATCCTCCGAGGTGGTGAGCGCGCCGTTTTCCGTGCTGCTGCTGGAACAGCCGCTGGTGCTGTGGCGCAATACCGAGGGATTGGTGCAGTCCTTTGTGGATCGCTGCCCGCATCGCGGTGCACGCCTGTCCATGGGGCGCGTGGAGAACGGACATCTGGAGTGCCCCTATCACGGCTGGCAGTTCTCCTCCGGTGGCCAATGCGTGAAAGTGCCCGCCGTGCCCGATTTCACTCCCCCCGCATCGCAGCGCGTACGGGCCTTCGAGGTGCAAGAGGCCTACGGACTGATCTGGGTGCGCCTGGAGTCTTCCGATAGCCAGCTGCCCGTGTTCGCTGCCGAGACGGATGAACATCTGCGCAAGGTGAACTGCGGGCCTTACGATGTGGCGGCCAGTGCACCGCGCATCATCGAGAACTTCCTCGACATGTCCCACTTCGGCTTTGTGCACGAAGGCTGGCTGGGCAGCCGTGACGCCACGGCCATTGCCACCTACAAGGTGGAGAGCACCTCCACCGGCGTGCTGGCGACAGGCTGCAAGGCTGTACAGCCCCAGTCCAATCTGCACTCCACCCAGGCGGCCGAGGTGGAGTACACCTATGAGGTGACTGCTGCCTACACTGCCGTGCTGACCAAGATTCCCGAAGAGGGCACTTCCAAACAGGGCTGGCGTGAGCAGATCGGCCTGTTCATCTGCCCTGTCACTCCCGAAACCAGCCGCGTCTGGTTCCGTCTGGCGGTCGCGGACTTCGAATCGACCGATGAGCAATTGCAGACCTTCCAGCACACCATCTTTGTGCAGGACCAGCCTGTGCTGGAGTCGCAGCTGCCCAAGGCCCTGCCGCTGGATCCACGCGCGGAAATGCACTCGGCGGCCGACCGCATGTCGTCGGCTTATCGCCGTTTCCTGAAGGCCCAGGAGATCGCCTTCGGAACCTGCTGAGACAGGCCTGAGAGGCTTTGCCGCCTGCCCCGGCTTGGCGTCCATGCGGCTCGCCGGGAGGCCGCGCCAAGGGCTTGTGGCCGCCAGGCCGAAGTCACAGACTCGTCGGGGCTGGCCATATGGCTTGAGCTGCGCCGGTTTGATAGGCTAGACATTGAATGGCGCGTAGCGCCAAGGAGAATAAAGATGAACACCGTGCCTGCCGTAGATGTTTCCCGTCTGCCGGAGCTGCTGCGAGCCATGCCCAAGGCCGAGCTGCATATGCATATCGAGGGTTCGCTGGAGCCCGAACTGATTTTTGCGCTGGCGCAGCGCAACAAGGTGGCTCTGGCCTATGACAGCGTGGAAGCTCTGCGCGCGGCCTATGCCTTTACTGATCTGCAGAGCTTTCTGGACATCTATTACGCGGGTGCCAGCGTGCTGCTGCACGAGCAGGACTTCTACGACATGGCGCGCGCCTATCTGGACCGCGCCGTGGCCGACAATGTGGTGCACACGGAAATCTTCTTTGACCCGCAGACCCACACCGAGCGTGGCGTGGCCATGGAGACCGTCATCAACGGTCTTTACCGCGCCTGCCGCGATGCGCAGATCGAGCAGGGCATTTCCTCCTCGCTGATCCTGAGCTTTCTGCGCCATCTGAGCGAAGAAAGCGCCCTGCAGACGCTGGAGGCCGCGCTGCCGCTGCGTGACCGCTTCATCGGCGTGGGGCTGGACAGCAGCGAGCTGGGCAATCCGCCCGAGAAGTTCGAGCGCGTGTTTGCGCGCTGCAAGCAACTGGGCCTGCACCTGGTGGCCCATGCCGGGGAGGAGGGGCCGCCTGCCTATATCTGGGGTGCTCTGGATGTGCTGAATGTGGAGCGCATCGACCATGGCGTGCAGTCAGAGCAGGATGCGCTGCTGATGCAGAGGCTGGTCCAGGAGCAGATACCGCTGACGGTCTGCCCTTTGTCCAATCTCAAGCTCTGCGTGATCAAGGACCTGGCCGATCACAATCTGCCGCGCCTGCTGGCGGCCGGGCTCAAGGTCATGATCAACTCGGACGACCCTGCCTATTTCGGCGGCTATGTCAACGAAAACTACACCCAGCTATTTGCTGCCACGGGCATGGGCGCGCCCGAGGCCTACCAGCTGGCGCGCAACAGCCTGGAAGCGAGTTTTGCCGCTGAGGCGCAGAAGGCCGAGTGGATTGCAAAGCTGGATGCAATCTTTGCGCAATTTGCGGCTTAAAAATAGGAGCTTCCAGCGCTTGCTATATGTGGATTTCAGATGGTTTTCTATCTGAAATCTATGAATATCAAGTGCTGGTAGCTCTTTTTTTTATCAGTGGCTTGCTTCAGGAAAGCTGGGCCTTGATGCGCTCAGCCAACTCTCCCAGAGCCGCAAAGCCCGGCTCCTCGCGCTTCCAGACCACGGACAGGCCATCGCCCTCGAAACGCGGCAGCACATGCAGATGAAAGTGAAACACCGTCTGCCCCGCAGGCGCGCCATTGGCCTGGAAGATATTGATGCCGTCTGGATCGAAAGCCTTGTTCACCGCAGCCGCCACGCGCTGGGCCGTCTGCATCACGGCACCGGATTCCTCGGGCGTCAGCTCCAGCAGATTGACGGCATGGCGCTTGCTGGCCACCAGCACATGGCCGCGCGTGGCCTGGCCGATGTCCATGAAGGCGATGGTCAGATCGTCCTCATAGACCTTGGCCGATGGAATCTCCCCTTTGACGAGCTTGCAGAAAATGCACTCGCCAGGGGGCGAGTGGTCTACAAACATGGGCATGACGCTCTCCTTTTTTATGGTTCAAGCGTTCTATCTTAGAGGCTGAGCGGTTTCAGGCCCGCGTCGCGCGCAGGCAGTCCGGGGTGATCTCGGCCATGGATGTCGCGCCCAGCATGGCCATATTGCGGTCCACCTCGTCACGCAGCAAGGTGATGGCGTGATGGACGCCCTGTGCACCGCCGACTGCGGCGGCGTACATGAAGGGGCGGCCCAGAAACACCATGCGAGCGCCCAGGGCCACGGCCTTGAGCACATCGCTGCCGCGGCGAATGCCGCTGTCCATCATCACGGCCGTGCGGTGGCCCACGCGGTCCACCACATAGGGCAGCATCTGCAGCGGCGCGACCACGCCGTCGAGCTGACGGCCGCCATGGTTGGAGACCACGATGCCCTGCGCACCGATATCGGTGGCCATCACGGCATCGTCTTCGTTGAGGATGCCCTTGATGACGAGGTTGCCTTTCCAGCGCTGGCGAATGCGTTCGATGTTCTTCCAGTTCAGGTGGTCACGGCCCGAGGTGTCGCGGATGGCGGTACCCGACAGCAAAGGCGCGCCGCGCGTGGCAAACGAATTCTCGAAGTGCGGCATGCCGTGGTTGATCAGCGTGCGCAGCATGGTGCCCACCATCCAGCGCGGGCGGGTGATGCCGTCATAGGCCAGGCGAAGCGAAGGGCGCAGCGGCATCGAGAAACCGGTGCGCACATTGTTTTCGCGGTTGGCCCAGACGGGGATGTCCACGGTGATGACCAGTGTGCCGAAGCCTGCGGCTTCGATGCGGTCGATCAGGCCGTCGATGCGCGTGGTGTCGCCGGGCAGATAGGCCTGGAACCAGGTAGACGGTGCGGCCTTGGCTACATCTTCCATGGGGATCAGCGAGGTGCCGCTCATGATGGCGGGAATGCGGTTGGCAGCCGCCGTCTGTGCCAGCACCAGATCGCCACGGTAGGCATTGATGGCGCTGATGCCCACGGGGGCTACGCCGAATGGCGAGTCCCAGGTCTGGCCGAACAGCTCGACCTTCTGGTTGCGCTGCGACACATCCACCATGACCCTGGAGCTGAAGCCGTATTGCTGGAAGCTGTCACGGTTGGCCTGCAGCGAGACGCAGTCTTCAGCCGCGCCGGAGACATAGCCAAACAAGGGGCGGGGCAGGTGCTTGCGTGCGGCGGCCTCGAAGTCATGCAGCGACAGAATGTTCTGCAGATGACGGGGAAGCCCTGCGCGTTGGCCGTAGGCGGCTTGCGCTTTGGGGGCGGAGGCTGCGTTTGCAGCAGGGGCTTGTGACGATGCCATGGTAGGGCGCCTCGGGAGCGAAATTCAGGGGTTTAACTGGCTGCGCCCCCGCACACTTGCGGTGCACGGGGGCGTGACAGAAACATCAGGTGTTCAAGGTTTACTGAGCGAATGTACCGCGCTGACGCATCAGCTCGCGGTGCAGTTGCTCGTTACGCTCGAACGGTGCGCGGCCATGCACATAGAAGTAGTTGTTCAGAACCACCAGGTCGCCAGCGGGCAGGCTGACGGTGCGGGTGCCGGGCGAATTTTCCATCGATTCGGACAGGTTCTGCAGATATTCGGCTTCGGCGTCGTTGGCGGGCTGCACGAACTGGTCGATGAAGGAGATCGACAGGCCGAACTCTCCGTGGAAGAACACGGGGCGTTCCACGCGCTCGTTCACGTTCTTGGAGCCCGGGGCCTTGTACAGCAGGGGCTTGGCGCCCAGCGGGTCCTGCACGAAGCAGTCCAGCTCGCTCCAGTCGTCCAGGTGCAGAAAGCGCGACTCGCCGCCCACGGCGTTCTGCTCGTCGAACTTCATCATCAGCAGCCAGTCGGTGGCTTCGGTCACGAAGGTGCCGTCGGTGTGCATGGTGAACAGACGGTAAGCCTGGCGCAGATAGGAGTCGCTGGCGTCGGTGTGCTTGACCAGGAAACGTGCGTAGTACTTGTTGGACATGGAGTCGTGGTTGGCCGGGCCCAGGATATGGCCGATGGCGGTGCCGAACTTCACGTAGTCGTCGCTATCCTGGCTAACGCCTTCCAGACCCAGCACAAAGCCGCCATGCTTGCGGTCCTTGATGATGTTCACCAGGGTCTCGCCAAAGTCGGCACCCATGTGGGCCTTCAGGCGGCGTGCCAGATGAAAGCGCATGAAAGGCACGTACTCGAGGTTCTGCACGTCGATATCGCGCACATCGGCCAGGAAGGCGTTCAGGGCTTCGGTGTTCAGGGTCAGCTTCAGCAGGCGGGGATGCTCGGGGTGAGCGGCGATCTCGTAGGCGGCAGGCTGAATCAGTTGCTGGGGGGTAGTAGCGTTCATGGTGGGCGGGTACTTCAATCAGGAATGGTGTGATTGAACACTTCTTGTTTGATACGATCTATGGGGTTAAATGCATTTTTTGATAAGAATTTCAGATTAAATCCATGCTCAGCTACCGCCAACTCGAGCACTTCGTCACCGTGGCCCAGGAGCTGCATTTCTCGCGTGCCGCCGACAAGCTGGGCGTGGCCCAGTCCGCCGTCAGCGTGCAGGTGCAGCAACTGGAGCAGCAGCTGGGCGTGCGCCTGCTGCAGCGCAACAAGCGCAAGCCCATCACGCTGACCGATGCGGGCGAGCTGCTTTATGACGAAGCCGTGGCCGTGCTGCGCCATATGGAGCGGGCCCAGCAGATCGGGCAGCTGGCGGCCCAGGGCATGAGCGGTCATGTCAAGCTGGGCTATATCTCCTCGTCCGTGACCTCGGGTGTGCTGGCGCGCATGCTCACGCAGTTCCGCCCCGGCCATGAGCAGGTGCACATGCAGGTGCTGGCCATGGAGACGCCGCGCCAGCTGCAGGCGCTGCAGCAGGGCGAGATCGATGCCGGTCTGCTGCGGCCGCGCCGACGCTACCCAGAGGGCGTCAAGGCGGTCATCGTGCACAGCGAGCCCTTCATGGTGGCACTGGCCGAGAACCACCCGCTGGCACGCCATGAATCCATCAGCGTGGCCGATCTGCGCGGCCAGACCTTTATTGCGCCGCAGTTCATCAACGAAAGCGAAGGCTTTGCCGAGGTGCTGGCGCGGCTGGCCGAGACGGCCGGGTTTTCGGCTCGCGAGGCCTATCGCGTCAACGACTTCGTCACGGCGACCAGCCTGGCTGCTGCCGGGTATGGCATTGTGGTGCTGCCCGAGTCGAACCGCCTGCTCAATCAGCCGGGCGTGGCCTTCAGGCCGCTGCGCGACTTCAAGGAAAACGTGCACATGGCACTGGCCTACCGCGAGCGCGAGAACTCACCCGCGGTGCGCGCCTTTCTGGCCGTGGCCAGAAGCTGCGCCGCCTAGTTACGCGGCTGCGGGCAGGGCGGTGTTGCAGCGCAGGGTTTCGGGTGTTTAACTACCTAAAGTGATAGCTGCTATCGCTTGCTGATATTGGTTTATGGATATGAATTGCATTGAAATCAATGCATGAAAAGCGCAATAAGCTTTGTTATTGATAGCGCAAGCCCTGGCCTGCGCGCAGCCGTATAGCCTCTATAAGCGCTGCCGTGTTCCGCAGGCAAGATCGGGCGCGTAAGCTCTGGTCCATGAAAATCTATCGTAGTGCCCTGCTGCGCTTCGCCGATGACGGCCAAGCGGTTTATGACTCCGACGCCTTGCTGGCGATTGCTCCCGATGCCGCGGGTGTGCAGCGCGTGGTGGCTGCGGGCAGTTGGCAGGCGCTGGCCGACCAGTACCTTGAGCGCGAAGGCGTGCAAGTCATTCACCTGCCCGGCAAGCTGCTGGCACCGGGCTTTGTCGACCTGCATATCCACTACCCGCAGACCGATGTGATCGGCGCGCCGGCCCCGGGCCTGCTGCCCTGGCTGGAGAACTACACCTTCCCGCACGAGTCGCGTTTCCATGATCGCGAATATGCCGATGGCGTGGCCGATTTCTTCATGAACGAGCTGCTGCGCAACGGCGTGACCACGGCGCTGGCCTTTGCGACTTCGCATCCGGCATCGGTGGACGCCATCATGACGGCTGCGCAAAAGCGCAGCATGCGCATGATTGCCGGCAAGGTATTGCAGGACCGCAACAGCCCCGACGGCGTGCGCGACGACACCGAGCAAGGCCTGATCGACACCGAAACCCTGATCCAGCGCTGGCATGGCGTGGACCGCCTGGGCTATGCGATCACGCCGCGCTTCGCGCCCACCAGCACGCCCGAGCAGCTGCGCGGTGCGGGCGAGCTGGCAGCCAGGTACGGCGATGTCTGGATCCAGTCCCATGTGGCCGAGAACCTTGACGAAATTGCCTGGGTCAAGGAGCTGTTCCCCGCCGCGCGCAGCTATCTGGCCGTCTACGACGACTTCGGCCTGATGCGCGAGCGCGCCGTCTATGCGCACAGCATCTGGCTCGATGAAACCGACCGCCAGCTCATGCACGACACGCGCTCGGCAGCGGCCATCAGCCCGACCAGCAACCAGTTTCTGGCCAGCGGCTATTTCGACTACCTCAAGGCCGACCAGGCCGGCATGCTCTATGGCCTGGCCAGCGATGTGGGCGGCGGCATGAGCTTCTCGCCGTTTCGCACCATGCAGGCCGCCTATGTGGTGGGGCGCGAGAGCCATGCCAAGCAGGGCCAGAGCCTGTCGCCGCAAAACCTGTGGTGGCAGCACACGGCAGGCGCTGCGCGTGCGCTGGGCCTGCAGGGCGTGATCGGCAATCTGCAGCCCGGCTGCGAGGCCGACCTGGTCGTCATCAACCCCGGCTGCACGCCGCTGCTGGCGCGCAAGACGGCCCAGGCGCGCAATCTGGACGAGCTGCTGTTTGCCATGATCATCCTCGGAGATGACCGCCTGATTGAGCAAACCATTGTTTCTCAAGCAAAATAGCGGTCTTGCGCTTGATTTGTGAGCGCACAACGCTATGAAAAATCAAGCGATACAGGATTTCTAATGAGCATCAAGAGCGACAAATGGATCCGTCAGATGGCGGAGCAGCACGGCATGATCGAGCCTTTCGAGCCTGGCCAGGTGCGCCAGGTCGACGGCAAGAAGATCATCAGCTACGGCACCTCGAGCTATGGCTACGACATCCGCTGCGCCCGCGAATTCAAGGTCTTCACGAATATCCACAGCACGGTGGTGGACCCCAAGAATTTTGACGAGAAGAGCTTTGTCGACTTCGAGGGTGACTATTGCATCATCCCGCCCAACAGCTTTGCACTGGCCCGCACGGTGGAGTACTTCCGCATCCCGCGCGACGTGCTGACCGTCTGCCTGGGCAAGAGCACTTATGCGCGCTGCGGCATCATCGTCAACGTGACGCCCTTCGAGCCCGAGTGGGAAGGCTATGTGACGCTGGAGTTCTCCAACACCACGCCGCTGCCGGCCAAGATCTATGCGGGCGAAGGCTGCGCCCAGGTGCTGTTCTTCCAGGGCGACGAGCAATGCGAAGTCAGCTACAAGGACCGAAACGGCAAGTACCAGGGCCAGCATGGCGTGACCCTGCCCAAGGCCTGAGGCCTGTTGCTCCGCCAAAAAAGCCCGCTGCGGATACAGCGGGCTTTTTTGCTTTCCTGGATGGCTGCTGGGCGGGATCAGGCGGCTGCTGCTTCGAGCGCCGGCCAGTCCAGATTGCAGTGCGCGCCCACGCTGGCATGGCGCTGCAGCGCCGCGTCTACCATCAGGCTGCACAGGGCCAACTGGTTGCGCAGCGCAGGGTCGACACCGCGCCATTGAGCGCGCCACAGCACCAGTTGCTTGGCCGCTGCAATCAGGCTGTGGTTGCTGCGCACAATGCCCACGTTGTGCAGCATGAGTTGCTGCAGCAATTGGCGCATCTCCTGCTGGCTTTCAGCGCTCAGGCTCTTGCCGGGCTTGCGCTGCCTGCCAGGAATGGCAGCGGGCTTGTGCAAGGGCTGCTCGGCCATGCGCAGCGCGGCAGACCTGCCCATGACCACGCACTCCAGCAAGGAGTTGCTGGCCAGACGGTTGGCGCCATGCAGGCCAGTGCGGGCCACCTCGCCAATCGCCCATAGCCCGGCCACGGCAGTGCGGCCGTCCACATGGGCCTGTACACCGCCGCAGGCATAGTGGGCACAGGGCGCAACAGGGATGGGCTGGGTGGCAATGTCTATGCCGTACGCAGCGCACAGTGCCATGACGCCGGGGAAATGCTGCTCCAGCCAGTCGCGGCTGCGGTGTGTGATGTCCAGCAGCACATGGGGCAGCTGGTGGGCACGCATCTCGCGGTCGATGGCGCGGGCCACGATGTCGCGCGGTGCCAGCTCGGCGCGCGGGTCGTGGCGCAGCATGAAGCGCTCGCCGGGCTGGCCGTGCCGGTCCGGCAAGCACAGCAAGGCTCCTTCGCCGCGTAGCGCTTCCGAGACCAGGCCCACGGACCGGCCGCCCACCTGCAAGGCCGTGGGGTGGAACTGCATGAATTCCAGGTCGCGCACGACACAGCCCGCGCGCCAGGCCATGGCAATGCCGTCGCCGGTCGCCGTGACCGGGTTGGTGGTGCTGGGGTAGATCTGGCCCATGCCGCCCGTGGCCAGCACGGTATGGCTGGCCAGCATAGGCTGCTGCTGGCCATCGGCATTGCGCACGTTGGCACCCACGCAGCGCTGCTGCACGTCCAGCAGCAGTTCCATGGCGGTGCAATGCTGCAGCAAGGTGATGTGCTTCAGATGCCGGCAGGCCTGCAGCAAGGTCTGGTGCACGGCCTGCCCGGTGCGGTCGGCCGCATGCACAATGCGCCGGGCGCTGTGACCGCCTTCGCGCGTCAGGTGCAGGCGGCCGTCTGCATCGGTGCTGAAGGGCACACCCAGGGCCTGCAGCCAGGCGATAGCCTGGGGGCCTTGCTCCAGGATGCGGCGCACGGCGCCTTCGTCGCAGAGGCCGGCGCCGGCGATCAGCGTGTCCTGAACATGGGCTTCCAGGCTGTCGACGGGGTCCAGCACAGCGGCAACGCCGCCTTGGGCCCAGGCGCTGGCGCATTCGTCGGCACTGCTTTTGCTGAGCACGGTGATGCGCAGTGTGTTGGGCAGGCTGAGTGCCAGCGTCAGGCCGGCAAGTCCGCAGCCGATGATGAGTACATCGCTGCAAGTCTGAGATTGGGGCATGGTGCTTGTTCTCTCTCAGGCCGGACCGAAGTTCTGGAACAGGGCCGCGTCGCGTTCCAGCTCGCCACTGGCGCGTACCGGCTGGCGCTGGGCAGCGGCAAAATCCAGCATGCGCTGTATGGGCTTGCGGGCGGCCAGACCCAGCATCGCGTCAAGCTCTATGGCACCGCTGCCTTGCAGCAGGGTCCGCTCCACGCCCGGCAGGCTGTTCATGGCCATCCAGGGGCAGAAGGCGCAGCTTTTGCAGCTGCCGCCCGTGCCCGCCGTCGGGGCAGGCAGAAAGCGCTTGCCCGGATAGCGCTGGCGCATGTCGTGAAGAATGCCCTGGTCGGTGGCGACGATAAAGGTGTCGGTGGGCAGTCTGCCCACGGCGGCGATCAGCTGGGTGGTGGAGCCCACCACATCGGCCAGCGCAGTGACGGCGGCCGGCGATTCGGGGTGAACCAGAATCGCGGCCTCGGGGTGGGCATTGGCCAGGGCCTGCAGCTCGTCGGCCTTGAATTCGTCATGGACCACGCAACTGCCCTGCCACAACAGCATGTCGGCACCGGTCTGTTGCTGGATGTGGCTGCCCAGGTGGCGGTCGGGTGCCCAGAGGATTTTCTCGCCGCGCGCGTGCAGGGCGGCTACGATGTCCTGTCCTACCGACGAGGTGACCACCCAGTCGGCCCGGGCTTTGACGGCAGCGCTGGTGTTGGCATAGACGACCACGGTGCGGTCGGGGTGGGCGTCGCAGAAGCGGCTGAACTCGTCGGCCGGGCAGCCCAGGTCCAGAGAGCAGGTGGCATCGCCGTCGGGCATGAGCACGGTCTTCTCGGGGCTGAGGATTTTTGCGGTCTCGCCCATGAAGCGCACGCCGGCCACGATCAGGGTCTTGGCGGGATGGTTGGCACCAAAGCGCGCCATCTCCAGGGAGTCGCCCACGCAGCCGCCGGTATCGCGTGCGAGGTCCTGCAATGCACCGTCCACATAGTAGTGGGCGACCATGACGGCATTGCGTTCCTTGAGAAGAGCCTTGATGCGCTGCGCCGTCTCGCGCTGCTGCTGGCGGTCTTGCTGGGGCAGCACCCTGGCCCAGGCCTGGCCTGTGCTGCACTGGCTGCTGCTGCCCGGTGCGGGCTGGTCGAATTCCACGGTTCTGATCGTCATCGTCTCCATCCTGAGTTGCGCTGTTAAATATTTATACTCAATCTGAGTATTATTAAAACCGCTTTTTTTGAATTTGTCACCGGGGAGACAAATTAGGCTGGATGGCGTTGCTTTTCAGCGCAGTCAGTGCTTGGGAAGACAATCCAGAGCATGGATGGATCGCTTATTCAGCAATGACTTGATGCTTCTGAAAAATGAGCAAGTGGAGGATGTTCAGGCGGGTTGCCTGAGCAGGTGCTGGCGCAGGGCCAGGCGGGTGGCGGCCAGATCCCAGCCGCCCCAGCCGCAGGATTTGAAGAGTACAGGCTTCGTGGAGCGCGACCAGTCCTGATGCACCACGGCGGCCAGCGTGGGCAGGGTGTCGACCTCGATGCCGGCCTGCAGCAGGTCGCCGGCCTCGTGCGCAGCATCGGCGGTGTCGACGACGATCTGGCCCTGGTGCAGAAAGCGCCGGCACAACTCGGGATCCAGCTCCACCATTTGCGGCGTGAAGGCGCCGACAGCGCAGACAAAGGCATCGGGTCTTGCCGCCTCATGCAGCACCACGGCCTGCGCGGGCGTGCAGGTCACAATCAGCGGGCAGTGCCGGGCGGCTTCCTCCAGGTCGTCGGTGATGCGCGCATGCAGACCCAGGTCGCGGGCCTGGTCTGCAAGCCGCTGCGCGCTGCTGGCACTGCGCGAGTGAATCCAGACCTCCTGCGTGCCAAGGCCCTGAGCAAAAGCCTGCATATGGGCGCTGCCCTGCACGCCGGCGCCGACGATGAGCAGGGCGCCTTGAGGCCTGGGGGCCAGGCGGCGCGCTGCCAGCAGCGATACGGCTGCGGTGCGTCTGGCCGTGACGGTGGGGCCGTCCAGAATCAGTTGACGCACTCCGGTCGCTGCATCAAAAACCACGATATCGCCCTGAATGGTAGGTCTGCCCATCCGGGCATTGCCTGGCGTGAAACTGATGAGCTTGGTCATGACCACCTGGCCATCGGTGGCCGGCATGCAGAACAGGCAATTGCCCGCAGCCGTCGGCATGACGATGCGTGGCGGAACCGAGACACTGCAACTGTTTTGCAGCTGGCGCAAAAGTGCTTCGATCTCATCGGCCAGGGCGGACCATGGCAGCAGTGCGGCAGTGGCGCGGGCGTCCAGAGACGCTGTCGAGGGCTGGGGCTGGGCATTCATGGGCAGTCGTATGGGGGCAGCGGACAAGCTTCTGAGCTTACAGAATTGCAAGCCCGGCCCGGTGTTGACCGACAGAATCTCGCTGCACGAACGCTTCTGGCGAAGGCTGCCAGCGCGCACAATAGCCACTGTCTTATCCATCGATTCTGTCGTACACATGTTTGGCTTTTCTCCCCGCTCCGGGCAACGCAAGGACCCTACCTGGACACAAGCGCCTTCCAGCCGTGGTCATGTCGAGCCTGTCTGGCGGGATGGCGGCTCGGCTGCAAGCTACGAGCCGACCCAGCAGCAGGCGGCAGCACCGCGCAAATCCTCTTCGGCCAAGCTCTGGGTATCGGCGGCCCTGGCGGTGGTGGGCCTGCTGGCAGTGGCCTTTCTGTTTCTGAGCATGGTCGATGTGGTGGAGGAACAGGTAGCCCGTAACCAGCCTCAGTCGATGCCTGGCGCGCCGGGCGTGCCCTTGATCTCCACGCCTGCCGGCCGCTGAACACCAGGCCAAACGTCAACAATGCTGCGCTGCAGCTTGACTGAGGTGGCAAAAGCACAGCTTGATACCTGCATTCGGAGCCGCAGCCCTTAATATCGCCACCCGGCGCAGGCCGCGTGCAACACAGCTAAGGAGTAAGCACCATGAGATGGGAAGGTAACCGCGAGTCGGACAACGTCGAGGACCGCCGTGGAGACGGTGGTGGTGGTGGCGGTGGTTTTCCCATTGGTGGTCGCAGCATCGGCATCGGCACCGTGGTGCTGGCGCTGATTGGCTGGGGCGTGTTCGGCATCAACCCACTGACCACGATTGGCGTTCTCTCCGGGGGGGGCTCGCCCCAGGTGCAGCAGGCTCCGGCGCATCGCCCGGCTGGCGATGACCAGGGGGCCAAGTTTGTCTCCACGGTGCTGGCTTCAACCGAGGATGTCTGGACCCAGATCTTCCGTGAAGGTGGTGCTCAGTATCAGAACCCCAAGCTGGTGCTGTTCACCGGCGTGACGCGCACGGCTTGCGGCACGGGACAGTCGGCCATGGGGCCGTTTTACTGCCCGGGTGACTACAAGGTCTATCTGGACATGGACTTCTTCAACACCATGAGCCGTCAGCTTGGTGCTCCCGGTGAGTTCGCGCGCGCTTATGTGGTTGCCCATGAAGTGGGCCATCATGTGCAGAACCTGCTCGGCATCTCGGGCAAGGTGGACAGCATGCGTGGCCGTGTCAGCGAACGCGAGCAAAATGCCATGTCCGTGCGCCTGGAGCTGCAGGCCGACTGCCTGGCCGGCATCTGGGCCAACAAGTCGCAGCAGGCCAAGAGCTGGCTGGAGCAGGGTGATATCGAGTCGGCGATGAATGCCGCACAGCAGATCGGCGACGACAAGCTGCAGCGCGAAGCCACGGGCACGGTGCGTCCCGACAGCTTTACCCATGGCTCCAGCGCCCAGCGTGTGCGCTGGTTCACCCAGGGCTACAAGAGCGGCAGCGTCAAGGCCTGCGACACCTTCGCAGCTCAGTCGCTTTGAGCCACAAGCTGCTCTGAACCAGGCGTGTGCACTGTCACACGCCTTTGTTTTTGGGGCGGCAGAATTCAAAACTCGGGTTATCCCGATAGATTGCACGGGATATTGGCAAGGCTTTTTTTGCCCTCAAACAGAGGGAGCGAAGGCTTTGCGCCTGCAGAAAATCACAAAGCCAACGCGAAAAACCCACTCGGTGCGACAATAACGCCCTCAATGACAAGCTCTTTCTCCAATCTTCACTTGGCTGAGCCCCTGGCACGCGCAGTGGCCGACATGGGCTATGAGTCCATGACTCCGATTCAGGCGCAGGCCATTCCGGTGGTATTGACCGGCAAGGACGTCATGGGCGCAGCCCAGACCGGCACAGGCAAGACGGCGGCTTTCTCCCTGCCCCTGCTGCAGCGCCTG
Source organism: Comamonas sp. F1-6 (assembly GCF_039581415.1). Taxonomy (NCBI): domain Bacteria; kingdom Pseudomonadati; phylum Pseudomonadota; class Betaproteobacteria; order Burkholderiales; family Comamonadaceae; genus Comamonas; species Comamonas sp. F1-6. Next base: position 55,472 of record NZ_JBCPWN010000018.1, read on the forward strand.
ATGCGCCATGAAAACGCCTCGGCATCGCCTGCCCGCCATCCGGTGCGTGCCCTGGTGCTGCTGCCCACGCGTGAGCTGGCCGACCAGGTGGCACAACAGATTGCCCTGTACGCCAAGCACACCAAGCTGCGCAGCACCGTGGTGTTTGGTGGCATGGATATGAAGCCCCAGACCATCGAGCTGAAAAAAGGCGTCGAGGTGCTGGTGGCCACGCCCGGTCGTCTGCTGGACCACATCGAGGCCAAGAATGTGGTGCTCAATCAGGTGGAGTATGTGGTGCTGGACGAGGCCGACCGCATGCTGGATATCGGCTTTCTGCCCGATTTGCAGCGTATCCTCTCCTATCTGCCCAAGAGCCGCACCACGCTGCTGTTCTCGGCCACGTTCTCGCCCGAGATCAAGCGTCTGGCCGGCAGCTATCTGCAGGATCCTGTGACCATCGAGGTGGCTCGTCCCAACGAGACTGCATCCACCGTGGAGCAGCGCTTCTACAAGGTCACGGATGACGACAAGCGTTACGCGATTCGTTCCGTGCTCAAGGAGCGCGACATTCGCCAGGCCTTCATCTTCTCCAACAGCAAGCTGGGTTGTGCGCGTCTGACGCGTGCCCTGGAGCGTGACGGTCTGCGTGCCGCCGCACTGCATGGAGACAAGAGCCAGGACGAGCGCCTGAAGGCGCTGGAAGCCTTCAAAGCCGGCGAGGTGGATCTGCTGGTCTGTACCGATGTGGCCGCGCGAGGTCTGGACATCAAGGACGTGCCCGCAGTCTTCAACTACGACGTGCCTTTCAATGCGGAAGACTATGTGCACCGCATCGGCCGTACCGGCCGAGCCGGCGCATCGGGCCTGGCAGTGACTCTGGTGACCGATCATGACAGCCGCAATGTGGCCGACATCGAAAAGCTCACCAAGAAGAAGATCGAAGTCGAGCCCGCGCCCATGCTGGATTTTCGTCCCGCACGCCGCAGCCGCAGCGACGAGGAATATCGTCCGCGTCGCGAGCGCGAATTCGATGCAGCATCGCGTGGCGGTCATGCGCATCGTCCATCGCGCATGGCCCAGCGTCCTGTCAATCTGGATCCGTTCTTTGACAAGCCCTATGAGGCCAGCAGCGTCAGCGAGACCGCATCCTGGGACAGCAAGCATGCAGCCCCGGTCAAGAGCACAAGCATCAAGCCCAAGCGCAAGATTGCCGCTTTGTTCAAGGCTCCCGTCGTGGCTTCCTGAACACGGGGTCATCGCGCCACAAGAAACGCCTGCGGATGCAGGCGTTTCTTTTTTGAAGCATCAGCCCTTGCTGCCAGGCACCTGAGCCTGTGGGCACTGCAGCTGTATCAGCTCTCGTTCGTTCATGCGCTCCCCGATTCTCATCATGCTGAGGCAGCCTCCCCAGACGCAACCGGTGTCCATGGCCATCAGATCGGGCCGGTTGACATGGCCCAGCGTGGACCAGTGCCCAACAGCCATGGGTGTATCGGCAGTGAGCCGGCCCGGCACATCGAACCAGGGCATCAGTCCTTCGGGTGCGTGATCGGCGGATTCCGCGCTCTCAAAATCCATAACGCCGTCGGCACTGCAAAAACGCAGGCGGGTAAAGGCGTTGACGATGCAGCGCAGCCGGTCATCGCCTTGCAGGTCGGCGGACCAGCGATCGGGCTGGTTGCCGTACATATTCTGCAAAAAACGCGCATGGTCGGCATGCTGAAGCACGGCCTGAACTTCGGTGCTCAAGGCCACGGCATCCTGCACATTCCATTGAGGAAGCACGCCGGCATGCACCATGAGAAGGTTCTCACCCAGCGCATTGGTGTGCAGGCGAGCCAGAGGCTGCTGGCGCAGCCAGTGCAGCAGGGCATCGCAATCGGGTGCGCTCAGAACCTGGGCCAGAGTGTCGCGCTTGCTTTGACGGCGAAGGCCCCGGGCTGCGGCCAGCAGGTGCAGGTCGTGATTGCCGAGCAGAGGGCGAATGGCATCGCCGCCCTGCATGCAGCGGCGCAATACCTCGGCGGATTTGGGGCCGCGATTGACAAGGTCGCCGAGCACGTAAAGTGTGTCCCGACTTGCGGAAAAATCCACGGTTTGCAATAAGCGCTCGAAAGCGTCATCGCAGCCCTGGATGTCCCCGATACAGTAAAGTGCCATGGTCTTCTTTCTGGTGGACGAGTCAGGGATTTTCTGCTGTTTGCATTGCTGACACTGCTTAACGGGGTGTTTGTAATGTCGAAACTGGCATTGGCCTTCCGATTGCAGGGCAGGATTGCCGGCTTTGGCAAAGCTCGTGAGCAGGGACGCCCAAGCTGCGCTGGAGTTGCTTGAGAGTCCACGCAGTTTCTGTCTTTCGTGCAGCTTGGAATTACCTCCATCGGACGCTCAACGGTATTGGGGTGGGGTTGCGATCAGCGATGGATTGGCCGTTTGGCTGATATCTCCGGGAATATCGGAAAAGAGAGCAACCATTTCGGCAACGACTATCGTCGTAACTGCTATTACATTTATAACGATTATCTTTGGAGAGCTGGCTTAAAAGCGTATCGGGCAGCCCTATTCAGAGCTGGTTTCGGCATGGCAAGGCGCTCCATGGCCTGGGTTGCATCTATCGCAAAGTCCTTTGTGCGTTTGTTGTCATTTTCAACGCATGTCATATTGACTTTGCTGCGGATTAGTGAGTTCGCCTGTGCAGCAATGACCGAGGAAGAAATCGCAACTGGTTTGGAGCAGGGCTTCAGCTAGGTTTGATGGAGGTGTATGAACATCAGGCGGCGTAAGCGTATTTCATTTAGACGATATTTATTTGACGTATTCAATGTTATTTACGCCGATATGTATTGTATTGATGCCGAAATGGCGATGCATCGGGTTCTGCAGGCCTGTGCCTGGCTGTTGCCCGGATGGAGAGCTGGGAAGACATTCCTGGTTACTGCATGCCGCAGCCCGCTGGATGAGATGCAAGGCATCATCGGCGTGCCCAATAGGTCGGTAGTTGCTGAGAAATCACAAGACTTGCAAGGAGAGCAGGCGCTGGCTTTGAAATTTTTGCCTGAGACTTGATGTGAGATGAGGCTGCAGGATCAACTGCGTGCCAATGCAGGGAGCGGGGTGTTTGTCGTCGAGGAATATGGGGCGGAGCAGGGCATCACGACACCGCATGGTTGGCTCTAAGTCAGTGCCAGAGAGCTTTGCTCCTTGGAGGAGGCTGAGGTCTGGGCAACTCGCAGAGAAGACGGATTCTGACTGCTCAAGGTGCTGGTGCCTATTCAGAATTGAAGGCCAGGCTGACTATTTGAGTATTGCCAGGCGAAGGCTGGGAGCACCATAAAACGCCGGCCGGGTTATTCCCTGCCACAGCAGCCATTGGCCCGGTCTGGAGTGATTTGGATGAAAGCGTATCGACAAGATATTGGCAGCTCCGGAGGCTGAATAGCTATTTATTAACACGTAGTTGCATTTTATAAATATTCTGAATTGTGGTTTTTGCTTACTCAGAAAATTATGAATTTGAAATTCCGGCATTTATAATGAATCCACTTTAATCAACCAAGAAGCGCAAATCATGAGCACTTACAAGGAACTCCTGAAGCAGAGAGAAGAGCTGGAACAGCAAATCAACGAAGCCCGTTCGCGTGAACTGGCCGAAGCCGTGAGCAAGGTTCGCGGCCTGATTGCCGAGTACGGCTTGACTGCTGAAGATGTTTTCCCTCCCGCTCGCGCGCGCTCTTCCGCCAATGCTGGCGCCAAGGTGGCTCCCAAGTATCGTGATCCTGCAACGGGTCAGACCTGGACCGGCCGCGGCAAGCCACCAAAGTGGATTGCAGACCAGGATCGCGAAAAGTTCGCCATTTGATCTGCTTTTGCGCACGTTGAAAGAGCCCGCCTTGGCGGGCTTTTTTCATGGCTGCAAGGTTTGCGGCAGCGCAAACAAGAGTTCTCTTCGATGCTGATGACTAAGCGGCACAATAAGAGTCCATGAACAAGCAGGTGTTGATTGCGGGGGGCGGTATTGGCGGTCTGGCAGCAGCCATTGCGGCGGTGCGGGCTGACTGGGATGTGCGCCTGTTCGAGCGCGCAGCGCAGTTTTCCGAAGTCGGAGCCGGTATTCAGCTGGGACCCAATGTGGTGCGCTGTCTTCAGGCATGGGGGCTGCAGCGATCGTTGCAGCAGGTCGTGGCCTGTCCTTTGTCCTTGCGAGCCTGCAGTGCCGTGACGGGACAAGAGCTGGGGCGATTGCCCCTGGGCGCAGATATGGTGCAGCGCTATGGAGCCAGCTACCTCACCATTCATCGCGCCGACCTGCACCAGATTCTGCTGGAGGCCTTGCAGGCTCTGCCAGAGGCTCACCTCAACCTCGACCAGTTCGTCAGCAGCTATAGCCAGCAGGACGGCGTGGTCACCATTCGCACCAGTACCGGCAAGCTCATCGAGGGCGATGCCCTGATCGGCGCTGATGGCGTGCGCAGTGCAGTGCGTGCACAGATGCTGGGTGATGGCCCGCCGCGTGTGACCGGGCACCTGGCTTACCGTGCCCTGGTGCATCAGGCCAATCTGCCCAAGCGCTTGCGCACCAGCGAGGTCACGGCCTGGTTGGGGCCGCAATTGCACGCCATTCAGTATCCCGTGCGCCGGGGCGAGCTGCAGAATCTGGTGGTCATTGTGCAGGGGCCGGCCCCCGAGGATCTGGACAGCTGGGATCACTCGGCCAATCTGCCCGATCTGCTGCAGCATCTTCAGGGCGCATGCGCTTACCTGCAGGATCTGGTTCAACATGTTCCCGATGTGGGCGGTGAATGGCGTTTGTGGCCGGTGGCCGACCGGCCGCCGGTGTCGTCAGAGGCCCAGATGGCGCAGGGCCTTGTAGCCCTGCTGGGCGATGCGGCCCATCCCATGCGTCCCTATCTGGCGCAGGGTGCGGGCATGGCCATCGAGGATGCAGCCGAGTTGCAGAGTGCTCTGTCCATGCATGATCTGGATGTCAGCCTGCGGCTGCGCCGCTATGCACTGAATCGCTGGCAGCGCAATGCCAGGGTGCAGGAACGCTCGCTGCGCAATGGCCGGATCTTCCATGCGACAGGGCCTATGCGTTGGGGGCGCGATCTGTCGCTGCGCGCCCTGGGCGGGCGCATCATGGATGTTCCCTGGCTCTATGAGGGCGCGCTCTAGCAACCGGTTGCCATAACCGGAATGGTTTTTGCGCCGCTGCCTGCTTGGCAGATAGACAGCTTCAATTGCTGGCCTTGTGCAGCAGCGGCGAAGGTTTGATGAGCTGGTAAGCCAGCACGCCGCTGCCCAGCATGGCGGCAATCATCAGCATCACGGCTTGATAGATGTCGGCATTCTGGCGTTCCGCAACGCCTGCGACCAGACCGGACAGCCACTGCATGAGCGCGGCTCCGAGAAACATGGCCATGGTGAAGATGGACAGTGCGCGTCCCGTCGTGGCCGGTGGGTAGGAGGAGCGCACATCGGCATAGATCAGCGTGCCGTAGCCCGACAGCACGCTCATGACCAGCAGCAGCAGCACGCTGCCTACGGATTGGTGGAGCAGGGCCAGTGCTACAAAAACGGCTGCCATGAGCAGCGCAAAGCGTGCAATGCGCTGGCGACGCCTGGCCGGACCGGGGTCCAGCCGGCCGAACATGGAAGGCACAAACAGCGAAATGACGGAGCAGGCCAGGGCCACATTGCCGGTCGTGACCAATGAAAACTGGTAGCGATCCATCAGCATGGGACTGAGCCAGAGGCCGCGCACGGTGAGAAACGAGGCATAGCTGACCATGCCCAGCAGCACAATGCCCCAGGTATGGGGCAGCAGCAGCAGGCTGCCAAAACCCTGCAGCGCCTGCATGAAGCCGGGCTTGGGCTGGGAGTCCCCAGGAAGCTCGGGCTCGTGCACCTTGAAGAAAATCAGCAGCCAGGACAGCGCACTCAGCACCGCCAGCAGCGCAAAGCCGGCGCGCCAGCCCATGTGCTGCACCAGCCAGGCCATGGGTGTGCCGGTAAACAGCAGGCCCAGCCCGCCCAGGCCAAGGCCTATGCCCGAGAGGTAGGCAAATTTATCGGCCGGAAAGTGGCGCGCGATGAACATGGTGCTGGCCAGAAAGGCGGGCGAGCAGCCCACGCCGATCAGCAGCTGACCCAGCATCAGCCAGGAATAGCTGGGTGCCAGTGCGGACAGCGCGGCGCCCGCAATCGACAGCGGAAAGGCCAGCAGCACGGTGCGGCGCAGCCCATAGATATCCATGCCTATGCCCATGAGCAGCTGGGCCACGCCGAAGGACAGCGCAAACAGCCCGGCAAACGATCCCAGCGACTGCGCGGACAGGCCGAAGTCCGTGCGCAGACCGTCGGCGATGATGGAGGTGACGGTTCTGAAGGCCTGGCTCAGAGCAAAGCCAGTGAGCAGGCAGACCAGCATGGCCCAGGCGGAAGAGTCGGGCTTGGGGCCGGTGTTCGGCGCAGCCTCGGCGGCGCTGTGATCGGAGGGCATGGGCAGTTTGTTGCGATGTTAGGTTTTGCACGGAGCCTAAAGAATTCAGGCTGCCCGCGCTGTCACGAAAGAGCAGCAGGGGCAGCCTGAATGGCGATGGCCTTGATGACCGGCCTACAGCTCGGTGCGCAGGCTCCAGATCTCGGGGAACAGCACCACGTCCAGCATCTTCTTGAGGTAGCTCACGCCGCCGGTGCCGCCCGTGCCGCGCTTGAAGCCGATGACGCGCTCCACCGTGGTCAGGTGGCGGAAGCGCCAGAGGCGGAAGGCATCCTCGATATCGGCCAGCTTTTCTCCCAGCTGGTACAGATCCCAGTGCTTGTGCGGATCGCGGTAGACGGTGATCCATGCCTGTTTCACGCCCTCGCTGGCCTCATAGGGCTGGGTCCAGTCGCGCTGCAGGCGGTCGGCAGGCACGGCGATGCCTTCGCGGGCCAGCAGCTGCAGGGCCACGTCGTACAACGATGGCGATTCGTAGGCGGCCTGCACCTGGGCCAGCAGATCGCTGCGGTGGGCGTGGGGCTGGAGCATGGCCGCGTTCTTGTTGCCCAGCGCAAACTCGATGCAGCGGTACTGGTAGCTCTGGAAGCCGCTGGAGTTGGCCAGATAGGGGCGCATGGCCGAGTACTCAGGCGGTGTCATGGTGGACAGCACGGTCCAGGCGCTGACCAGCTGCTCCATGATGCGCGAGACGCGCGCCAGCATCTTGAAGGCATCGGGCTTGGTCTCGCCCGATGCATTGGCAATGGCTGCCGTAGCCGCGCGCACCTCGTGCAGCATCAGCTTCATCCACAGCTCGCTGGTCTGGTGCTGCACGATGAACAGCATCTCGTCATGGGCGGGCGACAGCGGATGCTGGGCCGTGAGAATCTGGTCCAGATGCAGATAGTCGCCATAGCTCATGTCACGGCTGAAGTCGAGCTGTGCTTTCTCGTCGCGGACGATGGCTGCGCCGCCATGCAGGGGGCAACCGGAGGATTCATTCGTCATGGTCAAATCATCTTTGATAGGTCAGTGCGCGCAGCGTAACCGAATCCGGGCACACAAAGCCTGCAAGAACGTGGATGCATGCTGCCATGGCTTTGCGTAAAGTCGGGACAGTCACAGACCGATGACAGAAAACGCACTCAGCCGAGATTCACGCCATGCCCAGTCCTCTGCCTTTCGCCGCCACTGCAAATTCGCAAACAGATGAGCGCATGATCCAGTGCTGCCGCTGGCTGGAGAGCGAAGAGCCCATGCCCGCGCTGGAGGAGCTGGCGCAGCGCCTCGGGCTCAGTCCCTGGCAGTTGCACCGAAACTTCAAGCGCGCCACGGGGCTCACGCCCAAGGCCTATGCCAAGGCCCATCGTGGCAGGCATGTGCGTGCCGCGCTGGCGCAGGAGGCCAGCGAGTCGGTCACCGATGCGGCCTATCTGAGCGGCTATGAAGCCAGCAGCAGCTTCTACAAGGATGCACCGGCCATGCTGGGCATGGCGCCGCAGTCCTATCGCAGGCGCGGCCAGGACCAGCGTATCCGCTTTGCCCTGGCCGAATGCTCGCTGGGCAGCCTGCTGGTGGCCAGCACCGACAAGGGCGTGTGCTGCGTGCTGCTGGGCGATGATCCCCATGCGCTGGTGGACGATCTGCAGCAGCGTTTTGCGGCGGCGCAACTGATCGGGGCCGACGCCCAGTATGAGCAGACCGTGGCCCAGGTGGTGGCCCTGATGGAGCAGCCCCGACTGGGGCTGGCCCTGCCGCTGGATATTCAGGGCACGGCGTTTCAGCAGCGCGTCTGGCAGGCGCTGCAGAGCATTCCGGCCGGGCAGACCGTCAGCTACAGCGAACTGGCCCGGCAACTGGGCCAGCCCAGCGCAACGCGGGCCGTGGCCAGCGCGGTGGCGGCCAATCCGATTGCAGTGGCAGTGCCCTGTCACCGTGTGCTGCGCAACGATGGCAGCATCTCGGGCTATCGCTGGGGTGTGGAGCGCAAGCGTGCGCTGCTGTTGCGCGAGGCCCAGCAGGCCCAACTCAAGCTCTCTTAAAGAGAGCTGCTATCGCATGCTAATCAGCATTTTTGGATGGATATTTATCTGAAATCGTTGATTGATGGGCGATAGCAGCTATGAATTTAATGAATGAAGCGCGGGCACGCTCCGACGTTGCCCCTGTGATAGAAAACCGCATGCTGCTTGAAGTCTCCATTGTCCTGCCCGCGCGTTACCGCTTCGATGAATTCGTGCATTTCCATGATCGCGACGAGCAGCAACTGGCTGAGCGGGTCGATGCCGGTGCGCACAGCCTGCACAAGGCCATCATGTGGAAGCGCAGTCCCGCCTTGCTGCAGCTGCAATGGCAGACCGGACAGGTGCAGGCCAGCCTGCATGCGCCGCACGCAGAGCCGGCCGAGGCAGACCTGGCCGCGCTGCAGGCCATGGTGAAACGCATGCTGGGGCTGATTTACGCGCCCGACCAGCTGGAGTTGGCGCATGGCGACCACCCCGAGCTGGGCGCGCTGCTGTCGCGCCAGGCCGGCCTGCATGTGCCCGGCTCGCCCACACCCTTCGAGGCGCTGACCTGGGCCATCACCGGCCAGCAGATCACGGTGGCCGTGGCCGTTTCGCTACGGCGCAAGCTGATCGCGCTGGCGGGCGAGCCGCTGGCGCAAGACGGGGACATGCCGGCCCTGCACGCCTATCCCAATGCACAGCGCGTGGCGGCCTTGGGGCTGGACGCGCTGCGCGGCGCGGGCTTTTCCCAGGCCAAGGCCCAGACCCTGCTGGCCGTGGCCCAGGCCGTTGCCGAAGGCCGGCTGCCGCTGGACGACTGGGCCGCCCGCAGCGCCGCCGGGCGCTGGAGCGAGGAGGATGTGGCCGCTGCCTCGGCGCAATTGTTGGAGGTCAAGGGCATAGGGCTGTGGACGGTGAACTACACCTTGCTGCGCGGCTATGGCTGGCCCGACGGCAGCTTGCACGGCGATGTGGCGGTGCGCCGGGCCATAGGCTTGCTCACGGGTGGCGACAAACCCGATGCGCGTGCCGCCAGCGACTGGCTGGAACAGTTCAAGCCCTGGCGCGCGCTGGTGGCCGCGCACCTCTGGGCCTCGCTGGCCGACAGCGCCTATTGAGAGGCGACAGGCGACAGCGCTTCAGAGCGGCGGCGACAGCACCAGCAGCAGCAGGCGTGCGGGCTGGCCCGAGGCGTTGGCCAGCCGGTGCTCGCTGTCCACCACCAGCGTGGCCGTGTCGCCCGAGTGCAGCAGCACCTGCTCCTGGGCGGTGAAGACTTCGATGCTGCCTTCAAGCACGTGAAAGACCTCGCGCGTGCCTGCGCGATGGGCCGCGAAATGGCTGGAGATCGCATGCGGCGGAAAGTGGTAATGCACGAGGTTCACACCCGCGCTGGGGCTGGCCAGGGCCAGGCGCTCCACGCCGCTGGCCTCGTCGACAAAGCGCAGATTCTCGCCGGCGCGCGTGATCTGCGCGCTGGGCGCGCTTTGCACCAGCTCGCCCAGCTCGCAGCCCAGGCCCTGCGCAATTGCCATGGCATTGCGCAGGCTGGTGGCCAGCAGGCCGCGCTCCACGCGCGACAGCGCACCCGGCGAAACACCGCTGGCCTGGGCCAGCTGATCCAGTGTGATGCCCAGCTGGGCGCGGCGCGCGCGGACGGCGGCGCCGAAAAGAGCATCCTGCTCCGATGCCTGCGATGCGGTGGTGGAGTTCAAGTCTGGCTCCTTGTCATGGCGTCTGTTCTTGTGTTGGAAATTTTCCTATGAGAAAATAATTTTGCGTATAGGAAATTATTTTTCGAGGATGAATGCAATGTACATGTTTATCAGTGCCTTGCCCGTGGCCACCGTCATCGCCGTCCTGCTGGCGGGCTGGCGCTCGCTGCATGCCGCAGCGCTGGGCGTGGCGGTGGCGCTGCTGGTGATTGCCGCAGCCTTTGCGCAGCCCGCTTCAACATGGCTGGCCGCCGGCATGCACTGGGCGCCGGTGCTGCTGGAAGTGTTGCTGATCGTGGCAGGTGGGCTGCTGCTGTCCGAGGTGCTGCGCGCGTCGGGAGCGCAGAAGGCTCTGGCCGACTGGCTGCTGGCCAGGGCCGGCAGCGGCACGGGCGCCGTGCTGCTGGTGGTGCATGGCATCACGCCGTTTGCCGAGTCGGTCACCGGCTTTGGCGTGGGCGTGACCATAGGCATACCGCTGCTCGCGCACTTCGGCTTGCCGCCGCGCAAGGTGGTGCTCATCGGCCTGCTGGGCCTTTGCGCCGTGCCCTGGGGCTCCATGGGGCCGGGGACGCTGGTGGCTGCCACCATGGCGGGTCTGCCGTTCAAGGAGCTGGGTCAGGCTTCGGCTCTGGTCAGCGTGATTCCGTTTGTCATCACCGGCATGGCGGCGGCGGCTCTGGCGAGTGCGCCGGGCCGTCGCTGGCCGGCTCTGCTGCAGGGCCTGCTGTCGGGTCTGTTGCTGACGGCGGCCGTGGCTCTGATGAATACCCTGGCCGGCACGGCACCCGCGGGGGCGCTGGGGGCGTTGCTGGTGGTGGGCTGGCATCTGCTGCGCCTGCGCGTGTCGCGAGCGGACGCGGACAAGCCGCCCCTGAGTGCACCGGGACGGCGAGCGCTGGCGGCCTATGCGTTGCTGCTGGGCGGCGTGCTGGCGGCGGCAGCGCTGCTGCGCACCCTGGATCTGCCCGCTGCCTTGCATGGGCTGGCTTCGCCGGGACTGTGGCTGCTGGTAGCTGCGGTTTTTTTCACGCGAGGCCGGCCGGCGCGCCCATCGTTGGCAAAGGTCTGGCGTTCCTGGCTGCAGGTGGCGCCGGTCACGGCGCTGTTCATTGTGCTGGGCGTGCTGATGGCGGTTTCGGGCATGGCCGCGCAACTGGCGCAGGCGCTGGCCCGCAGCGGGCCGCTGTATCTGCTGGCCGCACCATTTGTGGGCGCGCTGGGCGGCTTCGTGACCGGCTCCAACACCGGGGCCAATGCCATGTTCGCGGCCACGCAGGCCGAGATCGCCCATGCGCTGGGCGTGCCGCTGCTGCCATTCATGGCGGTGCACAACGTCAGTGCCTCGCTGCTGCTCATGGCTTCGCCCGGCAAGGTGGAGATGGCCGTGCAGTTGCTGGCGCAAGGCGCTGCCCAGCGGCGCTGGGTGCAGCAAAGCGTGCTGATGCTGGCCCTGGTCGCCGTGGCGCTGATGGGCGTGCTCAATTGGAGCTGGGCGCGGGCCTGATCGGAGCTCGCCCGGCCCGCCCCCGGTGCCTGCTTCAGGTCACGGCGTGTACGGTATTGAACTCGGGTCGTTGCCATTCGCCCGATTCCAGCACCTGGCGCAGATGCTCGACGGCATTCCAGACATCGGCAAAGCCCACATACAGCGGCGTGAAGCCGAAGCGCAGAATGTCCTTGTGCCTGCCCGTGCCGCCGTCGCCCTTGCGGAAATCACCGATCACGCCGCGTGCAATCAGCGCCTGGACAATGGCGTAGGCGCCGCTGCCCTGGCCGTTCACGCCCAGGCCTTCTTCCCGGGTCAGGCAGACCTGGGAGCCGCGTGCCGCATGCTCGCGCGGTGTCGCCAGACCCAGGCCGTGGCCCTGGCAGCGCTCTTCCACGAGCTGGATGAACAGATCGGTCAGCGCCAGCGATTTCTTGCGCAGCGCGGCCATGCCGCCGAAAGCCTCGGCTTCGGTGTAGATGTCGATACCGCATTGCAGCACGCTCATGCTGATCATGGGCTGGGTGCCGCAGAGATAGCGCTGTATGCCCTGGGCGGGGTGGTAGTCGGGCACGAACTTGAAGGGCTCGGCGTGGCCGAACCAGCCCGACAGCGGTTGCCAGAAACGGTTGATCAGGCGCGGATGCGCCCAGACAAAGGCCGGCGCGCCGGGGCCGCCGTTGAGGTATTTGTAGCTGCAGCCCACGGCAAAGTCGGCATCAGCGCCCTTGAGGTCCACGGGCACGGCACCTGCGCTGTGGCACAGATCCCAGACGCAGAGAATGCCTTTGGCATGGGCGGCGGCCGTGACGGCTGCCATATCGTGCATGGCACCCGTGCGGTAGTTGACATGGGTGAGCATGGAGATCGCCACATCGGTCTGCAGCGCGCCGGCGATTTCCTCGGGTTCGAGCAGCACCAGTTCCAGGCCGTATTCCTGGCAGACGGACTGGGCGATATAGAGATCGGTCGGGAAGTTGCTGCGCTCGCTGATCAGCTTTTTGCGGCCGGGCGCATCTTCGCGGGCGATGCGCGCGGCAGCGCTCAGCACCTTGTAGAGATTGATGGAGGTGGTGTCGGTGAACACCAGCTCGCCCTGGCCCACGCCCAGCCAGGGGGCGAACTGGTTGCCCAGGCGCTCGGGCAGCGTGATCCAGCCCGCCTTGTTCCAGGAAGTGATGAGGTCCTGGCCCCATTCCTGCGCCACCACTTCGGCCGCGTGCGCGGCGGCGGCCTTGGGCTGGGCGCCCAGGGAATTGCCGTCCAGGTAGATCACGCCCTGGGGCAGGGCAAAGCGCTCGCGCAGCGCGCGCAGCGGCTCCTGGGCATCCAGAGCCTGGCAGTCTTGCAAAGTGGTCATTGTCTTCCTTCTCTCATTTTGATAGCTACTGACGATGATTGTGTCTACGTCAGAGCCGGTTCTGATTCAAATATGGCTGGACTCGAATTCGCCCATTGTGTCCGAGACCGGGTCGGCCCGGCCGCCTTGCAACGAGGACATCGGTTTCTTTGCGCCAAGCGCTTCAGAGCAGGCTGCGCAGCACGGCGCGCACTGGCGAGGCATCGGCTTCGGTGAGCTTGAGCGGCAAGGCGATCAGCTCATAGTCGCCTTCGCTCACTTCATCGAGCACCAGGTTCTCGAGCACGCGCAGGCCGCGCTGGCGGATCACCATATGGCTGTCCAGGCTCTTGCTGCTGGCAGGGTCTATGCTGGCAGTGTCTATGCCGATCAGCTTAACGCCGAGGTCGGCCAGCTTTTGCACGGTCTCGGGGGCATAGGCGGCCAACTCGGCATCCCAGCCGGTGGGTGCTTTCTCGTAGGTGCGCACCAGCACGCGCGCGGGCAGGCCGGCATCGATGGCGTGCGCTATGTGACGCCATTCGATCAGCGGCCCGCAGCCCATGGCGTGGATCACGCGGCAGGGGCCCAGAAAGGCGTCCAGATCGACGGCGCCGATGGCTGCGCCCTGCGGATCGTAGTGCAGCGGCGCATCGGCATGCGCGCCCACATGGGGCGAGAGATGAATGGCACTGACATTGACCGGGCAGCCCGGGCCAATGCTGGCTACCCATTCCTGGCTATAGGGCGTGTCGCCCGGAAACACCGGGGCGGCAGGATGGATGGCAGGAGAAATATCCCAGATCTGGCGTGTCATGGTGCAACTAGCAATATGTGTATTTCAGCGGGAGCGTGACAAGTAGCGCAGCCTATGTCAAAGACACCGAGCAAGGGCCGCCCCGCAGCGATGGTGTCGTCCCCCTCCCGTAGCGCGCAGCGCGCAGAGAGAGGGGGAAGCGGCGGGGCCGCCTAGGCAAAGCCGCTCAGGGGGTGACCTTCTTTTTCCTATACCAGAGAGCATAGACGGTGACGAGCACGATCAGAAACGGCACGCCCACCAGCACGGTGGTGTGGAACTCCTTGGTAAACAGCGTGGTGACGATCACGCCCGCCATCAGCAAGGCGCCTACCAGGGTCAGCACGGGAAAGCCCCACATGCGGAACTCCAGCTTCTGGCCCGGATGCTCGCGCTGCCAGCGCGGGCGGAAGAACAGATGGGTCACGAACACCATGAACCAGGCAAACATGGCGCCGAACATGGCGATCGACATCATCAGCTCCAGCGACTGCTCGGGCTTGAGCACGTTGAGCACCATGGCCACGGCCATGCCCAGGCAGGAGACGGCAATCGCGCCCAGCGGCACTCCGCTTTTGCTGAGCTTGCTCAGACCCTTGGGGGCATAGCCGCCGCGCGAGAGGCTGAACATCATGCGCGAGGTGACGTAGAGCTGGCTGTTCATGGCCGACAGCGAGGCCAGCAGCACCACGAAGTTGAGGGCCGCGGCCGCGCCGGGGATCTGCAAAATCTCCATCACCTTGACGAACGGGCTCTTGTCCGTGCCCGCATGGCTCCAGGGTACGACGGCCAGCATCAGTGCCAGCGACAAGAGATAGAACAGCACCAGGCGCAGCACCGTGGTGCGGAAGGCGCGGGTCACGGCCTGCTTGGGGTTCTGGGCTTCGCCGGCAGCAATGGCAATGGACTCCAGGCTCAGATAGCTGAAGATGGCCACGATCACGCCCACCCAGGTGCCCCACCAGCCGTTAGGAAAGAAGCCGCCATCGACAAAGTAGTTGTCGAAGCCCACGCCCTCGGGTCGGGTGCCGAAGACCACATAGGCAGCGATCAGGATGAAGGCCACGATGGCAATCACCTTGACCATGGAGAACCAGTACTCGACCTGGCCGAAGGCCTTGACGCTGGTGGCATTGACGGCGGCCAGCAGGGCCGAGAACAGCGCCACCCATACCCATTGCTCCACGTTGGGGAACCAGTAGGCCATGTACTTGCCCACGGCTGTGACCTCCATGCCCACGGCCAGCACCACGGCTCCCCAGTAGGCATAGCGCACTACAAAGCCGGCCAGCGGGCTAATGTAGTGCTCGGCGTAGGCGCCGAAGGAGCCCGAGGTGGGGTGGGCCACGGTCATCTCGGCCAGGCATCCCATGAGCAGCAGGCCGATGAAGGCGCCGATGGCGTAGCTGATGAGCACGCTGGGGCCGGCAAAGCCGATGGCAAAGGCGCTGCCCATGAAGAGACCGGTACCGATGGCGCCACCGATGGCGATCATGGTCATCTGGGCCGAGTTCAGGTGCTGCTGCAGGCCTGTCTCGCGTTGCTGAATACTGTCAAAGTTGGCCATTGCTGACTTGCGCGTGCGAAAAATCGAAGCGGCAAGTATCCCGCGAATGACCGGCTGCGGCGGCGAATGTCCCTGACCCGGCCGGCTCAGCGCTGCGTGCCGGCGTAGTTGCCGGGCGTCAGCGCATGATGGGCCTTGAAGGCGCGCTGCATGTGGGCCTGGTCGGCAAAGCCCATCTGTTGAGCGACCGAGGCCAGGGGCTCGCCCTGTGCCAGCAGGTGGCGCACGCCATTGAGGCGCAGGTTGAGGCGGTAGGCCCCGGGCGTAACGCCGGTGACGGCCCTGAAGCGGCGGATGAAACGGCTGGGGCTCATGCCGCAGCGCAGGGCCAGGGCCTGGACGCTGGTTTCGTCTTCGGGGCTGCGGTGCATGTGCTGCAGCGCAGGCAGCACGGCATCGGGCGGCTGGGGCTTTGCGGCATGAGCGTGGTCGGGACTGCCCAGCAGCTGCAGGAAATCCGCCAGCGATTGCTCGTGCTGCCGCAGCTGCGCATCCGTGGCGCTGCCGGCAAGCGGCTGGCAGAGACTGTCGGCCCAGCGCGAGATTTCCGGCTCATGCAGCGCGCGCCGTGCAAAGCGCAGGCCGCCGACGCCGAGCCGCTCATGAACCCAGTCGGCCTGCACGAACAGCATGCGGTAGGACCAGGGCTGCAATGTCTCGGGGTTGCAGGCATGCCAGTGGCCGGGCTCGATCAGCACCACGCTGCCAGCACTCAATGTTTCGGGGCCATCGTCATGCAGAAACAGGGTCTCGCCCTCATCCACGATGCCTATGGAGTACTGCGCGTGCGCATGCAGCCGGTAGCTGTAGCAGGACTGGCGGCTGATGCGCAGCTCGGCCCAGGGCAGGGCCGGGTGGCGGTGGAAATGGTGACTGGGGGCTGGCATGACGGCCTCATCATGCCAGCATGCTGACCACGCTTGCCACCAGCACCATGGCTAGGGCCTGGTTCAGCCGCCGTTGGCGCAGGGGCGTGCTCAGCCACTGGGTCAGTGCATGGCCCAGCGCGGCCCAGCAGCCAACGCCGAGCAGGCAGGCCAGCAAGGAGACGCTGCAAAACAGCAGCAAGGCGGTTGGCAGCGAGACCTGCTGCGCGGCCAGCGGGGCGACAAACATGCCGATGCCCGAAAGCGCCACCAGCCAGGCCTTGGGGTTGAGGCTCTGAATGGCAATGCCTTGCACGAACGCTCCGCCTGGACCGGCCGGCAGTGATGCGGGGGCGCTCTCCCTGGCCGCCCGGCCATGGGTCCCGGGGGCATTGGCCAGCTGCCAGGCCAGCCAGAGCAGATAGAGAGCACAGACACGCGGCGCCCAGTGCAGCAGCTCTGGCTGCTTGAGCAGCCATTGCCCGCTCTGGCCCATCAGCCAGACGATGACGGCGTAGCTGACGCTGGCTCCCAGTACATAGCAGAAGGCGGCGCCAGCGCGGCCGTTGCCATGGCGCAGGGCCAGCACGTTCACCGGCCCTGGTGTGATGGCGCCGGCGAGTGCAAATCCGGCCATGGCCAGAACAGAAGAAAGCATGGACAAACCTGAAACAAGAGGTCGCCAGTCTGAGTCCTTGGCTTTTCCAGGTATTGAACAAAATTGCGCCTTTGCTTGGTTAACAAGTGAAAAACGGCTCTTTTCGACCGACACAAGAAGGTGACTTGCGTTACGCTTGAATGCTTTCGCGAACCTGACCCCCTTCCCATCTTCCATGCCATCCGCAGCAGCTTCTAGCCCATCCCGAGTCTGGCCGGCCGTACGCATGGTGGGGCGTGCCGACATGGGGCGCCAGCGCAGCAATAACGAAGACTCGGTGGGGCTGGAGCCGCAGGCCAGGCCCTGGCCGGTTGCCGTGCTGGCCGACGGCATGGGCGGCTATAACGCGGGCGAGGTGGCCAGCGTCATGGCCGTGGAGCTGATCACGACCAGCGTGCAGCACGGTCCGGCAGCCGATGAATCCATGCTGGCAGCACAGTGCGAGCTGACGGACGCCCTGCACATGGCCAATACGGCCATCTATGCAGCCGCGCAGTCCACGCCCGGCTGCAGCGGCATGGGCACCACGGTGGTGGCCGCCATGGTGCTGGCGAGCGAGGTGCTGATTGCCCATCTGGGCGACTCCAGGGCCTATGCCTGGCGCGCCGGCCGGCTGCAGCGCCTGACGCGCGACCATTCGCTGGTGCAGCAGGATATCGATGCCGGCCTGATCAGCGAGGCCGATGCCAGGACCTCGCGCTACGGCCATCTGGTGACCAGAGCGCTGGGCGTGATGCCCCAGGTGGAGCCGGAGCTGAACCACTGGCCGCTGCAGCAGGGTGACCGCATCCTGCTGTGCTCGGACGGCCTGACCGATATGCTGAGCGACGCCAGCCTTGCCTCCCTGTTCGATGAAAACCTGCCGCTGGCGCGGTTGCAGGAGGCATTGATCGAGGCGGCCAATGCCGCAGGCGGCAAGGACAATATAGGCGTGGTGCTGATCGAGCAGGACGCCTGATCCCGGTATCTTGCGGGACTCTTAGATCAGACCGCTTTCCAGCTGAGGCAGATTGTGGCGCTGGCGCACGCGGTTGCAGGCGTCCGAGCCCGCGGCGAACTCCCGGCAAGGGGAGGGGCGCCATTCATAAATGCCGCAGTACGCCTTTTCTCCCACCTTGCCCACCAGAGCTGCACAGCGTGGCCTGGCCCAGTCCGTGCCGCGCATGCGGCAGGTGTAGTCGGTAACTTCCTCAACCAGTCCTGCGGGGACACTGCCCCCATGCTCCTGGGACTCATGCACGGAAAAATCGACACGAAAGGACGCGCAACAGGCGCCGCAGCTAAGGCAGGGATGAGTCATTGGAGAGGCGGAACTTTTCCGGTGGGGCGGCGATTTTCGCAGCTGTGCAAATCCTTGGGTTGTGCCGGGCCGCAGATTTGTCAACCGCGCCGCTCAATACCCGCCCAAAAGTCCATGCTGCTGGTGCCAATTCGCCACCGTTGTGCACCAATCGCCTACAGTAAATGGAAAATGAGAATCAAAATCAATTAATAATGCGCTATGAGTTCTTTGCAGTCCCCTTCGGCGAGGTCTGAGGCAGTGTCAGTTACTTCGTCCATGAATGCTTTTCCTGTTCAAGCGTCTGAATCCGGCGTGCCATCTTCCAGCGCTGCAGCCACAGCCACCGGGCCCATCATGGGCCTGGATCAGCTGGTGGTGAATCAGCCAGCCCGGGTGGTGGATCTGGCTTCCTCCGAAGGCGAGGATGAAAGCCTGCTGCTCAGACTCATGGAAATCGGCTTTCTGCCCGGCGAGTCCGTGCGCGTCGTCGCCACCGGCTTTCCCGGCCCCGATCCGCTGGCCGTGCGCATAGGCCAGGCGACGTTTGCGCTGCGCCGCCACGAGGCGTCCCAGGTGCTGGTGCAGCTGGAGGCCGCAGCATGAACGCGCGCGAATCCCAGATCACCATGATGAGCCCTCAAGCCGCGGAGCAGGCGCCCCTGCGCGCTGCGCTGCTGGGCAACCCGAATTGCGGCAAGACGGCGCTGTTCAATCTGCTGACCGGCGCCCGCCAGAAGGTGGCCAACTACGCGGGCGTGACCGTGGAGCGCAAGGAAGGCTGGCTGAGCACGCCAGGCAAGCGCCGCGTGCGCGTGCTGGACCTGCCCGGCACCTACAGCCTCGATGCGCACAGCGAAGACGAGCGCATCACGCGTGACATCGTCAAGGGCCAGCACCCGCGCGAAGCGCCGCCCGAGTTGCTGGTCTGCGTGACCGATGCCACCCATCTGCGTCTGAACCTGCGTCTGGTGCTGGAGGCACGCGCCCTGGGCCTGCCCATGGTGGTGGTGCTCAATATGAGCGATATGGCACGCCGTCAGGGACTGGTCATCGACAAGGCCAAGCTCAGCGAGCTGCTGGGCGTGCCCGTGGTGGAGAGCGTGGGCGTGCATCTGTCCGGCGCCAAGGATTTGCTGGCCTGGCTGGACAGCGATCAGGCCAGGCAGCTCAAGGCGCCGACGCTCGAAGGCCAGTTCAAGCCCGTGACGGGCAGCAATTCGCGTGCCCAGCTGCTGGCCCTGCACCAGCAGGTGGCCGAGATCATGCGCCTGGCCGTGCAGGAGCCCGCGGCTCCCACGCAGCGTGACGATCGCATCGACTCCGTGGTGCTGCACCCGCTGTGGGGCACGCTGCTGCTGGTGGTGACGCTGTTCCTGATGTTCCAGGCCGTGTTCAGCTGGGCCGAGCCCCTGATGGACGGCATCGAAGGGCTGGTCAGCGACTTCGGCCAGTGGGTGCATGGCGTGATGCCCGATGGCGTGCTGCGCAGCCTGCTGGTGGACGGCGTGATTGCCGGCACCGGCTCGGTGGTGGTCTTTCTGCCGCAGATTCTGATTTTGTTCTTCTTCATCCTGGTGCTGGAAGACTCGGGCTATCTGCCGCGCGCCGCCTTTTTGCTGGACCGCATCATGGGCAGCGTGGGCCTGTCCGGACGCTCCTTCATCCCGCTGCTGTCCAGCTTTGCCTGTGCCGTGCCCGGCATCATGGCCACGCGTTCGATCTCCAGCTGGCGTGACCGTCTGCTGACCATCATGATCGCGCCGCTGATGACCTGCTCGGCACGCCTGCCCGTGTACACGCTGCTGATCGGTGCCTTCATCCCTGAGCAGACCGTGGCCGGCTTCTTCAATCTGCAGGGCCTGGTGCTGTTTGCCCTCTATGTGGGCGGCATCGTCAGTGCCATGGCCGTGGCCTGGGTGGGCAAGCTGGCCGCCAAGGTCAAGACCCGCACGCCGCTGCTGATGGAACTGCCTTCCTACCGCATCCCCAGCCTGCGCAGTCTGGTGCTGGGCCTGTATGAGCGGGCCATGATCTTCCTGCGCCGCGTCGGCGGCATCATCCTGACCGTCAGCATCGTGCTGTGGTTCCTCTCCAGCTACCCCGGCGCTCCCGAGGGCGTGACCGAAGGCGCGATTCGCTACAGCTTCGCGGGCCAGATCGGCCGTGCGCTGGAAGTGGTGCTGGCGCCCATCGGCTTCAACTGGCAGATCGCCATTGCGCTGGTGCCCGGCATGGCCGCACGCGAGGTGGCCGTGGGTGCGCTCGGTACGGTGTATGCGCTGTCGGCCGTGGGCGATGACGCCATGGCCCAGCAGCTGAGCCCGCTGATCGCCAGCAGCTGGTCGATGGCGACCGCGCTGTCGCTGCTGGTCTGGTTTGTGTTTGCCCCCCAGTGCATCTCCACGCTGGCCATGGTCAAGCGCGAAACCAATGGCTGGCGCTATCCGCTGCTGATGGCCGGCTATCTGTTTGCTCTGGCCTATCTGGCCAGCTTTGTGACCTATCGCGTCGCCGTGGCTCTGGGCTGGGGCTGAGAAAGGATTGTCTATGTGGCAGGAACTGATAGTGGGCGCCATCGTGCTGGTGGCCGCCGTGTCGCTGGCCTGGCGTTTCATGCCCGCCGGTCTGCGCAGCAAGCTGACTCGGGTTCATCCTTCGCTGGCGCCTGCGGGCAAGAGCGGTAGCTGCGGCGGTTGCAGCGCCTGTGGTGGCGACAGCTGCTCGGATACGCGCAAGGCCTGAAGCGGACACAGTCCTCCCTGTAAAAACATAGCTGCCTGCGCTTGCCAATCAATCATTTCAGATACTTTTGTATCTGAAATGATTGATTGGCAAGCGCAGGCAGCTTTTTATTTGGTAGCGATAGTGCTTGCGGGCTTGCCGAAAGCTCAGGCGGCTTCCAGCCAGGGCTGGACTTCTTCCTCGCTCAGTGCCGACAGGCCGAACTTCTGGCGTGTGTCATGGCAGCCGTAGGAGGCAAACGGAAAGTCGCGGCAGGGGCGCGAGCGCTGTTCGTAAATGCCGCAGCCTATGCAGCCCTCGCCGACCTCGGGCAGTTCGCGCAGCGCCACGCAGCGCACCGGGTGGCGCTCTGTGCCGTTCATGCGCGCGCGGTTGCCCTTGCCGGGCACTTCATGGGCCAGCTCATCGGGGACGCTGCCGCCCATGGATTGCAGCTCGTAAATGGAAAACTCCACGCGGTAGTTCTGGCAGCAGGCGCCACAGTTCAGGCAGGGGTGGATGGATTCGGACATCGTGTTTCTTCAAGGATTCAGGCATCGGGGTCGCGCCGTCCTCCTCCGGGAAGGACGGCTTTCTAGGGAACAGAGGGAAGCCGGCGCACAGGGCTGTCTGCGGCTTCCGGTGCCGAGCCACTAGGTATGGCCTTGAAGAAACTTCAGATAGAAGGTGTGGATGCGTACATAAAGTGCACGCACGCGCGCGGCAAAGGATTTGCGCGGGCCGAAGAAGGAGGGCACGCGCGTGTGGCGTGCCATATGGGGCTGGCGCAGCGCCAGCAGGCCGCCGCGCTGGCCGTAGCGGGCGTCGCCCTGGGTGGGGCGCAGCGGAAACAGAAACACCGCCAGCTGGCGCAGGGCCCGCTGGCGGTGTGGGGATGTGATGTGGCTCAGGTGCATGGGTGTGGTGGTATGCAGATGAGCCCGGACGTGCTGAATCAGCCTGGCTGGCGGCCCAGCAGCAGGTACTCCATGAGCGCCTTTTGCACATGCATGCGATTTTGGCTTTGGCACGCGGCATGCTGCCGCTTCACACCCGCGAAGCGGGTATGAGCCTGCGCCCGAATCGCATGCTGGCTCTGGCGAGCCGTCGCGTGCACCGATGTCTTCGCCATCAGTCCACGCGACCCAGCAAAAGGTACTCCATGAGCGCCTTTTGCACATGCATGCGATTTTCTGCCTCGTCCCAGACCACGGATTGAGGGCCGTCTATGACTTCGGCTTCCACTTCCTCGCCGCGGTGGGCGGGCAGGCAGTGCATGAACAGGGCATCGGCCTTGGCCGAGGCCATCATCTCGGCATCCACGCACCAGTCGGCAAAAGCCTTCTTGCGCGCTTCGTTCTCGGCCTCGTAGCCCATGCTGGTCCAGACATCGGTGGTGACCAGATCGGCACCCTTGCAGGCTTCGAGAGGGTCCTTGAACACCTTGTAGCAGCCGGGGTTGACGGGCTTGCCGTTGAAGGCCAGCTGTTCGTCCACCTCGTAGCCGCCGGGCGTGCTGACATGGACCGTGAAGCCCAGCAGATCGGCGGCCTGCAGCCAGGTGTTGGCCATGTTGTTGCCGTCGCCCACCCAGGCCACCACCTTGCCCTTGATCGAGCCGCGGTGCTCGATGAAGGTGAAGATGTCGGCCAGGATCTGGCAGGGGTGGAACTCGTTGGTCAGTCCGTTGATGACGGGCACGCGCGAGTACTGGGCAAAGCGCTCTATCTTGTCCTGACCGAAGGTGCGGATCATGACCAGGTCGGTCATGCGGCTGATGACGCGTGCGCTATCTTCAATCGGCTCGGAGCGGCCCAGCTGGCTGTCGCCCGTGGTCAGGTGGACCACGGAGCCGCCGAGCTGATACATACCGGCTTCGAAGCTGACGCGGGTGCGCGTGCTGGCCTTCTCGAAGATCATGGCCATGGTGCGGTCGATCAGCGTGTGGTGCTTTTCGTAGCCCTTGAACTTTTTCTTGATCAGGGCGGCACGTTCCAGCAGGTAGTCGTATTCATCTGCCGTGAAGTCGCTAAATTGCAGGTAATGCTTCATGCGGAATTCCTTGGAGGATCAGGCAGCCAAAATAGCTTGAACCAGGGGCTTGAGCTTGGCGACGATTTCGTCGGCTTCGGCCTTGCTCAGGATCAGCGGCGGCACCAGGCGAATCACGGTGTCGGCGGTCACGCTCAGCAGCAGGCCGGCTTCTGCGGCCTGGCCAATCAGCTCGCCACAGGGCTTGGTCAGCTCCACGCCAATCATCAGGCCCTGGCCGCGCACTTCGACGAAGCCTTCGAGGCTGCCCAGTTCAGCCTGCAGTTTAGCTTTCAGATATTCACCCACTTCAGTGGTATGAGCCAGCAGGCCGTCTTCTTCCATGATGCGGATGGTTTCCACCCCGGCGCGCATGGACAGAGGGTTGCCGCCAAAGGTGGAGCCATGGTTGCCTGCTTTGAGCACTTCGGCAGCTGCCTTGTGCGCCACTACGGCGCCCACGGGCACGCCAGAGCCCAGTCCCTTGGCCAGGGTCATCACATCGGGGGTGATGCCGGCCCACTGGTGGGCAAACCATTTGCCGGTGCGGCCCATGCCGGCCTGCACCTCGTCCATCATTAGCAGCCAGCCCTTGGCATCGCACAGCTCGCGCACCTTCTTCAGATAGTCGGCGCGCATGGGGTGCAGACCGCCTTCGCCCTGGATGGGCTCCATCATGATGGCGACGATGTTGGGATTGCCTTCGGTCGCGTCGATCAGGGCTTCGTAATCATTGGGTGCGATGCGGGTGAAGCCAGCGAGCAGATCGCCAAAGCCGTTGCGTACCTTGGGGTTGGCCGTGGCGCTCATGGTGGCGATGGAGCGGCCGTGGAAAGCATGGTCATAGACCACGATTTCGGGCTTGGCAATGCCCTTGTCCACGCCGTATTTGCGGGCGATTTTGATGGCGGCTTCGTTGGCTTCCAGGCCGGTGTTGCAGAAGAACACATTGGTCATGCCCGAGCGCTCGGTCAGCAGCTTGGCCAGGGTTTCCTGGCCGGGCACATGATAGTAGTTGCTGGTGTGGATCAGCTTGGCCACCTGCTCTTGCAGGGCCGGCACCAGCTTGGGGTGGTTGTGCCCCAGGGTGTTGACGGCAATGCCGCCCAGTGCGTCCAGGTATTCCTTGCCGTTCACGTCCCAAACGCGGCAGCCCTGGCCGCGCTCCAGCGCGATGGGTACGCGGCCGTAAGTGGGCATAACGTGGGGCGAAGCTGCCTCGATGAAAGCGGTCATTGCAAGAATCTCCTGAGAAGGAAGGTCAACGGCGCACTGCGGCGCCTGAAAAATGAGAGCTTTGATTCTAGAGTGCCCGGATAACCCCAACATTGCGGATTGCGCATCGCTGCCATGCAATCAACCTACGCCATTGTGGGGTTGACAGCATGGCTCTTATACAAGAGTTAGAATGCTTGTTTAGGCATGTTGGCGGGGATCCCGCCTGGTTGCCGGATCTTTTTGGCGAATATTTGATGGTTACCCCTTCCAGCAAAGAACTGTTCATCATGGGTATGACCCATGCCGGAAAAACCTTTCGACCCAGCGACTGGGCCGAGCGCTTGGCCGGGGTCATGAGTCAGTTTCGCCCTGGTGGTGCCTGCGCCGGAAGCCATCTGAGCTACTCTCCCTGGTGCGTGCCTACGGTGATGAACGGCACCAAATGCGTGGTCATCAACCGGGATCTGCGCGACTACGAGCCCATGGCCTGGGACTTCTGCCTGAACTTCGCCAAGGACAACGATCTGCAAGTGGCCGAGGCCTGCCTGCTGCCAGACAAGCTGCCAGCCGGCAAGAAGTGATTTTTAGGTGCCAAGAGGCGCCGCGCAAACGACAAAGGCTTCCACGGGAAGCTTTTTTTGTATCTGTGCGCAGCGGGTCTAGCTCTGCGCTGTCGTGCTGTCCAGCAGCCGTGACCGGCGCCATGGGCCCCAGCGGTAGTGGGCGATGGATAGCAGCATGGATGCCAGCGCGCTGAGCGGAAAGCTCCACCACAGCGCATCCTGCCCCCACAGCGGCTGCAGCCCCCAGGCCAGGGGCAGGCGCAGGCCCCAGAGCGTCAGGGCCAGGATGGCCAGGGGCGCCAGCACCGCACCCGTGGAGCGCACCACACCGGCCAGCACGCTGCTCACGCCCAGCAGCATGAACGAGCCCAGCACGATGCGGTTGAGGTGGCGTGCAGGCTCCAGGGCTGTACTGTCCTCTGGCAGGAACAGGGCCAGCACGGAGCGATCGCAGGCCAGAATCAGGGCCACGCAGGCGCCGGTCAGCAACAGGTGGCAGGCCACGCCGGCACGCGCCGTGCGCGCCACACGCGACCAGTGGCCGGCGCCCACGTTCTGGGCGGCGATGGTGGTGCAGGCCGAGGCCACGGCAATGGCCGGCATCTGAACATAGGCCCACAGCTGCAGGGCCGCGCCGTAGGCGGCCGAAACCTGGGCGCCATGGGCGTTGATCAGGGTCAGCATCAGCACCAGGGAGAGCGAGACCAGCAGCATCTGCAGGCCCAGGGGCAGGCCCTTGATGACCAGGCAGCGCAGCAGCTCAGGCACAGGCCGCCAATGGCGGCGCTGGCGCCAGCCTATCCACAGCGGCAGGCGCTGCCAGCGCAGCCAGGCCAGCAGGCCCGCAAGGCCGAGGCTGTTGGCCACCAGGGTGGCCAGGGCCGAGCCCGCCATGCCAAGGCCTGGCAGGGGGCCGGCGCCGAAAATGAACAAGGGGTTGAGCAGGGCATCGCCCAGGGCCACGCCCAGCAGGGCCACGAAAGGCGTGCGACTGTCGCCTGTGCCGCGCAGCACGGCGGCCACGAAGATCAGCAGCAGCATGGGCGGCAGCGCGAGAAAGAGCACGCGCAGATAGTCCACGGCCAGTGCGGCGGTGGCAGGCTCGGCCCCCATTGCACCCAGCATGGGGACGGTCAGCGGCCAGCCCAGGGCGGCCATCAGCAGGGACATGCCCAGAAACAGGCTGGCACTGGTGCCTGTGATGCGGCGGGCCAGGGCCCAGCGGCCCGCACCCACGGCCTGAGCCACCAGCAGATTGGCGGCCTGGCTGATGCCGAAGACCAGAGCAATCAGCGCAAACAGCAGATTGTTGGCATGCACGGCTGCAGACAGCGCACTCTCGCCCAGATGGCGTCCGATCCAGAAGGCATTGACCGAGGTATTGAGCGACTGCAGCACATAGCCGCCCCACAAAGGCAGGGAAAAACGCAGCAGGGCGCGGCCTATCGGTGCGTGAGTCAGTGGCTGGTGCATGGGGAAAAGGAAGTTGCAGAGCACTAAGCGGAGGGACTCTGCAAGAAAAAACCCCGCGCGGCACAGGCCGGCGGGGCGGGCACCGGCGGGGCCGGTGCGGGGAGGGCTGGGCTTAGAGCGCCTGCATTTCCTTGTTCAGCTGGGTGGGGTTCTGGGGAGCGGCAGCAGGCGCGGGAGCCGCTTCGGCCTTTTTGCCCAGATCGGCAGGAACATCCACATAGGGCAGCTTCAGGGCCGAGCTGGTCATGCGGCGGATCTCGTTGGTATAGGCGGCATCCTCGTTGATCTTGCGGCCGTAGGAGGGCACGATCTGCTGGATCTGGGCCTTCCACCCGGCGCTGGCCATCTGCTCGGGGAAGGACTTCTTGAGCAGGTTCAGCATGATGTGGGGTGCGGTCGAGGCGCCGGGCGAGGCACCCAGCAGGGCGGCGATGCTGCCGTCTTCGGAGCCAACGATTTCGGTGCCGAACTGCAGCACGGCGCCTTTTTCAGGGTCGCGCTTGATGATCTGCACACGCTGGCCGGCGGTGACCAGCTTCCAGTCCTCGCGCTTGGCTTCGGGGAAGTACTGGGCCAGTATGGCCTGACGGTCTGCGTCGGTCAGCTCGGCCTGCTGCATCAGGTACTGGACCAGGTCCAGGTTGTGGATGCCCACGCGCAGCATGCCCATCAGATTGTCATGGGTGACTGAGGAGAACAGGTCCCACCAGGAGCCGTTCTTGAGGAACTTGGTGGTGGCCAGTGCAAAGGGGCCAAACAGCACCACGGGCTTGCCGTCGAGCTGGCGGGCGTCCAGATGGGGTACGGACATGGGAGGCGAGCCGGTGGAGGCAATGCCGTAGGCCTTGACGTCGTGGCGCTTGGCCAGCTCGGGGTTCTCGATGGCCAGGAACTGGCCGCCCACGGGGAAGCCGGCGTAGTTCTTGGATTCGGGGATGCCCGAGGCCTGCAGCAGCTTGAGTGCGGCACCGCCGGCACCGACGAAGACGAACTTGGCCTTGACGGTCTTTTCCTGGCCGCCCTTGGCCAGATCGGCCACGGTCACGTTCCAGGTCTTGTCGGTGTTCTGGCGCAGGGCCGTGACTTCGCTTTGCAGGTGCAGCTGGAAGTTGGGGCTCTTCTGGAGCGAGGCCATCAGCTGCTCGGTCCAGACGCCATGGTTCACGTCGGTGCCCAGGGGCATATAGGTGGCGGCGATCTTCTGGGCCGGGTCGCGGCCTTCGATCATCAGCGGGGCCCACTTCTTGATCTGTGCCTGGTCTTCGGAGTACTCCATGCCGTAGAACAGGGGGTTCTGGACGAGGGCTTGCTGGCGCTTCTTGAGGAAGGCGATGTTGTCATCACCCCAGACGAAGCTCATATGGGGCGTGGCGTTCACGAAAGTCTCGGGCGACTGCAGGTGGCCGCGGCCGACCTGGTGGGCCCAGAACTGGCGCGTCACCTCGAACTGCTCGGCAATGCTCACGGCACGCTTGGTTTCCACGCTGCCGTCGGGCAGCTGGGGCGTGTAGTTGAGCTCGGCAAAGCCGGAGTGGCCGGTGCCGGCGTTGTTCCAGCCGTTGGAGCTTTCCAGGGCCACGCCGTCCAGGCGTTCGAAGACCTCGATCTTCCAGTCGGGCTGCAGTTCCTGCAGATAGGTGGCCAGCGTCGTGCTCATCACGCCGGCGCCTACCATCACCACATCGACGGGCTGCTCGTTCTCGGCCTTGGGCACGGAGCGAGGGAATATTGGCCAAAACAAAAATAACAGCGCGGCCAGGACCAGGGCCGCGACGGCTCCCAGTCCTGCTTTGATCGACTTTTTCATGACTTTTTCTAGACTTGACTATCAAAAAAGCCTGCAGGCAGGCGGCAGGCTTTTTGCGAAGATACGGGGCAAGTCCTATAAAAGACATGAGACTCCCCGACCTGGGGATTGTCCTAGGGAAGTCAAAAACTGACGCTAATCAATTCGTATTAGGGCGCTTTGTGCTAGGCGTGAGGCGCGTCTGTGCATGCCTTGATGAGGCAGTCATGTCGGGCACAGACAACAAAAAAACCGCCCTGAGGCGGTTTTGATGTTTTTGCTGACAGCGCACCCGTTACAAACGGCAGACGACCGAAGTCATCCGTGCTTGAGGGAGGCTGGTATTAAGCAGCCAGAGCCAGGGTCTTGACCTTGGCGGACAGGCGGCTCTTGTCGCGAGCTGCCTTGTTCTTGTGGAAGATGCCCTTGTCAGCGATCGCGTCGATCACGGACTGAGCCTTGGCAAACAGTTCGGCTGCCTTGGTCTTGTCGCCGGCCACAACAGCCTTCTCGACATTCTTGACAGCAGTGCGGTACTTGGAACGCAGCGAAGTGTTCGCAGCGTTCAGCTTGACGTTCTGGCGGGCGCGCTTGCGGCCAGAAGCCAGGCGGGGGTTCTTTTTGGCTTTAGTTGCCATGATTTATTTCCTTGTGTGTCTGAGGATGATGTCAGCAAAACCGTGGATTGTATCACCCCCTGTGCGGCTTTGCCGCTTCCCCCTTTAAGGGGGACGACATCCTCGCGGCGGGGCGGCCCTTGTTCGATGTCTCTGTGTTGGGCCGTGTCTGGTTTGAGATCGCTGGATTGCTACAGAGTGAAAAGCGCCGCAAATCAGCCTGCAGCGCTTGGCATGAACGCATACACTTCGCTGCGTGTCACTGTTCAAAGCCGCCTCCACCGTATCCCTGATGACGCTGGCCTCCCGTGTTTCGGGGCTGGTTCGCGATCTGCTTATGGCCTCCATGTTTGGAGCCAATGCCCTCACAGACGCGTTCAATGTCGCCTTCAGAATTCCCAACCTGTTCCGGCGCCTGTTCGCCGAAGGGGCTTTCAGCCAGGCCTTTGTGCCGGTGCTGGCTGCGAGCAAGACCCGGGATGGCGAGGAGGCCACGCGCCACCTGATCAGCCATGTCGCGACCATGCTGTTCTGGGCTCTGCTGGTGGTCTGCGTCTTGGGCGTGATCGGTGCGCCGCTGCTGGTCTGGCTGCTGGCCAGCGGCATGCGCCAGTCACCCGACGGCTATCACGCAGCCGTGGTGATGACGCGCTGGATGTTCCCCTATATCGGCTTTATGTCGCTGGTGGCTCTGTCGGCAGGCATTCTCAATACCTGGAAGAAGTTCGCGGTGTCGGCAGCCACGCCCGTGCTGCTCAATATCAGCATGATCGTGGCGGCTCTGCTGGGAGCCCCCTGGTTCGAGAAGCAGGGCATAGAACCCATCTATGCCATGGCTGGCGGCGTGATGCTGGGCGGCGTGCTGCAACTGGCGGTGCAGATTCCTGCGTTGCGCTCCATGAGGCTGATGCCACGCATCGGCTTCTCGTACGCAGCCATTCGCGCAGCCTGGGACGAGGCGGGTGTGCGTCGCATCCTGGCACTGATGGGGCCGGCGCTGCTGGGGGTAGGGGTGGCCCAGGTCTCATTGATGATCAACACCCAGATAGCTTCCTATATGGCGCCCGGAAGCGTGACCTGGTTGTTCTATGCCGACCGTCTGATGGAGTTTCCCACGGCCTTGCTGGGCGTGGCTCTGGGAGTGGTACTGACGCCGCAGCTGGCTTCAGCCAAGGCGGCTGGTGATGGCGAGCGCTATTCCAATATGCTGGACTGGGGTCTGCGCCTGGTCGTGCTGCTGGCCGTGCCCTGCGCCGTGGGCCTGCTGACCTTTGCCACGCCGCTGGTGGCCACGCTATTCCATCGTGGTGCCTTGCATGACAGCGATGTGGGGCAGATTGCCCTGGCGCTGATGGGCTACGGCGCCGGCCTGCTGGGCCTGGTGGCCATCAAGGTGCTGGCCCCCGGCTACTACGCCAGCCAGGACATCCGCACACCCGTGAAGATCGCAATCGTGGTGCTGGTGATTACGCAGTTGCTCAATCTGGTGCTGGTGCCCTGGCTCAAGCACACCGGGCTGGCCCTGTCCATCGGTCTGGCTGCACTGGTCAACGCGAGCTGGCTGCTCACGGGCTTGTTGCGTCGCGGTACCTACAAGCCCAGGCCGGGCTGGTTGAAGTTCATCATGCAGGTGATTGCGGCCAGTGCCTTGCTGGCGGTGCTGCTGCTCTGGGGCAGTCAGCACTTCGACTGGGTGGGCTTGCGCAGCAATGGCTTGCTGCGCGCAGGTCTGCTGGCAGCCATGATGGTTGGTGCCGCCGTGCTTTACTTTGGCGTGCTGATGCTGTCGGGCCTGAATCTGCGTCAATTGCTGCGTCGTTAAAGCTTGAGCTGCTCATGGAAAAGTGAGCGGTCAGTGCAGGTTTTACAGGCGTATCAAGGGGATTTCGCTTGCATGACCTGCCAAGGCGGCTTACAAATCAGCCTATGAGCTGGACGATAGACGAGTACCCCACGGCCCTGCAGTATTTTGCGTCTTTGGTGCAGAGTGATGAAAACTTTGCCTTGATGGAAGCCGCCATCAGCATTGCTCAGGATGCCGAACCTGATCTTGACCTGCAGGCCGTGCTGGCCGAGCTGGACAGGCTGCAAGTGCGTTTGGTGCAGCGTCTGGCAGGCGAGGAGGACGGTTTGCGCAAGCTCGGTGCGCTCAACAAGTTCTTCTATGGCGAGCTGGGCTTTGCCGGCAACCTCAACAACTATTACGACCCTGCCAACAGCTATATCCACCATGTGCTGCAGACAAGGCGCGGCATTCCCATCAGCGTGGCACTGGTCTGGCTGGAGCTGGCTGCCGGCATCGGTCTGACGGTGGAGGGCATAGGCTTTCCAGGGCATTTTCTGGTCAAGGTCATGCTGCCGCAGGGGCAGGTGGTGCAGGATCCGTTGACAGGCGACTCCTATTCCGCAAGCGCCTTGGCAGAGCGCCTGCAGCCGTTTCTCGATCAGGCCGGCATTTCACCCGATGATGCGCCGCCGCTGGGGCTGTATCTGCAGGCCGCTCATCCGCGAGATGTTGTGGCGCGCATGCTGCGCAATCTGCAGGAGATTCATCAGGTCCAGAAAGACTGGCCCATGCTGGTGGCCGTGCTCAATCGCCTGATCCTGTTGCAGCCTGGCCGCGAGGAGCTGTTCCGGGACCGCGGCATGGCGTATGCCCAATGGGGAGTGATTGAAAGAGCGCTATCGGATCTGGAGCGTTATGCGCCTGCCGCACAAGGGCAGGAGGCCGATTACATCGCCAAAACCATTGCCCGGCTGCGCCGCGCGGGTTGAGCGCCTTGGTGGCAAGCAGCTTGCTTACACCAGTTGCGCGGCTTCCAGCTCTTTCTTGAGATAGGCATAGAACAGCGGCGCTGCCACCAGACCTGCTGGACCGAAGACGGACTCGGCCACAAACATCACGGCCAGCAGCTCCCATACGCCCATATGCGTGCGTGTTCCCACCACCTTGGCGTTGATCACGTATTCAGCCTTGTGAATCAGGATCAGGAAGCCCAGGCAGGCAGCAGCAGCTATGGGCGATACGGACAGGCCGACCAGCGTCAGCACGGCATTGCACAGCAAGTTGCCGACGATGGGGATCAGCCCGGCGATAAAAGTCAGCGTGATCAGCGCGGGGGTGTAAGGCAGTTGCAGCTTCCAGATCGGCAATATGGCCAACAGGAAGATGGACGTCAGCAGCGTGTTGAAGGCCGCAATCCAGAACTGGGCGGCCACGATCTGCTTGAAGGCCAGGGCAAAGTGACCGATGCGCTGCTGCAGGGCCTGCACCAGCGGCGGGTGACGCGTGGCGATGGGGCGAACGGCTGCCAGCGCGCCGATGATCAGGCCCACATAGGCATAGAGCAAGCCAGTGAGCCAGGCCCTGCCTGCAGTGGCCAGCACACCGGCCTTGGCGGCCAGATAGCCGGCCAGCTTGCTTTGAATTTCCTGGGCACCGTCAGGCAGCTGATCGGCAATGTCCGAGGGCAGTTTCTCTCGCAGCTCCAGCACCGTGGCCGCCAGATAGTCCAGCAGTTCCTTGTACTGGGCGGGGGCTTCGGTGATATAGGTCCGGGTCTGGGAGAGGGCGCCGCTGAGCAGGGCCAGTGGCGCCAGAATCACGATGGTGGTGGCAACCACCTGGGCCCAGCGTGGCAGCTGGTTGCTGGCAAAGGCGCGAGGGTTGGCGCGTGACAGCAGGCGCGAAAGCGAGCGGGTAAGCATGAAGCCTACGCACACACACAGCAGGCCGGGGAGTATTCCCTGATGCATGACGAGCAGCAATGCTGCTCCCATCAATATGTAACTGGCCAGTATGACCTTGGGCGAAGGGCCCGGTTGCGTAGTGATGGGGGCGGGCAAATGCTGCGTCATTCAGGCTCGGGGTAGAGGGGCTGTGATGAAGATTTGCTTAGCGAACTTCAACGGGCTTGCCGGAGCCGATTTCCGTGATGGCGCCGATGCTGTAGACCTTCTCGCCCAGCTCGGCCAGTGTGGCTGCCGTGGCTTCTGCGTCTTCAGCGGCCACCACCACCACCATGCCGATACCGTTGTTGAACGTGCGGTTCATCTCGATATCGTCAATGCCGGCGGTCTTTTGCAGCCAGGCGAACAGCTCGGTCTGGGGCCAGCTGCCGGCCTTGAGATGGGCTGCGGTGCCTTCGGGCAGCACGCGGGGAATGTTCTCCAGCAGGCCGCCGCCGGTGATGTGGGCCAGGGCCTTGATGGGGTGCTTGTCCAGTGCGGCCAGCACGTTCTTCACATACAGACGGGTGGGCTCCATGATGGCGGCCTTGAAGGGCTTGCCGTCCAGGGTCTCGGGCACGCTGCCCTGGGCTTCGGCGCGCTCGATGCACTTGCGTACCAGCGAGAAACCGTTGGAGTGCACGCCGTGCGAAGCCAGGCCCAGCACCACATCGCCGGGCTTGACGTTCTGACCGCTGAGGATCTTGGACTTTTCGACCGCGCCGACGGCAAAGCCGGCCAGATCGTATTCGCCATCGGGGTACATGCCGGGCATTTCAGCGGTTTCACCGCCGATCAGCGCGCAGCCGGACAGCTCGCAACCCTTGGCAATACCGCCCACCACGGCAGCAGCGGTGTCCACATGCAGCTTGCCGCAGGCGAAGTAGTCGAGGAAGAACAGAGGCTCGGCACCCTGCACCAGCACATCGTTCACGCTCATGGCCACCAGGTCGATGCCCACGGTGTCGTGCATATTCCACTCGAAGGCCAGCTTGAGCTTGGTGCCAACGCCGTCGGTGCCGGACACCAGAACGGGTTCCTTGTAGCGCTTGGGCACTTCGAACAGGGCGCCGAAGCCGCCGATGCCGGCCATCACGCCTTCGCGCATGGTTTTCTTGGCCAGGGGCTTGATGCGTTCGACCAGGGCGTCGCCTGCGTCGATGTCAACACCGGCGTCTTTGTAGGAAATGGGGGTAGAGGAGGATGCGGAAGAGCTCATCGATGGATCCGGTGCGGGGGCGCCCTGCTGGGCGGAAACCCCGGGATTCTACGGCGCTTGCCCGTGCAGCGGGGGCGCCCGGACATGCGTCAAAGGGTTTTGCTGGAGCATTCATGGCCTGACTACAACAACGGCAGTAGGCAAAATCAGCCCGAAGCCGCTCGGGGGCTGCGAGTGCAGACTAAAATTGGTGCTTTTGTTACCGAGTGATCACGCTAGGGCATATTGCAGGGCCTGATCTAAGTGCGCGTCCGGGCCTTTGTATCTTCCACCATTGATGCTGATGAATCTCCTGCCAGATTTCGCCGCATGGGCTGTTGAGTGCCCAGGAAAGGGGGCGCTGCGCGTATGTCGCAGATGAAGCAGCTGGCTCTGGATATCAGCATGGCGCCAGGCCCGACGCTCGCGCGTTTCTTTGTCGGCCCCAATGCTGCGTTGATCGATCACCTGCGTCACTGGGTGGGCGATGGCCAGCTGCAGCAGTCGCGCACGCCGGTGCCCACCTATCTCTGGGGAGAGGCCGGGTCCGGCAAGAGTCATTTGCTCAAGGCGGTGCGTGAAGCCCTGCGCGAGCAAGGAGCCATGGTGGGCTGGATGGATGCATCCACGCCGTTCCCGCCTGAGTTCGACGAACGCTGGGCCGCCGTGCTCATGGACGATGTGGACATCTACACCCCGTTCCAGCAGGCGCGTGCCTTCAACTGGTTTGTGAATGCCACCAGCCCTGCCACCGGCCTGCCGCGCTGGGTGCTGGCTGCAGGCCAGCTGCCAGTCGCCGATCTCAAGATGCGCGAGGACTTGCGCACCCGCCTTGGCTGGGGTCATGTCTATCAGCTGCATCTGCTCGACGAGTCGGCACGGCGTGCCGTGCTGCGTCAGGAAGCCGATGCCCGTGGCGTGTTTCTGAGCGACGAAGTGATGGATTACATGCTCAGGCGCTTTTCGCGCGATCTGGGCTCGCTGATGCAGCTGCTGGACATGCTGGACGGTTTTGCCCTGCGCAACAAGCGCGCCATCACCATCCCGCTGCTCAAGACCATGCTGGAAACCGAGTGAGGCCTCTGCTCACGCTTTCTGCTTTGGCCATGCCACAGCACTTTTTGTTGGATTTGCATGTCGACTTCTGAATTGGCTATCAAGCCCAGGCTGGCCCTGTTTGACCTGGACCATACGCTGCTGCCGCTGGACTCCGACCATGGCTGGGGCGAGTTCTCCATTGCCATCGGCTGGTGCGACCGCGAGGAGTTCGGGCGCCAGAACGACGCCTTTTTTGACGACTATCTGGCCGGCCGTCTCAACATTCCCGACTATGTGCGCTTTGCCACGGCTGCCGTGGTCCAGCGCGGCGAGGCTGCAGCCACGGCTGCGCACCAGCGCTTCATGGACGAGGTGATTCGCCCGGCGATCAAGCCTGCCGCCCTGGCCCTGGTGCAGCAGCACCTGGATGCAGGCGACACCGTGGTCATCACCTCGGCCACCAACGAGTTTGTGACGCGCCCCATTGCCCAGGCCTTCGGCGTGCAGCATCTGCTGGCGACCGAGCTGGTGCGTGATGGCAGCGGCTGGTTCACGGGCGAGATTGACGGTATTCCCAATATGCGCGAGGGCAAGGTCGTGCGCATGACCGAATGGCTGACCCAGCGCGGCCTGCGCTGGGAGGATGTGGAAGCGACCTTCTACAGCGACTCCATGAACGATGTGCCCCTGCTTGAAAAAGTGGATCACCCGGTGGCCACCAACCCCGATGCGCGCTTGCGTGCCCTGGCCGAGGAACGCGGCTGGCGCATCGTGGACCTATTTAGCGAAGCACCATGATCAAGACCATTATTGACAAGCTGCTGGGCAAGGCGCCCGCAGCCCCCCGCTCGCGCAAGCCCAAGTTCGGCAAGCGTGAGGAAGTGCCGGTTCAGGTGCATGGCATAGACCCGAATCTGGTGGACCGTCGCGCCATCGATGTGGTGCAGACCCTCAAGCGCTCGGGCTACGAGGCCTATATCGTCGGTGGCGCCGTGCGCGACCTGCTGCTGGGCCTGCGTCCCAAGGACTTCGACGTGGCCACCGATGCCACGCCCGAGCAAGTCAAGAACCTGTTTCGCCGCGCCTTCATCATCGGCAAGCGTTTTCGCATCGTGCATGTGGTCTATGGCCGCGGCCGGGAAAACGAAGTCATCGAGGTTTCCACCTTTCGGGCCTTTCTGGACAACAGCGCGGCCGAGCAGGTCAGCGGCAATGAACGTACCAGCAAGAATCAGCTCGCAGGGCTGAAACATGCAGTGGATGCCAGCGGCCGCGTGTTGCGTGACAACGTCTGGGGTCCGCAGGACCAGGATGCCACGCGCCGCGACTTCACCATCAACGCCATGTACTACGACCCCGAGACACAGATTGTGGTCGACTATCACGGCGGTATTGCGGACGCCAAGAAGAAGGTGCTGCGCATGATCGGCGATCCGGCCACGCGCTACCGTGAAGACCCGGTGCGCATCATTCGGGCCGTGCGCTTTGCCGCCAAGCTCAGCGGCAAGGGCTTCAAGCTCGAAGCCAAGACCGCCAAGCCCCTGGTCGAGTGCGAGCCGCTGCTGCAGGAAGTGCCGCAAAGCCGCTTGTTCGACGAAATGCTCAAGCTGCTGCAGACCGGTCACGCGCTGGCCTCGGTGGCTCAGCTCAAGGAGCTGGGCCTCTCGCGCGGCATCTATCCGCTGCTGGACGTGGTCATGGAGCGCTCCGACCATCCCTTCGTGCAGGCCGCACTGATGGATACCGACCGCCGTGTGGCCGAAGGCAAGCCCGTGGCACCCAGCTTTTTGCTGGCCTGCGTGCTGTGGCAGGATGTCAAGCAGGGCTGGGAAAAGCGTCTGGCCAAGAGCTATCACCCTTTCCCTGCGCTGCAGGAGTCGATCGACGAGGTGTTCGATCAGCGTATCGGCGATGTCTCGGGTCGGGGCAAGCTGGCTGCCGATATGCGCGAGATCTGGGTCATGCAGCCGCGCTTTGACAAGCGCACCGGAGCCACTCCGCACTCCATGGTGGCGCAGCCGCGCTTCCGCGCCGGTTTTGACTTCATGCGCCTGCGTGCCGATATCGGCGAGGTCGAGGAAAGTCTGGCCAGCTGGTGGCAGGAGTTCCAGCAGGCCGACGATGCCCAGCGAGATGACCTGATTGCCCAGGCTCGCGACGAGCAGCGCGCCCGCCAGCGTGCCCAGCAACAGACGGCGCCCAAGGTGCACCGAGTGGCCAAGAAGAAAGCCGAAGGCGATCAGGAGAGCCCGCTGGATCAGGTGGCTGCAGAAGGCGATGCAGCCGCTCCCAAAAAGCGCCGCCGCCGTCGCCGCAAACCATCCGCTGGCGCTGCTCCTGTAGCCGGTGGTAATGAATAAACCGGCCGCGTTGGCGGCCGACACGGTTGCGGTCGGTCTTGGGGCAAACCTCGGCGATGCACGCCGGACCCTGTCCTGGGCCGTGGCGGCGATGGCCGGGCTGGCCCGGACCGAGCTGCTGGCCGTGTCCTCGCTCTACAGCAGCAAACCCATTGATTCTTCCGGGCCTGACTATCTGAATGCGGTGGCGTTGCTGCGCACCGGGCAGGAGCCGCTGGATCTGCTGCATGCGCTGCAGGCGATCGAGCTGCAGGCCGGACGCGAGCGTCCCTACCGCAATGCACCGCGCACGCTGGATCTGGATATCGAGCTATGGGGTGACCGGCACTCGGATGCTACCGAGCTGACCCTTCCCCACCCGCGCATGTGGCAGCGTGCCTTTGTGCTGCTGCCGCTGGCCGAAATTGCGCCTGGCTGCGTGAGTGCCGAACAGCTGCAGGCAGTGGCAGATCAGGGCATAGAGCGCAGCCTGGCCCGGGGCTGGTGGATAGAGCAGTCAGCGTAGTTCAGATTTGATAGCTTCTCACGCTTGCCTGGCAAGTGATTGAGGCTGAAACCACCTAAAAAAAGCCCCGGAGCCGTCAGGCTGCCGGGGCTTTTTTATCAGTGCCAGGACTCGTCAGTCGACCTTGGCGCCGGAGGCCTTGACGATAGGCTGGTACTTGGCGCGCTCGGCGGCCATGAACTTGTCGAATTCGGCGGGCGTGGAGCCCACGGGTTCGGCCATCAGGGCGTTGAAGCGGGTCTTGGTTTCCGGTGCTTGCAGGGCATCATTGAAAGCTTTGCTCAGCTTGTCCAGCACGGGCTTGGGGGTGCCTGCCGGGGCAACCAGTCCCCACCAGGTGTCGATGGCAAAACCGGGGTAGCTCTTGGACAGCGCGGGCACGCCGGGCAGCAGCGGCGAGGCATTGAGAGAAGTCACAGCCAGTGCCACCAGCTTGCCGCTCTTGATATTGGGCGCGGCCGCCGCCAGGTTGTCGATATTGAAGTCCACCTCGCCAGACAGCAGGGCCAGCTGGGCGGGGTTGGCGCCACGGTAGGGTACGTGCAGGGCGAAGATGCCGGCCTTTTGCTTGAGCATCTCGCCGGCCAGATGACCTGCGGAGCCATTGCCGCCGCTGCCGTAGTTGAGCTTGCCGGGATGGCCCTTGGCGTAGGTGATCAGATCGGCCACGCTATGGATCTTGAGCTGCTCGGCCTTGGCGGCATTCATCACCAGCACATTGGGCACGCGCACCATCTGGGTGATGCCGGCAAAGTCCTTGCCCGCGTCATAAGGCATCTTTGTATAGAGCCAAGGGTTGACGGCATGCGTGGCCGTGGCGGCCAGGCCTATGGTCAGGCCGTCGGGCTGGGCCTTGGCAATGGCGTCGGCGCCAATGTTGCCGCCGGCACCGGCCTTGTTGTCGATGATGACGACGCCCAGAGAATCACGTACCCGCTCTGCCAGCGCGCGGGAGGTGATGTCCAGCGGACCACCGGGCGCATAGGGCACGATCAGACGGATGGGTTCTTGGGCCTGGGAGAGGGGAGAGGCCAAGGCAGCAACGGCCGCCATGACCGAGAGAAGGCTGTTTCTACGGTTCATAGAGCTCTATTGTGCAAAAAATTGCATCGGCTCCGGAGCTGGCGGTTACTTGTGCAAGAAAATTGCGCGTAAACCCTGATGTGCCATGGAATGCATCAGGGTTTGCGCAAAACAGCGCTCTTACTTGTCCGCTTCGGAGGTGAATGCGTCGGCGTAGAACTCTTCGGCAGGCAGCGCGCGTTCGCTGGTATAAGCGGCGCGGGCCGAATCCACGACGATGGGAGCACCGCAGGCATAGACCTGGTAGCCGGACAGGTCGGCAAAGTCGTCCAGTACGGCCTGATGGACAAAGCCGGTGCGGCCCGTCCAGGCATCCTCGGCCAGGGCGTCGGAGATCACGGGCACATACCTGAACTGGGGCATGGCGGCCGTGTGTTCGGCAATCCAGCTGGCGTCATACAAGTCGGTGGGGCGGCGGCCACCCCAGTACAGCGTGACGGGGCGGTTGATGCCCTTGTGGCGCATATGCTCGATCAGTGCCTTGATAGGGGCAAAGCCCGTGCCCGAGGCGAGCAGGATGATGGGCTTGTCCGAGTCCTCGCGCAGGAAGAAGCTGCCGAACGGGCCCTCCACACGCAGGATTTCCTTTTCCTTCATGCCGCCGAAGACATGGTCGGTGAACTTGCCGCCTTCCATGTGACGGATATGCAGCTCGATGCCGGGTGCCGTCTCCTGCACGTGGGGCGCGGTGGCCATGGAGTAGGCTCGGCGGGCACCGTCGCGCAGGATGAACTCCACATACTGGCCGGCGTGGTAGCGGAACTTCTCGCTGGCCGGCAACTGCAGGCGCACCTGCATCACGTCATGCGACTTCTTCTCGAGAGCGGCCACGCGCACGGGCATCTTCTTGATGGGGAAGGAGCTGGCGTCCGTGACCTGGCGCGACTCCAGCACCACATCGCTGTGGGGCGTGGCGCAGCAGGTCAGCACATAGCCGCCGGCTTCCTCTTCGGCTGTCAGAGCCTTGTCCGAGTGCGTACCGTGGCTGACTTCGCCGCTGAGCTTCTTGCACTTGCAGGAGCCGCAAGCACCGTCCTTGCAGCCATAGGGCAGGCCGACGCCGGTGCGAATGGCCGCGGCCAGAATGGTTTCAGCGCCCTGAGTGGCAAAAGCACGTCCGCTGGGCTGGACGGTAATTTCAAACGAAGCGTGGGCAATCTCGGTCATGACGTTTTGGTTATCCTTGAAGGCGTATCCGGCAGCCTTTTTGTCGGCGCTGCTGCTGTCGCAGCAACGCCAGCGGCTCCTTAGATCTTGTACGCAGCAGGTCCCGATTTTGCCTTCAAACCAAAGCCCATTGGGCGCGCTGCCAGCGCGCTTTCGTCGTGAACGCTTATTGATCGTCGGCCACGGCGATGTGGGTCAGCGCGTGGCCCGATTGTTGGTCGCTTCAGGCCGTGGCAGGCACGGCATTCAGGTACTGGCCTTGAGCCGCAGCCCAGGTCGGGCCGAGCAACTGCATGCCCAGGCTGTGAGGCCCTTGTGGGGGGATCTGGATGATCCGGCCAGCCTGCGCAGACTGGCAGGCATTGCGACGCGGGTGCTGCACCTGGCGCCGCCTCAGGCACCGGCTGCCGGGGATGAATGCCCGTGGCTGGACTCCCGCACCACGGCTCTCATGCGGGCACTGCGCCTGCGCAGTCTGCCGCGCAGCCTGGTCTATGCATCGACCTCGGGCGTTTATGGCGACTGCGAGGGGCAGTGGGTGGCCGAAACCCGGTCCGTCGCGCCGACGACTGCCAGAGCGCAGCGCCGTGTGAATGCCGAACTCGCCGTGCGCTTTGCCGGTCGCTCGGGCCTGCGGGCCAGCATCTTGCGCATTCCCGGCATCTACGCACCTGATCGTGAGGGCGGTACGCCCCACGCCCGGCTGCAGCGAGGCACGGCCGTGCTGAAGCCCGAGGACGATGTCTATACCAACCATATTCATGCCGACGATCTGGCGCGTGCCTGCCTGCTTGCGCTGTGGCGCGGCAAGCCGCAGCGCATCTATCATGCCAGCGACGACACGCAGCTGAAGATGGGGGATTACTTCGATCTGGCGGCCGATCTCTACGGCCTGGCCCGCCCGCCGCGCATTTCGCGCGAGCAGGCACAGACAGAATTGCCGGCGAGTCTGCTGAGTTTCATGAGCGAGTCGCGGCGGCTGTCGAATCAGCGGCTCAAGCGCGAATTGCGGCTCAGGCTGCGCTATCCCACGGTGACCGAGGGCCTGCAAAGCTAGGCAGAGCAAAGAGCACGACCCTCAAAAATTGGCGCGCTCAGGCATTGGGCAGCAAGCAAACGCCGCCGCGCAGCGAAACTGTCGCCCCTTGGGGGAAGGCGCACAGCGCCTCAGGGGGATTACGGTATCGGATGCACGCCGCCTCGGTTGTCATAGCAGCGGAAGACATTGCAGTTGACAATCTTGGCGGGCGGCTGCGATGGCGTGGGATGTGCCGGCGGGTAGCGGTTGGGATAGCCGTAGCCCCACTGAGGGCGGTTGATGGCATTGGGCTGCAGCGCCCGGCTTTGCTGCAGTTGCTGGTAGGCGGCTGCGCCCAGGCAGTTCATCTCCATCTGGGCCTGGGCCGCCTGGCTGCGCTCTCCCCAGGTGGCCGGGTCGGGGCTGGCTTCGGCCAGTATGGCGTTGTAGCGCTCGCGGGCCTGACGGCAGGCGGCGGTGTTTTCCAGATTGGCTACGGCCCGGGCCTGGGCTCTCTCGGCGGCCTCGCGTTCCTTGCGCTCCTGCTCTTCACGCTGGCGGCGCTGGGCTTCGTCGCGCGCCATCTGGGCCTTGCTGCGTTCCCGCGCCTGGCTGGCATTGGCACGCTCGGACGCAATTTCCTCGGCGCTTTGCGCCGCCTGAATCTGCGTGCTCATTTCGCCCGAGATGCAGCGGCCATTGGTATAGGTCACCTCGCCGGTCTTGGCATCGACACAGCGCATGACCTGAGCCTGGGCCGTGCCTGCGATCAGCGCCCAGCCCAGCAGCAAGCCCAGCGGCAGCTTGCGCATGATGACGGTGGGAGATAGGGGCTCTGGCATGACCGCTCCTTCAAAGGCGTTTGAGTGCCTGCAAATTATGAAGTGGCGGCAGGAAAAGCAGAAGCGGTGCCGTGCCACAGCGCCCGGTCAGCGCCAGTCACCGCGAGGAGGAAAGCCTTGCTGCTGGCCTTCGCGCTGGCGTTGCTGCTGGCGCTGATCGCGCTCACGTTCGCGGTCTTGCTGTTGGCGGTCGCGGGCCTGTTGCTGGCGATCGCGTTCGGCCTGCATGCGGTCACGCTCGCGCTGTTGCGATTGCTGTTGCTGCTCGCGCTCCTGCTGGCGGCGCATCTGGTCCTGATCGCGGCGATTCTGGGATTGCTGGCGATCCCATTCGCGGCGCTGCTGGTCCCGGTCGCGCTGCTGCTGAGCGCGGTCGCGCTCCATCTGGCGTTGCCATTGTTCGCGATCGCGCATGTTCTGGGCGCGATCACGTTCCAGCTCGCGCTGGCGCTCCCATTGACGACGCTCACGCTCGCGCCAGGCCCAGTCATTGCGGTCCTGACCCTGGTAGACCGGGTAGGCGGGATAAGCAGGCTGGGTGCTGTAGATGGTGGTGGAGCCATAGCTGCCACCGTAGCCGCCGCCATAGCCGGAGTCGTACTCGCCGGGAACCGCGCAGGCAGTGCACAGCACGGCCAAAGCCCCCATGCTGGCCCAGCGCGTGGAGGTGGACATCAATGCCTGCAGGGATGGTTTCATGGCGTGTCTGGTGAGGTGTGGGTGGGCGCAATGCCCTGTGCTCTTAACGTCCGGCAATTGTTCCGGGTTGACTTTGCTACGCTGTATGCTCATCAAATGAGAGCTCGTTTCGCTTTGTGGACGAGCATTAAGGGTGGTTTTTTCTTGATTTTTCAGATTGACGCCATAGTGACCCTTTTATCAAAAGCGCAGCCAAAGCGTCGCTAGAATGACTTCGTCTTGTGGTGAATCCAGGTTCGCCGCAAAGCAGCGTTCTCAGGGCGGGGTGCAATTCCCCACCGGCGGTATCTGTGGCAATGCCTTGCATTGACTGCAGCAGCCCGCGAGCGCCTGCAGTCTCGCCAGAGCCAGCAGGGTCAGCAGATCTGGTGAGATGCCAGAGCCGACGGTCATAGTCCGGATGAAAGAGATCGCGCAGCATCGGTCCGTGATGCAGCTATCGCTGCCGCATGGGCGGGTGTATCAGCGCACGCCCTGATTCATTGGAATTTTCTGGAAATACCACCATGAATCAGACCCCTATCTCCATGAACTTTGCCACTCACGCGACTTCCGAAGGTACGCCCTGGAAGGCCGTCGCCAGCCGCAGCCGCATTGCCATCATCAGCGCCAGCTGGCACACCGAAGTGGTCTATCAGGCCCGCGATGCCGCCCAGGCCGAACTCCTGGCACAGGGCGTGCAGGCCGGCAATATCACGCATTTCAGCGTGCCCGGCGCCTTTGAAATCCCGCTGCTGGCCAAGAAGCTGGCGCAAAGCGGTCGTTTCGA
Source organism: Comamonas sp. F1-6 (assembly GCF_039581415.1). Taxonomy (NCBI): domain Bacteria; kingdom Pseudomonadati; phylum Pseudomonadota; class Betaproteobacteria; order Burkholderiales; family Comamonadaceae; genus Comamonas; species Comamonas sp. F1-6. The sequence goes on from NZ_JBCPWN010000018.1 coordinate 98,470, forward strand.
TGCAGTGATCGCCACGGCACTGATCGTCAACGGCGGCATCTATCGCCATGAATTCGTGACCACGGCCGTGATCGACGGCCTGATGCGCGTGCAGATGGACTCCGAAGTGCCCGTGTTCTCCGCCGTGCTGACGCCGCGCGATTTTCACGAGCATGGTGATCATGTGGAGTTCTTCCGCCAGCACTTCGTGAAGAAGGGCGTGGAAGTGGCCCATGCCTGCCTGAGCACGCTGGACCAGCATGCCAAGGTGGATGCTCTGCTGCAGGCCAAGGCTGCCTGAGCAGCGGGCCTTGATGAAAAACGCCCCAGTCTGGGGCGTTTTTCTTTGGCGCTGCTGCCATTTCGCGAGCAAGGGCTTGCGGCGGTTTTTTCCAGCACAGCCCGGGGCGCTTGCCGATCCCTGAAAACACTGATTGTTGTGCCGGTGTAGCACTCGCTGCACCTATGTGATTGCCTCATTGCCAATTGCCTGTCGCGGGGCATAAGGTTGCGTCTTGTCTCAACCGAGTGGAGTGCGCAATGAAGAATTTTGGCAAGTTGTGTATCGCGACAGTCGTAGCAGGTATGGCAGGGGGCGTGATGGCCCAGGAGCAGATCATCAAGATCGGCCATATCGGCCCGACCTCCGGCCCTCAGGCTCACTTCGGCAAGGACGATGAAAACGGCGTGCGCATGGCCATCGAGGACCTGAACGCCAAGGGCATGGAAATCGGAGGCAAGAAGGTCAAGTTCGTGCTGGTGGCCGAGGACGATGTGGCCGATCCCAAGCAGGGCACGGCGGCTTCGCAAAAACTGTGCGATGACAAGGTGGCCGGTGCGGTGGCCTTTGTGAACTCCGGCGTGGCGATTCCTTCTTCCAAGGTGTTCCAGGACTGCGGCATTCCCATGATCACGGGCGCTGCGACCAATCCCGATCTGACCAAACCCGGCTGGAACACCACCTACCGCGTGATTGCCAACGACAACGCCCTGGGCGCGGCGCTGGCTAGCTATGCGGCCAAGAATCTCAAGCTCAAGAATGTGGCCGTGATCGACGACCGCACGGCCTATGGCCAGGGCCTGGCCAATGTGTTCAAGAAGGATGCCGCAAAGCATGGCATCAAGATCGTGGCCAACGAGTTCACCAACGACAAGGCCACGGACTTCATGGCCATTCTGACCTCCATCAAGGCCAAGAAACCCGATGCCATCTTCTACGGCGGCATGTATGGTCAGGCCGGCCCCATGCTGCGTCAGATGGCCCAGCTGGGCATGAACGACGTCAAGATGTTTGGCGGTGACGGCATTTGCGTGACCGAGCTGGCCAAGGTGGCTGCCGGAGCCAAGCCGCTGGAGAACGTGGTCTGCGCCGATGGCGGAGCCTCCATTGCCAAGATGCCTGGCGGCACGGAGTGGAAGAAGCGCTATGACGCCAAGTATCCGGGCCAGTTCCAGGTCTACAGCCCCTACTTCTATGACGGCACCATGCTGCTGGCCGACGCCATGAAGCGTGCCAATTCATGGGACCCCAAGGTCTATATCCCCTTCCTGCAGAAGTCCGACTATTCGGGTGTGACCTCCAAGATCCAGTTCGAGAAGAATGGCGAGATGAAGAACCCCAGCTATACGCTGAGCCGCTATGTGAACGGCAACAAGACGCCTATCGACCTGAACTGATTGCCTTGAGTGCACCAGGCCATGTGGTGTGGCCTGTTTTGCAAAGCCTGCGGATGCCTCGCATTTGCAGGCTTTTTTGCTTTCGGTCTTTGGGGGCAGGCATGGATGGCTGCTGGCTGGGGCGTTGCATGCGAAAGGATTGCGCTAGTTCTGCATGCCCTCTAGCTGCGCAAAATACTGGCGCAGCACCTCGATGGCCTCGCGCACCTTGGCGGGCAGGCTGTCGCGGCTGGCGGTGACGGCCCAGATATCCAGCATGCCCATATCCCAATCAGGCAGCAGGCGCACCAGGCTGCCCGTCTCCAGACTTGCCGCCACGTCATGGGCCGAGAGCAATGCAACTCCCAGGCCCGCTTCACAGAACTGCTGCACCGCGCTGCGATGGTTGCTTACCATGAGCGGCCGCACCTGCAGCCGGTACTCCTGCGCCGTGCCCTGCTGGCGCCATAGAAAATCGGCCTGGGCGTCGTCGCTGCGGCTCATTTCCAGCCAGGGCAGCTGTGCCAGCTCGCTAGGGTGTCGAGGCGTGCTGCCGTGTGCCTTGATCCAATGCGGCGAGGCGCAGAGCACGGTGGCGCTGCGTCCCAGGTGGCGGGCCACCCAGCTGGAGTCCTGCAGATTGCCGAAGCGCAGCGCCAGATCCACGCGCGCCTGGATCAGATCTATGGGTGCGTCATCCATGAGCAGACGCAACCGCAGCTCAGGATGCATGGCCAGCCACTGGCCCAGCGCCGGGGCCGCATGCTGGGTAAAGCCGGCCGGAGCAGCCAGACGCAGCTCGCCGCTGGGCCGCTGATGCTCGGCGGCCAACTCGGCGCGCGCCCGGCTGGCGGCCTCGCACATGGCAGCGCACTGGGTGTAGAAGCGCTGGCCGGCATCGGTCAGCGTCAGCTGGCGCGTGGAGCGGTGCAGCAGCGTCAGGCCAGCATCGTGCTCCAGCTGACGGATATGCTGGCTGACGGCCGAGGGCGTCATGTCGAGCTGGCGGGCGGCTGCGCTCATGCTGCCGCGCTCCACCACGGCGGCAAAAATGGCCATGCGTCTGAAATCTTCCATGAGGTTATTTTGAAGTACTGCTTCAAGGTCATGGTGGCTGAAAGGGGTTTTTCTCGCGATTAATGGCGATTAATCTTTAGCCCTGTTGAAGATACAAGGAGTTTTCCAATGAAAGTCGCATTGATTGGCGCCACGGGTTTTGTTGGTGCCGGGTTGCTGGATGAGTTGCTGCGTCGCGGTCACGAAGTCGTGGCCCTGGTACGCAAGCCCGAGGCCGCTGCCGCGCGCGAACATGTGCAGTTCGTCAAGGCCGATGTGCTCAAGGCCGACGAGGTGCAGCGCGCCGTGGCCGGCTGCGATGCGGTGGTCAGCGCCTATAACGCAGGCTGGAGCAATCCCAATATCTATGACGATTTCATGCAGGGCTCGCGTGCCATCGTGCAAGGAGTCAAGGCCGCGGGCATCAAGCGTTATCTGGTCGTGGGTGGAGCCGGCAGCCTGTATGTGAATGGCCAGCAACTGGTGGATTCGCCCGATTTTCCGGCCTTCATCAAGCCCGGCGCTTCGGCGGCACGCGACATGTTTGCCGAGCTGCAAAAGGAAGCCGCCCTGGACTGGACCATGCTGAGCCCGGCCGTGGGTTTCCATGGCGGCTCCGATGCGCAGTCCAGAGGCCGTACCGGTCACTATCGCACGGGCAAGGACGAACCTTTGGTGCAGGCCGACGGCCAGCCCGGCGATATTTCGGTTCAGGACCTGGCCGTGGCGTTGATCGATGCCCTGGACAGGAACGAACACGTCAAGGCTCGTTTCACCGTCGCGTATTGACCAAGCCCTGTCGTCGCCCGGTCCGACCCCATTGATTGATGGGGCAAGGCCGGGCCGTCTGTCTGCTGTCATGCTGCAAGCGCACAATTTCGGGTTTTGCGGCGCCAGACGCCAGCACGCCTTATTGCATGACAGAAACCTTGACTGCCCCTATCGAATCGACCCGATCTCCCACCCAGGCCTGGCTCAGCGTGATTGCGCTGGCGCTGGGTGCTTTTGTCTTCAACACCAGCGAGTTTGTGCCGGTCGGTCTGCTCAGCAGCATTGGCGCCAGCTTTGACATGCAGGTGGAGCAGGTCGGGCTGATGCTCACCATCTATGCCTGGGTGGTGGCGCTGGCTTCGCTGCCCTTCATGCTGCTCACGCGCAAGGTGGAGCGGCGCAAGCTGCTGATGGGTGTGTTTGCGGTGTTTGTGCTCAGCCATCTGGTATCGGGCGTGGCCTGGAGCTATGCATCCCTGGTCATCAGCCGTATAGGCATTGCGCTGTCGCATGCGGTGTTCTGGTCCATCACGGCCTCTCTGGCCGTGCGGGTGGCGCCTCCGGGCAAGAAGGCCATGGCGCTGAGCCTGCTGGCCACGGGTACTTCCGTGGCCATGGTGCTGGGTATTCCGCTGGGCCGCATCGTGGGTGAATGGCTGGGCTGGCGCATGACGTTTCTGGCCATTGGCGCGGTGGCAGCGGCGGTGATGCTGGTGCTGGGCAAGCTGTTGCCTCTGCTGCCCAGCGAGAACGCAGGCTCCCTGTCCAGTGTGCCCATGCTGTTCAGGCGCCCGGCCCTGGTCGGCATCTATGTGCTGCTGGTGGTGGTGATTACCGGCCAGTTCACGGCGTATAGCTATATCGAGCCCTTTGTGCAGGACATTGCCGGCCACGCCGGCGATGTGACCACGGCCGTGCTGCTGCTGTATGGCGGCATGGGCATTGTGGGCAGCGTGCTGTTCGGCTGGTTCGGTCTGCGCTTTCCGCGCGGCTTTCTGCTGGCGTCCATCGGCGTGCTGGCGCTGAGCCTGTTGCTGCTGGTCATGAGCAGCACGCATGTCTGGAGTCTGTATCTGCAAAGCTCGGTCTGGGGCATTGCCATGATCTGCTTTGCACTGTCCATGCAGTCCAAGGTGCTGAATCTGGCGCCCGATGCCACCGATGTGGCCATGTCCATGTTCTCGGGCATTTTCAATATCGGCATTGGCGGTGGCGCACTGCTGGGCAGCATCGTCAGCCAGCAATGGAGCATGACGCATATAGGCCTGGTGGGCGGCCTGCTGATTGCCATGGGCGGCGCGCTCTGGTTGTTCATGATGCTCAAGCTGGCCGACAGCTTCCGTTTGAAGTCCTAGTTTTGTATACAAAACTGGCCTGACTCTTGCATGGGTGGTTTGTCTCAAACTTTTTAGAGAGGAAACCATCCATGAAAGCGTTTGCCGCTACCTTCACCACCATCGCCCTGGCTGTGGCCAGCCTGTCGGCTCAGGCCCAGAGTTCCGTGCAGCTCACCGGCACCATCGATAGCTATGCGGGCTCCATGAAGCTGGCAGGGCAAGAACGCGTGGCCTCGGTCGGCTCCGGCGGTCTGACCACTTCCTGGTGGGGTGTGAAAGGCGTGGAGGATCTGGGCGGCGGTCTCAAGGCCGACTTCAATATCACCAGCTTTTTTCGTGCCGACACCGGTACTCCTGGTCGCTTTGATGCCGACCCCTTTTTCTCGCGTGATGCCAATGTGGGTCTGGCTGGCAGCTTTGGTCGTGTGAGCCTGGGTCGTGGCATGGCACCGAACTTTCTGCCCACTGTGCTGACCAATCCGTTTGGCGACTCCTTCACGGTCTCGCCGCTGGTGCTGCATGCCAATATGACGACTGCGGCCTGGGGCGCGGACAGCCTGACCACGGCATCCAACACCGGCTGGAGCAATCAGATCCTGTATTCCACACCCAGCTTTGGCGGCCTCAAGGCCAATGTGCATTACCAGTTCGGCGAGCAGAGCAGCAGCGGCAACAAGGGCAAGAAGAATGTGGGCCTGAACCTGATGTACTCGGGCGGCCCGCTGAGCCTGACCGCGTTCTACGAGCGTGCGCAGATCAGCAACCCGGTATCGCTGGCGGTGATGCCGACCAAGAGCAACTGGATGGTGGGCGGCAGCTATGACTTCAGTGTGGCCAAGCTCTATGCCACTTACGGCCAGGCCAAGATCAACGCCCAGGACCGCGAGAACACCACCTACTCGCTGGGTCTGGACATTCCAGTCAGCGGCACGCCTGGAACCTTCAAGGCAGCGGCGGCGCGTACCAAGTCGGAAGTGGGCAATGTCAGCGGCACACGCACCACCGTCAGCCTGGGCTACGACCATTTCCTGTCAAAGCGCACCGACGTCTATGCCGTGGCCATGTATGACCGCGTGAGCATGGACATTCCCAACAAGTCCGGCACCAGCGCCCTGGTGGGCATCCGTCATCGTTTCTGAGAACAGGTCTTGTGCTGCACCAGTTTCATGCATGGGCACCTGGCTTGTGCATGAGACAAGGCAAAGAAAAAGCCCTCGCCGGTATGTGCCGGCGAGGGCTTTTTTCATGTTCAGCAGACGCTTATTCGTCCATCTTCAGATTCTGCTTTTGCACCACGTTCTTGTAGACGGCCAGCTCTTCGGCCATCTGCTTGGCAAAGGCTTCGGGGGTGTCGGCCATGATGATGGAGCCGCTTTCCTCGATGCGCTTTTTCACGTTGGGGTCCTGCACGGCCTTGCGCACGGCGGCATTGATCTTGGCCACCACCTCCTTGGGCAGGTTCTTGGGGCCGACGATGCCGTAGTACGCCATGCGGTTGACCTGGGGCAGGCCGATTTCCTTGAAGGTCGGCACATCAGGCAGGGCGGCAACGCGCTGGGGGGCGGCGACGACCAGAGCCGTGAGGCGCTTTTCCTTCACAAAGGGCAGGGTGGAGGGCAGGTTGTCGAAAATCAGCGGCACCTGGCCGGCCACGGTGTCGTTGAGCGCAGGGCCGGAGCCACGGTAGGGCACGTGGGTCATCTCGGTCTTGGTTTCCAGCTTGAACATTTCCATCATCAGATGGGTGATGGAGCCCAGACCGGGCGAAGCGTAGGAGTACTTGGCAGGATTGTTCTTGATCTCGGTCAGGAAGTTTTTGTAGTCCTTACCGGCAAACTTGGGATTGGCCGCAATGATGTTGGGCGTGGCCGCAATGTTCACGATGGGCGTGAAGTCGGTGGCCACGTTGTAGGGAATCTTGGGATTGATGGCCGGGTTGGTCGCCGTAGTGGACACGGTGGCAATGCCGAGGTTGTAGCCATCGGGCGCAGCGCGGGCGGTTTCGGAGGCACCGATGCTGCCGCCGCCGCCGCCCTTGTTTTCCACCACCACGGACTGGCCCAGTTCGCGGCTCAGCGGCTCGGCAATGATGCGGGCGATCAGGTCGGTCGTGCCGCCGGCGGCAAAGGGAACCAGCAGGCGGATGGGCTTGTTGGGATAGGCGCTTTGTGCCTGTGCAGCGCCGCAAAAAGCCATGGCAGCCAGAACGGTGGCTGTGAACTTGAACATCAATGTCTCCTTGGAAAGTGTGATTGGCAGTGCATCTCTGGTGAAATTGCCTGCGGTTTTCGGGGCTTGGACCCTCTTTTGTTGTCAGGAGCTTGCTTTGGCCGTGAAGGCCTCAAACCACTCCTTGCTCATGCAACGCAGCAATGGCGTTGTCATCAAGTCCGAATTCGCGCAGCACCTCATCGGTGTGCTGGCCGAGGGCAGGCGGGGCGTTGCGGTAAGTCACCGGCGTGGCCGACAGACGTATGGGATTGGCGACGGTGGCGATATGGCCAATGCCGTCACAGGCGTTTCTCGGCAAGCTTTTCTGAATGCCGCGTGCCTTGACCTGGGGGTCTTCAAAGGCCTGGGCAATGGTGTTGATGGGGCCGCATGGCACGGCTTTGTCTTCGAGCAGCGCAATCCAGTCCGCCGTGCTGCGCTGAAGCATCTGTGGCTTCATCAACTCCAGCAGTGCAGCACGGTTCTGTACACGGGCGGTATTGGTGGCAAAGCGTGCATCCAGGGCCCAGCCGTCCTGGCCGATGGCTGCGCAAAAGCGCGCGAACTGACCGTCATTGCCTATGGCCAGCAGCACATTGCCGTCCAATGTCGGAAAGTCCTGATACGGCGCCAGGCTGGGGTGGGTGTTGCCGGCGCGTCCCGGCGCCTGGCCGGTGGCCAGAAACCCTGCAGCCTGGTTGGCCAGCACGGCCATGCCCACGTCCAGCAGCGCCATATCGATGTACTGGCCCTGGCCGGTGCCGTTTCTCGCATTGTCGCGGGCGTTGAGCGCGGCCAGGATGGCATTGCTGGCATAGAGCCCCGTGAACACGTCGATCACGGCCACGCCAACCTTGAGAGGGCCTCCGCCGGGTTCGCCATCTGCATGGCCGGTGATGCTCATCAGGCCGCACATGGCTTGCACCATGAGGTCATAGCCGGCGCGCTCGGCATAAGGGCCGTCCTGGCCGAAACCCGTGATGGAGCAGTACACCAGGCGCGGGTTCAGCGCCTTGAGGCTCTCATAGTCCAGACCGTATTGAGCGAGCCCCCCGGTCTTGAAGTTCTCCACCACCACATCGGCCTCTTGCGCCATGCGCTGCAGCAGGGCCCGGCCCTCGGGGTGTGCCATGTCCACGGTGAGGCTGCGCTTGTTGCGGTTGCAGGCCGTGAAGTAACTGGCTTCGCGCGTGTCGTTGCCTGCATCGTCCTTGAGAAACGGAGGACCCCAGTGGCGCGTATCGTCGCCGGCAACCGGGCGCTCCACCTTGACCACGTCGGCCCCCAGATCGGCCAGCGTCTGAGTGGCCCAGGGGCCCGCCAGCACGCGCGACAGATCCAGCACCTTGATGCCTGCCAGTGCGCCCGTGGAAGTGCTTGTCGATGCGTTCATGTCGGATGACCCCGTAAAGCGAAACAATGAAATAAATAGCTGCTTACGCTTTATTTGTCTGGGTTTTGAGATGAAAACTATCCAAAACACAGACAAATCAAGCGGTACCAGCTAACAAATGAATAGCGGTGGTTGGCATTGCCCCGAGGTAAGGGCAGCCAGCAAGAGCCGCCTCGCGGCGAAGCTGCCGTCCCCCTCCCGAAGAGAGAGGGGGAGGCGGCGTAGCCGCTCAGGGGGAGCTATCAGTTCGCAAACGCCGCAATGCCGGTCTGGGCGCGACCCAGAATCAGTGCGTGCACATCGTGCGTGCCTTCGTAGGTGTTCACCACTTCCAGGTTCACCAGGTGGCGGGCCACACCGAACTCGTCGCTGATGCCGTTGCCGCCCAGCATGTCGCGCGCCATGCGGGCGACGTCCAGCGACTTGCCGCAGTTGTTGCGCTTGACCAGAGAGGTGATCTCGATCACGTTCTGGTGTTCGTCCTTCATGCGGCCCACGCGCAGTGCGGCTTGCAGGCCCAGCGTGATTTCGGTCTGCATATCGGCCAGCTTCTTCTGGATCAGCTGGTTGGCGGCCAGGGGACGGCCGAACTGCTTGCGGTCCAGCGTGTACTGGCGGGCGGTGTGCCAGCAGTCTTCTGCCGCACCCAGCGCACCCCAGGCAATGCCGAAGCGGGCGCTGTTCAGGCAGGTGAACGGGCCCTTGAGGCCGCGCACGTCGGGGAAGGCGTTTTCTTCGGGGCAGAACACATCGTCCATCACGATTTCACCAGTGATGGAGGCGCGCAGGCCCACCTTGCCGTGGATGGCGGGGGCGGACAAACCCTTCATGCCCTTTTCCAGCACAAAGCCGCGGATCTGGCCCACGGTGCCGTCCTCGGAGACTTCCTTGGCCCAGACCACGAACACGTCGGCCACGGGGCTGTTGGTGATCCACATCTTGTTGCCCTTGAGGCGATAGCCGCCGTCGACCTTGTAGGCGCGTGTGGCCATGGAGCCGGGGTCGGAGCCGTGGTCGGGCTCAGTCAGGCCGAAGCAGCCGATGAACTCGCCCGAAGCCAGCTTGGGCAGGTATTTCATCTTCTGCGCTTCGGTGCCGAACTCGTTGATGGGCACCATCACCAGGGACGATTGCACGGAGGCCATGGAACGATAGCCCGAATCAACACGCTCGATCTCGCGCGCCACCAGGCCGTAGCTCACATAGTTCAGACCCGCGCCACCGTATTGCGTGGGGATGGTGGGGCCCAGCAGGCCCAGCTCGCCCATCTCGCGGAAGATGCTGACGTCCACGGACTCGTTGCGGAACATGGCTTGCACGCGAGGCTTGAGCTTGTCCTGGCAGTACTCGCGCGCTGCGTCGCGGATCATGCGCTCGTCTTCGGTCAGTTGCTGGTCGAGTTGGAAGCAGTCGTCCCACTGGTAGCCATTGGCCATGTTCATCTCCTGAATGCAAGGTGTCGGATTGCAGGCGCATTTCCGCCTGAGTGCTTGCACACATATTAGGTTTGCAGAACAAGGGCTGGCAAACGATGAATAATCATCTATGGATGAGTAAAACGCATGTATAAAAGAATTATTCAGGGTTTCCCCGTTGTTTTTAGATTGATTGATGCGTTCTAAGCACAAGAGATATGCGCAGAGTTCTCCCTTCCACCCAGGCCCTGGCCTGCTTTGAATCGGCTGCCCGCCATGTCAGCTACACCAAGGCTGCGCAGGAGCTGTCGCTGACGCAAAGTGCCGTCTCGCGCCAGATCATTGCGCTGGAGGAGTTTGTTGGCGTGGCGCTGTTCAAGCGCACACGCCACGGCGTGCTGCTCACCGATGCGGGACTGCATTACGCCAAGCAGGTGGGACGCTGGCTGCAGGGGCTGGAGCGCGACACGCTGGATCTGATGAGCCATCAGGGCGAGGGCGGCCCCATCAATCTGGCGGCCGTGCCCACCTTTGCCACGCGCTGGCTGCTGCCGCGCCTGCCGCAACTGGCACAGCAGCACCCCGACATCACTGTGCATATCGATGTGCAGACCCGGCCTTTCCTGTTTGCCGACACGGTGTTCGATGCCGCTCTCTACGCGGGCACGCCCGAGCAGGTGGTCCGCTGGCCCGGCGTGCAGGCGCAGTGGCTGATGGACGAGGAAGTCGTGCCCGTGTGCAGCCCGCAACTGCTGGCCACGGCCCAGCAGCGTGATCCAGGCCGTGCCTGGCTGCCGGTCGGCCCCGAGGTGATTGCGCGCCTGCCGCTGCTGCAGCAAAGCACGCGTCCCCAGGGCTGGCGCCAGTGGTTCGACGCGATGCATGTCGATGCGCCGCGGGCGCTCGACGGCATGCGGCTCGAACTGTTTTCCATGCTGGCCGTGGCTGCCAGCCAGGGTCTGGGCGTAGCCCTGATCCCGCCCATGCTGATCGAGCAGGAGATTGCGCGCGGCGATCTCATCGTCGCCTGTCCCCAGCCGCTGCGCGGTAACCGCGCCTATTACCTGGTCACGCCCGAGCTGGCGGCCGAGGCACAACCGTCGCCAGCGCTACGCGTGTTCAGCCAGTGGTTGCAGCACAAGGCACAGGAGGCCGCAGGACGCAAGCCAGAGCGCCATCCTTGAAATACAGCTTTGACCGCATGGCCGCCGGGCTTTGGGCCTTCGATGCAGGTATCTAGGCAAGAATGATTGCTTGCCCGGCCAGTAAAGCGCTGGCTGCTATGAATTCTTGTAGTGGAGAGTCGAATCATGTCTTTCAGCCAAAGTCTGTGGAACGCCAACCAGGCACTGTTTCAAAGTACCCTAGAGCTGCCCTTCAACCAGGAGCTGGCTGCCGGCACGCTGAGCCGGGAGCGCTTTCGCCACTACATGATTCAGGATGCGCACTACCTCGTCGCCTATGGCCGCGCGCTGGCCGTGACGGCGGCGAAATCCGATAACGCCGAAGGCGTGGTGCAGTTTGCCAATGCCGCCAATGAGGCCGTGGTGGTGGAGCGCGCTCTGCATGGCGGCTTCATGCGTGACTTCGGCGTGACGCCCGAGCAGTTTGCGGCCACGCCGCTGACACCGGCCTGCCATCACTACACCAGCTATCTGCTGGCCACGGCATGGAGCGCCACTTACCCGGTGGCCGTGGCCGCGCTGCTGCCCTGCTTCTGGATCTATGCCGAGGTGGGGCGCGACATTCATGCGCGTTCGGCCAAGGACAATCCGTATCAGGCCTGGGTGGACACCTATGCCAGCGAGGAGTTTCATGCGGCGGTGCGCGGCGTCTGCGCCACGGTGGATCGCCTGGCCGAGGAGGCCACCGAGGCCACGCGCGCGGCCATGCATGCGGCCTACAAGGATGCGGCCCGGCTGGAATGGATGTTCTGGGACAGTGCCTACCGCCTGGGAGATTGGCAAGGGCCGCTGCGCTGAGTGACTGAGTTTTAGTGCATGAACGGGGTACTGATTAAAAAATAATCAGCACCCCATTTTTTCTAATGTGACAAGGGGTTAAGTCGCTTATTCAAGTGCTTGCTCCGGCTTGTCCACAAGCTTGTAGTGATTTAGTGGGGAAAACTGGGCTACAGCCCAATTTTGGTAGGTGTGAGCTGCTATGAAATGCAGAGTTTGTAGGCTTTAAGAGCCGTATAGTGTGATTTGCTTAAAAATTAAGCTTGCATTGAAAAGTCTTTGCAGAACAATGGCTTGATACGCTTATCCCGTTGAGTGGTTGGTATTGTCCACAAGCTTGTAGCGGGTGAATGGGGATATCCCGATACGATGCGCGGTAAAGCATCGAGGGAGAGGACATTGAAGAAATCAGCATACCGGGCCATTGTTCTTGCCTCCATGCTCATCCCTGTGGCGGGCCTGTGCCTGGACGCCTTTTTCCCGCTGATCCCGGCGAGTCTGAAGTCGGTGCATGACAGCATGGTGCAATTCGGCGGCATCAAGCGCTATCCGCCCGGAGTATTGCTGGCCATGGCGGTGGTGGTTGTGACTACGCTGGCTTCTTTTTACGGGCAACTGAGCTTCAGGAGCTGGGCGCCGAGTCTGGCGGTGAGCTCAACGCTTGCCGGCTTGCTGGTGTCCTGTTTTACCGGCCCTGTCTTGCAATCGGGTCTGGGCAGCGCTGCTGCCGATGCGGGCGGCATGTTGAGCGGGATTGCGCTGATCCTGCCCTATGCCAGCGCTGAAGTGCGCGCTCTTTTCTGGCCACAAACCGCCGCAGCGACTGTCGATGCGGCTGGCCTTCAGGCTGCTGGAACTGAGCCGGTTTGAGTCATGGACTCAGCGCTTGCCGGCCTCGACCAGATGGTCGATCAGCGCCCGTACCTTGAGCGGCAGGTGGCGCGAGGGCATATACAGTGCATAGGCGGTGCGCGGCGCGTAATTGCCCGTCAGCTGCCAGTCGGGCAGCACCTGCACCAGCGCACCGCTGCTCAGCACGGCCTGGGCCGCAAAGTCTGCCACCAGGCCTATGCCCTGATGCTGCAATGCCAAGTTAATGATGCCGGTGCTGCTGTCCATGGACAAAGGAGAGTGAACGGCGACTTCGGTCACGACAGCCTCTGGGCTGCGAATTGGGCCGTGCACCCATTGCAGCCGACTCTGAAAGTCGCCATAGCCCAGCGTGATGCATGCCACGCCATGCTCGCGTCCCAGCTCCTGTGGATGTTCGGGCGGCTTGATCAGACCCCTGAGGTAGGCCGGCGAGGCCACGGCGATGTAGCGCACCTGGCGCAGCTCGCGCGCCACCATATGCGGTGGTAACTGTTCGGGCCGGGTCAGGCGGATGGCCAGATCCAGACCTTGCTGCGCCAGATCCTGCATCTGGTCGCTGAGGCTGACGGCGACCTCAAGCTCGGGCCATTGGCGGCGCAGCGCAGGCAGCTGTGCACTGAGCCAGATTTCCCCAAAGATGGTTGGAGCCGTCAGTCGCACCGTGCCGCGCGGCACGCCGCTGTAATGGCCGGCAATGGCGTGGATATCGCTGGCCGTCTGTGCCAGCTGGCTGCAGGCTGCATAGACCTCGGCTCCGAGCTCGGTCAGGGACAGCGAGCGGGTCGTGCGATGCAGCAGCTGCACGCCCCAATGGGCTTCGAGCCGGCCCACGCTGCGGCTGACGGCCGAGGTGGTCAGATCCAGTTGCCGCGCGGCGGCGGCAAAGCTGCGCAGCTCTACCACCTTGGCGAAAACCAGCATTTCAGGAAGCAGGCCGGGCTCTGTGCTCATGGTTCAGCTTGATTGTTGATCTGTGGGTAATAGTAAGTGGAATAGCGCTGTATTGATGCTTGGAGGTGATTGAGGGACCATGCCATCATGACTTCCCAGACATCTTCCTCTTTGCAAGTGCTGGCTTCCAAGCCGGCTTTGGCCGCCACCTCGCCGCCCAATGCAGCAGCCGGCGGTAGCTGGCGCATGGTGCTGGCCATGGCGCTTTCCGGAACCATCGGCCTGCTGGTGGTGGAGAGCGGTCTGCCCGTGCTGTGGGTGGTGTGGTTGCGTTGCCTGCTCGGCGGACTCGGGCTGGCAGCCTGGGTGCTTTGGTCGGGCCAGTGGTCCAGACCGACCTGGCGCGAGAGCGGCTGGCTGCTGCTGGGGGCTGCGGCGCTCATCGTCAATTGGCTGTGCCTGTTTCGTGCCTATGAATACAGCGGCATTGCCATTGCCACGGTGGTCTATCACGTACAGCCCTTCCTGCTGTTGCTGCTGGCGGCCCTGCTGCAGGGCGAGCCTCTGCCGCTCAATCGGCTGCCCTGGCTGGTATTGGCGCTGGTAGGCGTGGGCTTGAGCAGCGGGCTGGTCGGGCTGACTGACCAGCAGGCGTCGCAAGGGCAATCCTTGGGCATTGTGCTGGCACTGCTGGCAGCCAGTCTTTATGCCCTGGCCACCTTGGCCACCCAGCGGCTCAGGCGGCTTGCGCCGGCGCAGATCGCCATGCTGCAGATGCTGCTTGGTGCACTGAGCTTGCTGCCCTGGGTGTGGGAGCTGCGCGCCCAGGCACTCTTCAGTCCCAAGGTCTGGGCTGCGGTGCTGGTGCTGGGCCTGGTGCACACGGCCTGGATGTACACACTGATGTACACGGCATTTCAAAGACTGCAGGCGCAGGCGATCGCCGGCTTGTCCTTTATCTACCCCGTCATGGCTTTGCTGGTGGATCTGCTCTGGTTTGGTGCCAAGCCGCAGCCGGCGCAGTGGCTGGGGATGGCGCTGATTCTGGGAGCGCTTGCAGCTTACCGGCGTAGCGAGCGCAAGCCTAATCAAAAATAGCTGCCAGCGGTTATGCATCAAGCGCCAGCAGCTATTGTTTTAAATCCAGGGGGTAGTGGCCAGCACCAGTGGCATCAGCACAGCCGTGGCCACGCCGTTCAAACCCATGGCCAGAGCGGAGAACGCAGCGGCCGTGGGGTTGAGCTGAATGGCGCGTGCCGTGCCAATCGCATGGGCCGTAAGTCCGATGGCAAAGCCTTGAACCGCTGGATCCTTGAGACGCAGAACGCGGCACAGCAGCGGTGCCATCATGGTGCCGCTGATGCCGGTAATGGCCACGGCCACGGCGGCCAGCGAAGGTGTCCCTCCAAAACGCTCGGCCATGGGCAGGGCGATGGGAATGGTGGCCGACTTGGGGGCCACGGCGATCAGCGTAGCTTGCGAGCCGCCAAAGGCCCAGGCGATGCCCAGCGCCGAAAACAGAGCGACCAGACAGCCCACCAGCAGCGCCACGCTGATGGGCAACCACAGCTGACGGATGCGCTCGCGCTGGGCGTAGAGCGGGATGGCCAGTGCCACGGTGGCCGGGCCTATCATCAGACCCAGCAGGGATACGCCGCTGCGATAGGTTTCATAAGGCGTGCCTGTGAGCAACAGAATCGCGACGATGACGACCACGCCGGTAAACACCGGAATCAGCATGGGGCGGTTGCCGCTTTTCCTGTAGATGGCCATGGCCGCCAGATAGACCAGCATGGTCAGCACCAGCCAGGGCAGGGGCGAGCCTTGGGCCAGGCTCAGCCAGGCGGTGTGCAGGCGTTCAAGCAGGGGTGTGCTCATGCGCTGGGCTCCTGCTTTGCTGCGGACTCGTCATCCGGCTTGCGAGTGCGTTGGCGCTGCAGGCAGAAGCGGAAGGTGAGGGCGGTTGCCGTGAATGTGATGGCAGCTCCGGCAATGCAGGCCAGCACAAACGGCAGCCATTCCCGGCGCAGGTGGTCGAATTCCAGCATCACGCCTGCAATGACGGGGATGAAAAGCAGCATCATGTTCTGCAACAGAACCTGAGCAGTATCCTCCAGTGTCTTGGGTAGGCGTTTGTAAAACAGAAGGCCCAGCAGCAAAAGCAGGATGCCGATCAGCGCGCCGGGCAGGGGCAGGCCCGTGACGCGGGCCAGGAACTCCCCCAATAGCTGAAAGGCGAAAAGTACAGCAAGCGCATACAGCATAAAGGTGGTCAGCTCCTGAATAATGAGTTGGCAGCCTGTTGTCAGGCTGCCAGGTCTGTGAGGGTGGGGTATGGCTTGGGTGAATAAAGGTAAAGCAGGCGGGTAACTATTGCGTGTCGCGGATGACAGGTTTATCTTGGCTCTCAGGCGCTTCGGAGCCGAAGCGGCCAGTCATCGCACGAGCTTAGGAGAAGTCACCATGCAAACCGCAGTCTATCGCGCACCTGTGTATGAACCTACGGTCGATGAATTGGAAACGCTCAAGAAGCTGGAGCTGGGCGAGGATGTCTCTCTGTGGTCGGCCGCCAAGGAGTATCTCTCCAAGCGCCTGCTGGAGCGGGGGCTGGTGGAGCAGGATGCAGAAAAGCACTGGCATATCACCGAGTCGGGGCGTATGGTGATTCGGCGCCAGCTCTGAATGGGGCAAAGGGTTAACCCTTGTATTGCAATTGCCTGATTTGGAGGCAACCTACCTTTCAGCCCGCAAGTACAAGGGCTTGTGTGCTGTTATCACCAGGATTTCACTGAATATCCACAGTCATGTCCACATGATCTGTGGAAAAAAAGCGCTGTCATGGACAGCGCATTTTTGTGGCTTGACTCAAGCCTGGGTTGCTCTGATTGACAGCAATGGATCTCGTTGACAGTACAAGTGCAGCGGTGTTCAAAAGGCATTTTTCAGAGAGAAATGCCCCTGGTGACCTGCTATGTGCCATAGGCTTGAAGCGAATGGATGTTTGCCAGATGGACGATGCTGTCAGTGCCTGGCATGGCATTGCAAGGCATGGATCCGCACCAGATTGCGCAAAGTTATGCACAGTTGCGGTGCAACTTCGAAAAAATGAGCGAGCAAGAGAGACCCTGCCTTATCCCGGCAAGGGAAAGGCATGGGGCTGTGGCGTAATTGATGCGCCGGCTTTTCGCGTGGAGAACGGAAGGCTGGATGGAGTGAAGCAGCCTTCTCGGCTGGGGTATGTAGTGCCGGATTGGACCGGAACACCCTGCTGCGGGGATTTCAACTCCCTGCACTCACTCTGGAGGGATGCGGATTGTATTCGAAATTCAGGCGCAAAAATTTGTCGTGGCGTTCCTTTGGAAAAAAACGCGTTGCGCCCATGATGTCGACATGGGGTCGAGGCTGGATCGATTTGTCTGCAGGTACTTCGCTTGAAGTCGTTGTCAGTGTTGAGTGGCTGCATATTTGCAGAGCACAAATCAACAAGGGCGGGTTGAAGC
>NZ_JBCPWN010000019.1:0-109528 GCF_039581415.1 Comamonas sp. F1-6
TACAGGCCTGGCCTTTTCAGAGCCGCATCGACCGCTGGCAGGAAGTGGAGTTTCATCCCTCGCATGTGCGTATCTGGACCGGTGCCATGGATGCCGGCCAGGACAGACTGGACAACCCGGAGCGCGAAGGATTTCATATGCGCGGCTTTCACGGCGTGACGCCGGAGACGGAGACCAGCGCGCATTACTTCTGGACGATTGCGACCAATCCGCATCCGCAGATGCAGGACACGACACAGCTGGTGATCGATCAGACGGCGGCCACTTTCGAAGAAGACAAGGTGGTCATCGAAGCCCAGTTCCGCAACCAGCAGCGCTTTGGTTCACGCGCCGTGGTGGATATCCACGTGGATGTGGGTCCCAATCGCGCACGGCGCGTGATCGAGCGCTTGCGCCAGGCCGGCGCGCAAGCCTCGCAGGCGGTGGCCTAGCGACGCACAAGCAAAAGAGAAGTACCCGAGATGAAGACTGAAACCACGTTCGAGGTGCGCATTGCGCACAAGCAGGAGCAGGCAGCCGGTATCTGCAGCCTGGAATTGCGGGCTCTGGAAGGCGCCAGCCTGGCGCCGTTCAGTGCCGGCTCGCACATCGATGTGCACCTGCCTGGCGGGCTGGTGCGCCAGTATTCGCTGAGCAACGATCCCGCCGAGCTGGATCGCTATGTGATTGCCGTGCTGCGCGAGCCCGCCTCGCGCGGTGGCTCGGCGGCCGTGCACGAACAGCTGCAGGCCGGCCAGCAGATCACCATCAGCCTGCCGCGCAACCATTTCGAGCTGCATGCGCCGGCCCGCAAACACCTGCTGCTGGCAGGCGGCATAGGCATCACGCCGATTCTGGCGATGGCGCGCAAGCTGGCGAGCGACGGTGCGGATTTCGCACTGCACTACTGCGGCCGCTCGCGCGAGCGCATGGCGTTTGCCCAGACCATCGAGACTGCGCAATGGGCTGACAAGGCGCAGATCCATGTGGATGACGTGAATGGAAAGTCTTCGCTGGGATTGAGCGAATTGCTGCAGCAAAGAGAGCAGGGCCAGCATCTGTATGTGTGCGGACCCAAGGGCTTCATGGACGCCGTGCTCGACACGGCGCGAGAGGCGGGCTGGCCTGCCGAACAGCTGCACTACGAGTTCTTTGCCGCCGAAGTGGAGCACCGCGACGACGACGAGAGCTTCGAGGTGGAAGTCGCCAGCAGTGGCCAGGTAGTGCGCGTCACGCCTGCGCAGACCGTGGTGCAGGCGCTGGAGTCCATCGGCGTCTGCGTTCAGACCTCGTGCGAGCAGGGCGTCTGCGGCACCTGCCTGACACGCGTCATCTCGGGTCAGCCCGATCACCGCGATATGTATCTGACCGAAGACGAGCAGGCGGCCAATGACCAGTTCCTGCCTTGCTGCTCGCGTGCCAGGTCTGGCCGTCTGGTGCTGGATCTGTGAGAAGCGGATCGGGCAGGCTTTGACCATGCGCGGGCAGGGCTGGCGCAGCCTGCTCAAAATAGGCGTTTTCCATGAAAAGCGCCGCGTTCCCGCCATGAAGCCAGCCCTGCTAGTTCTGAACCTCCAGGTCCCCGCCCATCTGCAGCAGATGGAGCAGACCTTTGCCGACTTTGATGTGATCTATGCGCCCGAGGCCGATCAGGCCGAGGCCGCAATCGCCGCCCACGGTGCTCGCGTGCAATGCGTGTGCACGATTGGCGCGACGGGCCTGTCGGCCGCGCAGATGCAGCGCATGCCCGGGCTTTCTCTGGTCTGCGCCATGGGCGCGGGTTACGAGAACATCGACGTGGCCTATGCCAAGGCGCACGGGATTGCCGTCGGCAACGGCGTGGGGACCAATGACGACTGCGTGGCCGACCACGCCATGGGTCTGCTGATCGCCGCAGTGCGCGGCATCGTCAAGCTGGACAAGGCCACGCGTGCCGGCATCTGGCGCTCGGCCCTGCCGCTGCCGGCCAATGTCTCGGGCAAGCGCCTGGGCATCGTGGGGCTGGGCCAGATTGGCGCCAAGATCGCCAGGCGAGCGGCCGCGTTCGATATGCCCGTTGGCTATCACAACCGCAAGCCCCGCGAGGGAGTCGAGCACCAGTACTTCGACGATCTGCTGGCGCTGGCTGCCTGGGCCGATGTGCTGCTGGTGGCCACGCCCGGAGGCACTGGCACGCGCCATCTGATCAATGCCGAGGTGCTCGAGGCACTGGGCGAGAAAGGCGTGCTGGTGAATATCGCACGCGGCTCGGTGGTCGATACCCAGGCGCTGGCCGACGCCGTGCGTGCAGGCCGTCTGGCCGGTGCCGGGCTGGATGTCTACGAAAGCGAGCCGTTGCCGCCGCAGGAACTCATCGATCTAGACGCCGTGGTGCTGACGCCTCATGTGGGCGGCTGGTCGCCCGAGGCGGTGCAGAACTCGGTGGATCGCTTCATCGCCAATATGCGCTGCCATCTGGATGGCAAGCCCTTGGTCTCGCCCATCTGAGTGCTATTGAATTGAAAGCTTCTTGCGCTTGATGTTGTTGTATTTCAATACGATCTGGCATTGAAAATTCCTTATATCAAGCGCTTGTAGCTTTGATATTCATAGCAATAAAAATCCCCGCCACGGCAAGCCGTGCGGGGATTTTTACTATCTGCGGCGTCATGAAGCTGGCGCGGCCCCGCCGCCTCGCGGCGAAGGCTCCGTTCCCCTCAGGGGGAAGCCGCGGGGCCGCCTAGGCGTAGCGGCTCAGGGGGAGCTTATTTCTGGCTGGCGGCAATGGCCTTTTCGGCCTTGTCGACCAGCGGTGCGCCGATCTGGCTCTTCCACTTGTCGAATACGGGGCGCGTGGCCTTCACAAAGGCTTCGCGCTCGGCAGCGTTAGGCGTGGTCACGGTCACGCCCAGGCCGGCCAGGTCCTTGAGCAGGGGCTTGTCGGCTTCGACCAGGCCCTTGCGTGCAATGGCGATTTCTTCCTTGGCGGCATCCAGCGCGGCTTGCTTGACGATGGCCTGGTCAGTCGGTGTCCAGCTGTTCCAGATGTCCTTGTTCACCACAAAGATCAGCGGATCGTTCATATAGCCCCACATGGTCAGATGCTTCTGGCCCACGGACTGCAGCTTGGCCGCCATGTACACGCCGATGGGGTTCTCCTGGCCGTCCACGGCGCCGCTGGCCATGGCGGGCTGGGCATCGGCCCAGCTCATCTGCGTGGGATTGGCGCCCAGGGCCGTGAAGGTGTCCAGGAACAGGGGCGAGCCCACGACGCGGATCTTCATGCCCTTGAGGTCGGCAGGCGTCTTGATGGCGTGCTTGGAGTTGGAGATTTCGCGGTAGCCGTTCTCACCCCAGGCCAGAGGCACGACACCGCCTTTTTCCAGGGTCTTGAAGATTTCCTGGCCCACTTCGCCCTGGGTCACGGCATCCACGGCCTTGAAGTTGGGGAAGAGAAAGGGCATGGAGAACAGGTTCAGCGACTTGACCTGGGGCGACCAGTTGATGGTCGAGCCCACGGCCATGTCGATCACGCCCTGGCGCAGTGCGGAGAACTCGCGCGTCTGGTCGCCCTGCACCAGCGAGGTGCCGGGGTAGAGCTTGATGTTGATGCGGCCCTGGGTGCGTTCGCGCACCTTGTCGGCCCACAACTCACCGCCCTTGCCCCAGGGGAAGGCCGTGCCCAGCACCAGAGACATGCGGTATTCGCTCTTGTACTTGGTCTGTGCCATGGCCATGGGCGATGCAAAGGCCAGAGCGGCGGCAGTGGCCACGGCGGATGCGAGGAAGGTACGAAGTTTCATTTGGTTTGTCTCCCTTTTAGAAACGAAAAAATGCTTTGCTTGTTGGATGCATTGCACATGGAATCAATACGGCCCATCTCAGCGGACACCGCGCAAGGGCCGAAGCTGGCCGCGCCGCCCCCCTCCCGCGAAGCGAGAGAGGGGGGAAGTGGTGGGGCCGCCTAGGCATAGCCGCTCAGGGGGTCAATAGCCAAGTCTTGCGGGCAGCCAGAGCGCCAGCTGCGGGAAGGCAATGACCAGAATCATCACGGCGAACATGGACAGCAGCATCCAGCCTACCCAGCGCACGGTGGACTCCATGCGCACGCCCGCAATGCGGCAGCTGACCATCAGGTTCACGGCCAGCGGCGGTGTGAACTGGCCCAGTGCCACCTTGAGCGTGAGGATCACGCCAAACCAGACGGGGTCCCACTGGTAGTGGTTCATGATGGGCAGCAGCAGCGGCACAAAGATCAGGAAGATCGAGATGCCGTCGAGGAACATGCCCACGGTGATCAGCAGCAGGATCAGCAGGCCCAGCACGCCGTATTCGCCGAGACCGGAATTCACGATGGCATTAGCCACGGGATCGATCACGCCCAGGGTGGACAGCGAGAAGGCAAAAATGCCGGCCAGCGACACCACCAGCAGGATCACGGCCGACAGCTCGCCCGCTTCGCGCAGAATCGGAAACAGGTCGCGCAGGCCGATGGTGCGGTG
Source organism: Comamonas sp. F1-6 (assembly GCF_039581415.1). NCBI lineage: Bacteria > Pseudomonadati > Pseudomonadota > Betaproteobacteria > Burkholderiales > Comamonadaceae > Comamonas > Comamonas sp. F1-6. The sequence continues at coordinate 4,461 of NZ_JBCPWN010000019.1, forward strand.
AATCACCATGCCCACGAACAGTCCGTAGAACACGGCAACCACGGCGGCTTCGGTGGGGGTGAACCAGCCCATGCGCATGCCGCCCAGGATCAGCACCGGAGCGGCCAGGCCCCAGGAGGCCTCGCGCAGGCTTTTCCAGAACGGCGGGCGGGGCATGGAGGCTTCGAGCGCACCCATCTTGTGCTTGCGCGACATCCACACGGCGGGAATGATGAGCGCGATACCCGCCAGCACGCCGGGAATCATGCCGGCTGCGAACAGGGCCGGCACCGAAGCACCGGGCACCAGCACCGAGTAGATGATGAAGGCCACCGAAGGCGGAATCAGAATGTCCGTTGCTGCGGCTGCTCCGACCACGCTGGCGGAGAAGCTCTTGGGATAACCGGCGCGGCTCATGGCGGCAATCATCACGCCGCCCACGGCCGCTGCATTGGCCGGTCCGGAGCCGGAGATCCCGCCCAGGAACATGGCTACAGCAATCGCCACCAGCGGCAGCATGCCGGGGCCGCGGCCCACGATGGCCACGGCAAAGTTCACCAGCCTCAAGGCAACGCCCGAGCGATCGAAGATGGAGCCCACGAGCACGAACATGGGAATGGCCAGCAGCGGATATTTGCCCAGCCCGGCATAGAAATTCTGCGGCACGGCCAGCAGACCGAACCACTGTGTATCGGCATTGGCCAGGGCAATCGCGGCCGCACCGGCCAGACCGAGGGCGGCGCCTATGGGCACGCCGATGAACATCAGGCCCAGAAAGGCCACGAACAGCAAGGTGGCGATCATGCGATCTCCTTGCTGTGGTCTTTTTCCACGGGTTCGTCAGGGAAGGCGCCGGGCTTGCCCTGGCGGATGAACAGGCCGATGGCGCGTGCAGTGATCAGTGCCGAGACCACGGGCAGCCAGATCGAATACCACCATTGGGGCAGGCCGATGCCGGGCGAGGTCTCCTCGAAACGGAAGTCGTCCCAGACCACGCGCACGCTGAGCACGGCAATGATGGCAAACAGCAATGCCACCATCAGAGAGCCGAACCGGGCCAGTGCCTTGCGGCGCTGGACGGAGCCGCTGTCCGAGAAAAACTCGATGCGGATATGCTGATTGCGCGCCACGGCGGCAGAGCCTGCGACCAGGGCCAGCAAGATCATCAGAAAGACCGAGATTTCCTCGGTCCAGGCGAAGGAGGAGTTGGTGAAGTAGCGCACCAGCACATTGGCAAAGGTGATCAGGGCCAGAGCGGCCATGATGATCACGGTCAGCCAGTCTTCAATGCGCAGGGAACGAGGCTCGTCCGGGCGCGCGCCGGCATCGGCTGCACCATCGGTCTCGGGAGGAGTGGAGGACATGAACGCGGAAAGTCAGAAAAACACACAGGAGTCAGGGCAGCTCGCCTGAATGGCGTGATCCGCGCGCACTCGATGAGAATGCCCTTATGTTCACGACTTACGCAAAACGGGTTCCGGCAAGACGATTGCCTCAGGAGGCAGGCCGCGTTGCATTCTTGTTTGCGTAAGTCCTTATGTTGTTCCTTGACCTTCACGGCGTTGTGCGCCGGGATGGCTTGGAGCGAGTAGACACACCGGATAGATGTGAACAAATATTATCAAGGTATCTATGTCGCAGGGCTTACGTCCGGCGGCAGGCATTACCCTAGGGTCTGGCGACCAAGGCATGGCTCATCGTCGAGTCTGTGTTTTGTCCCGTTTACTAGCCAACAAGGATTACCTCCGTTGCACAGCTTTGGTGCAGGGCAGCGGATAATGAGAGTCTATGGAAACCAAATGGCTTGAAGATTTTGTCAGCCTTGCTGAAACCCGCAGTTTCAGCCGCTCGGCCCAGCTGCGCCACGTTACGCAGCCTGCGTTCTCGCGCCGCATCCAGGCGCTGGAGGCCTGGGCGGGCACGGATCTGGTCGACAGAAGCTCGTATCCGACGCGACTGACGCCAGCAGGCAAGACCATGTACGAGCAGGCGCTGGAGATACTGCAGTCCCTGCAGAGCACCCGCACCATGTTGCGTGCCCACGTCAGTGCGGGCAAGGGCATGGTGGGCTTTGCCGTGCCGCATACGCTGGCGTTCACGTTCTTCCCGAACTGGGTGTCGGCCGTGCACGAGAAGTTCGGCCCCTTCCGCAGCCGTCTGTTCGCACTCAATGTGCATGATGCGGTGATGCGTCTCGTGGAAGGTGGCTGCGATCTGCTGATTGCCTACTACCACTCTTCTCAGCCCTTCCAGCTGGACCCTTCGCGCTATGAGATGGTGAGCCTGGGGCATGAGGTGCTGGCTCCGTACTCCAAGCCGGACGAGAACGGCAATCCCATCTTTGCCCTGCCCGGCCGCCAGGGCCAGCCCTTGCCATACCTTGGCTATGCCGCTGGCGCTTATCTGGGGCGGGTGACGGAGCTGATCCTCAAGGAGGCGGCCGAGGCCGTGCACCTCGAGCGCGTCTATGAAACCGATATGGCCGAAGGCCTCAAGGCCATGGCACTGGAAGGTCATGGCGTGGCCTTTCTGCCCTACAGCGCGGTACGCGGCGATCTGGAGTCCGGTCGACTGGTGCGTGCAGTGCCGGAAGGTGTGACCGGTTTTCAGATGGACATGGAAGTGCGGGCCTATCGGGAAAAACCCACGGGCGATGCCCCTCAGGGAGGAGCTGCCGCGCTCTGGAACTTCCTCAAGGAGCAGGGCGAGATTGCGGGTGGCGAGGTCAAGGCTGTGTAACCTGATCGAGTGTTGCTTTTCTTCCAAAAGGGCCAGTTGGCCCTTTTTTTGCTTGTGTGACCAGCTTGCCGTGATTTCAGGTGTTTTACTGGTGAAAACCCTAATGTTATGCATCGGGTTAATACTGAATATGCAAGTTGCGCATAAGGATTTTTGCCATCGGCATTGGCTTGTGAAATCACGAAAGCATTAGAGTTCGCAGCTTGCACAAAAAGAGGTGCTGCTTTGCAACACAAGATTGAGGCGGTAAGTAGGTGGTTGCCTTCCTGAATCACCTACGGGAAAAGTCTTAGAAATGATTGCATTTCAGCCATCTTCATGACTGCACAATGTGTGCAGTACATTTGTTAACGCAACCTGTCCACCCTCACAAAGGGCGATGCGTTAAGGAGTGGCAAGCGTTTTTGGTCCTTACCAATAGGAGATCCGTATGAAGAAGCATTTGTTGGCCATCGCCGTAACCGCACTGGCAACTGGCACCGTGTTTGCCCAGGCCAATGACACCTTGGCCAAGATCAAGTCCACCGGCAGCGTCACTCTGGGCGTGCGTGAATCGTCCGGCCTGGGCTATACGCTGGGCAATGGCAAATATGTAGGCTTCCATACCGAAATGGGTGAGCGCATTCTCAAGGACATCCAGAAGCAACTGGGCCTGACAGCGCTGGAAGTGAAGTACCAGCCCGTGACCTCGCAAAACCGTATTCCTCTGGTGCAGAACGGCACCGTGGACATCGAGTGCGGCTCCACCACCAACAACACGGCTCGTCAGAAGGATGCAGCCTTTGCCTTTACCACTTATGTGGAAGAAGTGCGCATTGCCACCCGTGCCAACTCCGGCATCACCGGCATCAAGGACCTGAACGGCAAGACCATCGTGACCACGACGGGTACGACTTCCGTGCAGACCCTGCGCAAGAACAAGCGCGCCGACGGCCTGACCTTCAAGGAAGTCATGGGCAAGGACCACGCCGACAGCTTCCTGATGCTGGAAACCGGCCGCGCCGATGCCTTCATCATGGACGGCTCCATCCTGGCTGCCAATATCTCCAAGTCCAAGGCTCCCAACGATTACAAGATCGTGGGTGAAGTGCTGTCGGTGGAACCCATCGCCTGCATGATGCGCAAGGACGATCCCGCCTTCAAGAAGGCTGTGGACGAATCCATCGTGCGTCAGATCAAGGATGGTTCTCTGACCAAGCTGTACGACAAGTGGTTCCTGCAGCCCATTCCTCCCAACAACGTGAAGGTGGGTCTGCCACTGTCGGCAGCGACCAAGGATGCGTGGGCTCACCCCAACGACAAGCCCATGGAAGCTTACGAAGTCAAGTAATCCCGCCTATAGGTGTACCGCCCCTTCTGCCAAGCGGTTAGAAGGGGCTTTTTTGTTGCGAGGGCCGGTGTGAGCGTTTGCCCTCATAAACCAAGAATGAAAGAGGTGCTCGTATGAGTTGGGATTGGCAGGTGTTCTGTCAGGACACCATTACCCAAGAGGTCGGGCAGAGTTGTTTTGGCAAGAACGGTGACATCACCTATCTGGATTGGATGATGTCGGCCTGGGGCTGGACCGTGTCGGTGGCATTGCTGTCGCTGGTCATCGCTCTGGTGCTGGGCGCAGTCATCGGTACCTTGCGTACCTTGCCCGATCGTCCGTGGATAGTGCGCCTGGGCAATGCCTGGGTGGAGCTGTTCCGCAATATTCCCTTGCTGGTCCAGGTGTTCATCTGGTACCACGTGGTTCCGGCTATCTTCCCCGCAATGAAGTCCCTGCCGGGCTTTGTGCTGGTGGTGTTTGCGATCGGTTTCTTCACCTCTGCCCGTATTGCCGAGCAGGTGCGCTCCGGTATTCAGGCTTTGCCGCGGGGCCAGCGCTACGCCGGCATGGCAGTAGGTTTCACAACCTTCCAGACCTACCGCTATGTGCTGCTGCCGATGGCGTTTCGCATCATCATTCCGCCGCTGACCAGCGAGGCCATGAACGTGTTCAAGAACTCGTCCGTGGCGTTTGCCGTGTCCGTGGCCGAACTGACCATGTTCGCCATGCAGGCCCAGGAAGAGACTGCTCGTGGCGTCGAAATTTATATGGCTGTGACAGGTCTGTATGTGATTTCTGCCTTCATCATCAACCGCATCATGGCCTTCATCGAGAAGCGTTCTCGCGTGCCCGGCCTGATTGCAGCCAGCGGTGGAGGCCACTGATATGAATCTCAACCTCGACTGGTCGTTTTTCTCGTGGGACCTGTTCAGCAACTTTGTGCTGAAGGGGCTGTATTTCAGCGTGTCCTTGACCGTGATCGCCACGCTGGGCGGCATCTTCTTCGGCACCTTGCTGGCGCTGATGCGCCTGTCGGGCAAGAAGTGGCTGGACCTGCCTGCCACCATCTATGTCAACGGCATGCGCTCCATCCCGCTGGTGATGGTGATCCTGTGGTTCTTCCTGCTGATGCCCATGCTGATCGGCAAGCCCATCGGCGCGGAGACTTCGGCCATCATCACCTTTGTGGCGTTCGAAGCAGCATATTTCTCTGAAATCATGCGCGCCGGCATCCAGTCCATTCCACGTGGACAGGTGTTTGCCGGTCAGGCGCTGGGCATGACCTATGGTCAGAACATGCGTTTGGTGGTGCTGCCTCAGGCCTTCCGCAACATGCTGCCCGTGCTGCTGACCCAGACCATCATCCTGTTTCAGGATACCTCGCTGGTCTATGCGATCGGTGCCTACGACATGCTCAAGGGCTTCGAAATCGCCGGCAAGAACTTCGGCCGACCCATCGAATCCTATCTGGCGGCTGCCGTGACCTATTTTGTGATCTGCTTTGCACTGTCTTGGTTCGTCAAGCGTCTGCACAAGAAGATTGCCATTATTCGATGAAACACCCCCTGAGTCGCTTCGCGCCCTCCCCCTCAAGGGGGACGACGGCCTCGGCTGCGGGGCGGCCCTTGCTGGCCGTCCCAGGCCTGACCGAGCCCGCTGCAGGCGCTGCGATGGATCACTGACAAAAGTCGGAGTGAAAAATGATTGAACTCAAGAACGTTTCCAAGTGGTACGGCAGCTTTCAGGTGCTGTCCGATTGCTCCACCAATATCAACAAGGGCGAGGTGGTGGTGGTGTGCGGCCCTTCGGGCTCCGGCAAGTCCACGCTGATCAAGACCATCAATGCTCTGGAGCCTTTCCAGAAGGGCGAGATCTTTGTGGACGGCACGGCAGTGCACGATCCCAAGACCGATCTGCCCAAGCTGCGCAGCCGCGTGGGCATGGTGTTCCAGCACTTTGAGCTGTTCCCCCACCTGTCGGTGACGGAGAACCTGACCATCGCACAGATGAAGGTGCTGGGCCGCAGTGCTGCAGACGCCAAGACCCGTGGCCTCAAGATGCTGGACCGCGTGGGCCTGACCGCTCACAAGGACAAGTTCCCCGGCCAGCTCTCCGGCGGTCAGCAGCAGCGCGTGGCCATTGCGCGCGCTCTGTCCATGGATCCCATCGTCATGCTGTTCGACGAACCCACTTCGGCACTGGATCCCGAAATGGTGGGCGAAGTGCTGGACGTGATGATGGGCCTGGCCCATGAAGGCATGACCATGATGTGCGTGACCCACGAAATGGGATTTGCGCGCAAGGTGGCCAGCCGTGTGATCTTCATGGACGTGGGCGGCAAGATTCTGGAGGACTGCAGCAAGGAAGAGTTCTTCGGCCATCCCGAAAACCGCCAGCCGCGTACCAAGGAATTCCTCAACAAGATCCTGCAGCATTGATACCGCAGGCAAGCCGCAAAAAGGCGCTCGCAGGAGCGCCTTTTTTCATGGCGGCCGGGCCGGACTGCCGGTCAGCATTGCAGCACGCCGCGGGGGGCGCGCATCAGCGTGCTTTGACCAAACAGGCTTTGCACCAGGTCCACCACCAGCTCCGCCGTCTGGTTGCGCAGGTCCAGGGCCGGGTTGAGCTCCACAATGTCCAGCGAGGCAAGACGGCCGGAGTCGGCAATCATTTCCATGCACAGCTGGGCCTCGCGGTAGGTGGGGCCGCCGCGTACCGGTGTGCCGGTGCCGGGAGCAATGTCAGGATCGAGAAAGTCCACGTCAAAGCTCAGATGCAGGTGGATGTCCCTGTCGTTGCGTCCCAGCAGGCTGACCAGGGCGCGGCGCATCACTTCACGCATGCCCAGTTCGTCGATGGCCCGCATGTCGTAGACCTCCAGCCCCAGCTCTCGGATCATGTGCTTTTCGCTCTCGTCCACGCTGCGCAGGCCGATCTGGCAGAACGATGAGGCGGGCAGGGCGGGAGTCGTGCCCGACAGCGAGGCCAGTTCCGCCGGTCCCAGTCCGCAGAGGCTTGAAACCGGCATGCCGTGCAGATTGCCCGTGGGCGAACTTTCGGGGGTGTTGCAATCCGAATGGGCATCCAGCCAGAGCACGCGCAGCTGCTTGCCCGTGGCGCGGCAATGGCGGGCCACGGCGCTGATGGAGCCTGTGGCCAGCGTATGGTCGCCACCCAGCAGTATGGGCAGCCGGTGTTGCTGCAGCACCTGCAGCACTGCGTCATGGGCGATCCGGTTCCAGCTCAGGCATTCGGCCAGATTGCGCAGACCCTGGGCATCGCGCGCGCCACGTGGGTTGGCGGGGCCGCTCAGATTGCCCAGATCGTTGACCTGCACCCCCAGCCGTTGCAGCGCTGGACCGAGCTGGGCCACACGCAGGGCATCGGGCCCCATGGCCGCGCCAAGGCGCGAGGCACCGATATCGGTGGGCAGACCTATCAGTGTGGACGATGTGTATGCCATGAGCCGCTCCGCTTCAGGCCGTCTTACGGGCCGCAAGATTGATGATCTGGGGACTGGCTGCCTGTCTCACCATGGCAAACAGATCCTTGGGGTCGGCGAGCTCCGGCACCAGCTCGATCTGTGACAGCAGGCCTGCGCCTTGCGCCAGGCTATGCATGGTGCGCAGCGCCGAGTAGTCCTCCAGCGCGAAGCCAACGGAGTCGAACAAGGTGATCTGGGCGTCCGATGTCCGGCCCGGCGCCAGCTTCTGCAGCACGCGCCACAGCTCGGTCACGGCAAAGTCGGCCGGCATCTGTTGCAGCTCGCCCTCGATGCGCGTCTGCGGCTCGTACTCGACAAAGACCTGCGCACGCTGCAGGGCGCTGGCATCGAACTCTGTCTTGCCGGGGCAATCACCGCCCACGGCATTGATATGCATGCCGGGCTCCAGCAAATGCCCGGGGATGATGGTGGCGCGGGTCTTGTCGGCGGTGGCGGTGGTCACGATGTCCGTGCCGGCCACGGCGTCTCGCACGCTGGTGCAGACGATGGCCGTAGCGGAAAAATCGGGCAGGAACGGCTGCAGGTTGTGCAGCAGCTTTTGCGAGGCCGCAGGGTCGATGTCGAACAGGCGCAGCTCGCGCACGCCCAGCAACTCCATGAAGGCCAGAGCCTGGAATTCGCTTTGCGAGCCATTGCCGATCAGCGCCATGCTGCGGTTGCCGGCGCGCGCCAGATGGCGCGCGGCCATGGCGGATGTGGCGGCGGTGCGCAAGGCCGTGGTCAGCGTCAGCTCGCTGACAAAGCGCGGCATGCCGGTGGCGACATCGGCCAGCGCGCCGAAAGCCATCACGGTGGGAAGGCCCAGGCGCGGATTGTGCGGGTGGCCGTTGACGTATTTGAAGGCGTAGTCTCGCGCATCTGCCACCGGCATCAGCTCGATCACGCCGCTGGCGGAATGGGCTGCGGTACGCGCGCTTTTGTCGAAGTCCTGCCAGCGGCCGAAGTCGGCCTCCAGGGCTTGGCTGATCAGGCGCAGCACCTGGGTGATGCCGACGCGCGCGACCAGCCGGGCTGCGTCGCTGGCGCTGAGAAAGTCGGTGCGCAATGGTGTGCCGGCCAGAGCTTGAGGAACAGACATAAGACCTCCTCCTTGGCTTCATTTTTGAGGATTTTTGCGCCAAATGCCAGAGAGAAGAGCCTGTGACCGCCGTGGGAGCACTGCTCTTGCGGGGTCGGGTGCGGCCTTGCCGCCAGCGAAGATGGGACAATATCGGCCATGACTCAGACCATCACGATTACCCGCCCCGATGATTGGCACTTGCATGTGCGCGATGGCGATGCCATGCGCTGCGTGGTGCCGCACACTGCCCGCCAGATGGGCCGTGCCATCATCATGCCCAACCTCAAGCCCCCGGTCACCACGGCGGAGATGGCTGCGGACTACCGCGCCCGCATTCTGTCGGCCGTGCCTGAAGGCAGCCAGTTCCAGCCGCTGATGACGCTGTATCTGACGGACAACCTGGGCCCTCAGGAAATCGTGCGCGCCAAGGCGGCCGGCGTGGTGGCCTGCAAGCTTTATCCCGCAGGTGCCACGACCAACTCCGACCATGGCGTGACCGATCTGCGCAAGATCTACCCGACGCTGCAAGCCATGCAGCGCGAAGGCCTGGTGCTGCTGGTGCATGGTGAAGTCACCGATCAGAGCATCGACCTCTTCGACCGCGAAGCCGTGTTCATCGAGCAGCAGCTCAAGCCTCTGCGCAAGGATTTTCCCGAGCTCAAGATCGTCATGGAGCATGTGACGACTAAGGAAGCCGCCGAGTACGTGGCTGAGGCCGATGATTTCCTGGCTGCGACCATCACGCCCCAGCATCTGCTGTTCAACCGCAACGCCATCTTCCTGGGCGGCGTGCGCCCGCATTTCTATTGCCTGCCGGTCCTCAAGCGCGAAACCCATCGCCTGGCGCTGGTGCAGGCCGCTACCAGCGGCAGCAGCAAGTTCTTCCTGGGCACGGACAGCGCACCCCATGCAGCGCATCTGAAGGAAGCCGCGACCGGCTGCGCCGGCTGCTACAGTGCCCACGCCGCCATCGAGATGTATGCCGAGGTGTTCGACGGCGTCGGGGCTCTCGACAAACTGGAAGCCTTTGCCTCCTTCAACGGAGCCGACTTCTATGGCCTGCCCCGCAACACCGACACCATCACCCTGGTCAAGGAAAGCTGGACGCCGCCTGTGAGTTTTGAATACGGCGAAGGGGCGCAGCTCAAGCCACTGCGCTTTGGCGAAGCCCTGCCCTGGAAGATGCTGGATTAAGAACAGTAGCTGCAAGCGCCTGTGTTCACTTGAATCAAAGGTGTTTTCGGTCTGAAATCAATAAAGGAGTTGCGCAAGCTGCTCCTTTTTTAGTTTGGCTTTGAGCATGGCCTCGGTTAGGCTTGGCCAAACAGCGCTCAGGAGATTGCATGCCCAACGATGTCCAGCCCAAGATTGCCTTGCTGATCGATGCGGACAACGCGCCCGCAGAGATGATTGACGAGATATTGACCGAGCTATCCACCTTCGGCCTGATCAATATTCGCCGTGCCTATGGCAACTGGACCAAGGCCGGTCTGCATGGCTGGCAGAGCAAGCTGCTGGAGTACGCCGTGCGGCCCATGCAGCAGTTTGACTACTCCAAGGGCAAGAACGCGACCGACATGGCCATGACGGTGGATGCCATGGAGCTGCTCTATACCGAAAAGCCCGATGCCTTCGGCATCGTTTCCTCGGACGCCGACTTCACGCCGCTGGTCATGCATTTGCGCGCCAAGGGCGCTGCGGTCTATGGATTCGGCGCGGAGCAGACGCCCAGGGCTTTCGTCAATGCCTGCTCGCGCTTTCTGTATTTCGATGCGCTCAAGGAACTCGGCGACGGCATTGTCAGCCGCAGCGAACGCCGCGAGGCGCTGGAGGCCGAGGCAGTTCCACGTGCAGTGCCTGCAGCAAGCCAGCCATCCGAGCAGACCCTCCCTGTCAGCAATGGCAAGGTGGCCGGTGGCACGGGCGCTGCGGCCCCGGCATGCACCACGTTGCGCGTGCCTTCGCACATGCTCAAGGAAGACAGGCAGCTCATTGCCATGCTGCGCGATGCCGTCAAGGCGACGCAGGACGAAGCCGGCTGGGCACGTGTGGCTGCGGTGGGCACGCATATCGGCAACAAGCTGTCGTTTGATGCGCGCAACTATGGCTATGCCTCGCTGACCAAGCTCATGGCCGCGACCCAGGTCTTCGAGTTGCGTGACGAGGGCACGGCCAGGGTGGCGGTGCGCGATCTGCGTGGGCATCAGGACGAGGTGCTGCCTTGATGCAGCCAGCCGCAATGCCGTCAGTGGATTGGGCCATTGACTGGCAGGTGCCCTGGCTGGCACCGCTGCAAGCGCTTGGACGTCAGGTTCATGACCGGGTGCTGGGCGGTGCCGGCGTGGCCCGGGCCTTGCAGGAAGTGGCTGCCGCCCACGGACTGCTGCCGGGCTGGCAGTTTGTCGATCAGCTGCAGCTGCCTGCCGGTCAGGCCTATGAAGCATTCATCCACAGAGAGCGCAGCATTCCCACGCGCGACAATCTGCATGACTTCTTCAACGGCCTGATCTGGCTGCACTGGCCGTTGCTCAAGCAGCGGCTCAACGCGCTGCAGGCGGCCGAGATAGAGCGCCAGGGCGTGGGGGCGCAGCGCGGGCGCCTGCGCGATTCGATCACGGTGCTGGACGAGAACGGCGGCTTGCTGCTGGCGCCGCAGGCACTGTGCGATGCGCTGCGCGACAAGCGCTGGCAGGAGCTGTTTGTGGCCCGGCGTGTGCTGTGGGCGCAGGCGCGCTTTCTTCCCATAGGCCATGCCCTGCTGGAAAAGCTGGTTCAGCCGCGCAAGGCCATTACCGCGCATGTGATCTGCGTGCCGCTGGGGCAGGCTCCAGGGCTGGCATCGCTGGCCGAGGCAGACGGCTGGCTGGACGATCAGTTGCGCACACAGTCTTGCAATCTGGCCAGCAAGCCCTATCTACCAATTCCCATATTGGGAATCCCGGACTGGTGCCTGCAAAACCAGAACTTTTCCTTCTATGATGACTCTCTAGTTTTCCGAGCCCCACGTACCGCACAAACAACACAACAACGGGTACTGCCAGAAACAGAACTGGCTTGATGCGCATTCGTCCTGCACAGGCGGTGCCTCAGGGGTTCTGGTCATTTTGTCCCCTGTGTGGAGTACACCCTCGATGAAACGTATTGCCTTATTTCTACTGACCAATATCGCCGTGGTGGCGGTATTGGGCATCGTCGCCAGCCTGCTGGGCGTCAACCGCTACCTCACTGCCAACGGCCTCAATCTGGGCGCCCTGCTGGGCTTTGCCTTCATCATGGGCTTTGGCGGCGCCATCATCTCGCTGCTGATCTCCAAGCCCATGGCCAAGTGGACATCGGGCGTGCAGGTCATCAACGAGCCGCGCAACGCCGACGAGGCCTGGATCGTCAACACCGTGCGCGGCTTTGCCGAAAAGGCTGGCATCGGCATGCCCGAGGTCGGCATCTATGAGGGCGAGCCCAACGCCTTTGCGACCGGCGCTTTCAAGAACTCGGCCCTGGTGGCCGTGTCCACAGGTCTGCTCGAAGGCATGACGCGTGAAGAGGTCGAGGCCGTGATCGGTCACGAAGTGGCCCACATCGCCAATGGCGACATGGTGACCATGACGCTGATCCAGGGCGTGATGAACACCTTTGTGGTCTTCCTCTCGCGCGTGATCGGCTATGCGGTCGACTCCTTCCTGCGCCGCAACGACGAGCAAAGCTCCGGCCCCGGCATCGGCTACATGATCACCACCGTGGTGCTGGATATCCTGCTGGGCTTTGTCGCCGCCATGATCGTGGCCTGGTTCTCGCGCCAGCGCGAGTTCCGTGCCGACGCGGGTGCTGCCCAGCTCATGGGGCGCAAGCAGCCCATGATGAATGCGCTGGCCCGTCTGGGCGGAATGCATCCGGGCGAGCTGCCCAAGAGCGTGGCGGCCATGGGCATTGCCGGTGGCATCGGCCAGCTGTTCTCTACCCACCCGCCCATCGAGCAGCGCATTGCTGCACTGCAGAACGCCCGCTAAGCGTACGCATGTGTAAACGGCAGTAGCCGGTCTTTACCGCTGCTTCACAAGCCCCTGTCAACAACCGGCAGGGGCTTTTGCGTTGTAGGAGCATATACATGTCCCCGGACTTTCAGGAGTTGCGATGTCCTTCATCTCTCAAACCATGACCCGCCGACTGCTGCCGGTCTTGCTGCTGGGCGGCTCCGCTGCCCTGCTTACGGGCTGCGTGGTGGCCCCGGCCTATCCGGCTTATGGAACCGAGGTGGTTGCGGGCGACGTCTATGCACCCATGGCCCCGCCTCCCCTGATCAACGAGGTGATCCCGGTGGCTCCCTCGCCGGCTTATGTCTGGATCGGCGGCTCCTGGGGCTGGGGCGGCGGGCGCTACAACTGGCGTCCCGGCCGCTGGGCCATGCCGCCACGTCCCGGCTACGGCTGGCATGAGGGTGGGTGGAATCATGGTCCTGGCGGCTGGCATCACGGCGGCGGCCATTGGGGACCGCGCCGCTGAGGGCGTCCGCTAGGTGACAAGAGAGGGCATCCGCCCGCTAGGCGGGCCGTGCCTGCATCGCTAGAGTCGGATGCAGGAGGTTTGCCGTGAATCCTGCTCTTGTCACCCGCCGCGAAGGCGCTGTTCTCGTTCTCTCCAACAACAACCAGGCAGCGCGCAATGCGCTGTCGCCCGAGTATTACTACGCGGTCATGGAAGCGCTGCGTGCGGCCGGCACCGATGCCTCGGTGGCCGCCGTGATTCTGACGGGCGAGGGCGGTCATTTCTGCGCTGGCGGCGATCTGAACCAGCTGGCAACGAGGCGCGAGATGCCGCTGGCCGAACGCCGCCTAAAGCTTGAGGATCTCAACCATCTGATTCGTGCCATACGCGACTGCCCCAAGCCTGTGATCGCGGCGGTGGAGGGCGCTGCCGCTGGTGCAGGCCTGTCTCTGGCCATGGCATGCGACATGCTGGTGGCGGCAAGGTCGGCGGTTTTCTCGGTGGCCTATGTGAAGGTCGGCCTCACACCCGACGGTGGCGCGACTTCGTTTCTGGCCGAGTTCATGTCCCGTCAATTGCTGACCGAGCTCTGCCTGACGGGCGAGCGCATCAGCGGCGAGCGCATGCATGCGCATGGCTGCATCAACCGTTTGACGGAGCCGGGCCAGGCCCTGGCTCAAGCGCTGGAGCTGGCGCGGCAACTGGCCCAGGGGCCGGAAGTGGCGACCGCGCGTATCAAGGCACTGTGCCGGGTGGCACACCGCCACAGCCTGGAGCAACAGCTGGCGCTGGAGGCCGACCATATGGTCGAGGCCCAGGGCAGCGAGGAGTCTCGCGAAGGCATTGCGGCCTTTCTGGAAAAGCGTGCGCCTGATTTTGCCAGGCTGCGCGGAGCCTGACAGGTCGTTTCCTGCGGCCTAGCGAACCGTGTAGTTGAGCTGGAACATCACGCCGGCATTGCCCAGCACATTGATCTGGGTGCCCCAGTTGCTGTTGAAGTCATAGCCCACGGCCGGAATGGCCGTGATGCCCCAGCCATGCCTGTTGTTGAACGGGATCTTCTTGTTGTACGGAAACTTGTAGCCGTGAATGATGCCGCCCGTGACCTTGAAGAAAAGGCCTGGCACGCTGTCAAAAGGCCTGAATCGCCAGCCGTAATAGGCGTACTGGCTGGGCTGGCCGAATGAGTTCCTGAAATAGGCAAATCCCGCGATATGGCGCTCGTCCAGCTCCTTCTCGGCCTGGATCAGCCAGACATAGGCGTGCTTTTGTTCGTCGGGCTCGAAATCGTTTTCCTTTTTGGCATCGGAGAAATGCCAGTCCAGGGGGGCGTAGCCGAGCATCCAGCCCGATAGCGCCGAGGGCTTGTCGGCGCTCTTGTCCGCCGCAGCAGCGGGATCACTGGTTTGTGCGCCGGCACTGGCGGCTGCCAGCCAGCAGGCCAGTCCCAGGGACACGGAGGCAGGGGCAGGTCGCAGAGGTTTCATGGAGACGCTTGGCGTGCAATGAAGTCACCAGCGTAGCGATGCCAAACCTGGTGCATTGTCAGTCAGCGTCCAAAAACTTGTGAAGCCATGACGTCTGGTATGGACGCACCCATCAAAGGCAGCCAGCAGCAGGGCTGGCATGCCTGGGGGGCAGCGCGGCTGCCTGCCCCCGATTAGAGGGCGCCGCCCGAGCCGCGCGCGCCCGAGGAGGGCACCTCGACGCCGAGAATCGCGGCTGCAACGGCCTCGCCGACCTTGATGCCGTCCACACCGGCCGACAGAATGCCGCCCGCATAACTGGCACCTTCGCCGGCCGGGTACAGACCGCGCGTGTTGTCGCTCTGGAAGTCGGCGCCGCGACCGATCTTGACCGGGGACGAGGTGCGGGTTTCCACACCGGTCAGCACGGCATCCTTCATGTCGTAGCCGCGAATCTTTTTGCCAAAGGCGGGCAGGGCCTCGCGCATGGCTTCGATCGCATAGGCGGGCAGGGCCTGGTGCAGATCGCCGAGGCTGATGCCGGGCTTGTACGAGGGTTGCACCTCGCCAAATTCGGTGGAGGGCTTGCCAGTCACAAAGTCGCCCACGAGCTGGCCGGGCGCACTGTAGTTCTGGCCGCCGAGCACATAGGCTTGGGACTCCAGCTGGCGCTGCAGCACAATGCCGGAGAGCGGGTGATGCTCGCCTTTTTGCAGCTTTTCGACGCCGAAGGTCTTGCCGTCGAAGGCCCAGGCAAAGCTCTCGGCGTCTTGCGGGTAGTCTTCGGGGCTGATGGCGCAGACCATGCCGGCATTGGCATTGCGCTCGGCGCGCGAATACTGGCTCATGCCGTTGGTGACGACGCGCCCGGGTTCGCTGGTCGCTGCCACCACGGTGCCGCCCGGGCACATGCAAAAGCTATAGACGGCGCGGCCATTTTTGGCATGGTGCACCAGCTTGTAGTCGGCAGCGCCCAGCAGCGGGTGGCCGGCATCCTTGCCCCAGCGGGCGCGGTCGATCACGCTTTGCGGATGCTCGATGCGAAAGCCCACGGAGAAGGGCTTGGCCTCCATGGCCACACCGCGCTCGTAGAACATGGCAAAAGTGTCGCGCGAGCTGTGGCCCAGCGCCATCACGGCATGATGGGTGGGCAGCGCATAGCTTTGGCCTGTGGCCTGGTCGAGCACCTGCAGACCGACCAGTTGGCGCTGGCCGTCGACTTCTTCGATCTGTACATCGGTCACGCGCTGCTCGAAGCGGATTTCGCCGCCCAGGCGCACGATTTCCTCGCGAATGCCTTCGACCAGTTTGACCAGCTTGAAAGTGCCGATATGGGGGTGAGCCGCGTAGAGAATTTCGGGCGGAGCACCATAGGTCACGAACTCGGTCAGCACCTTGCGGCCCAGATGGCGCGGGTCCTTGATCTGGCTGTAGAGCTTGCCGTCGGAGAAGGTGCCGGCGCCGCCTTCGCCGTACTGCACATTGGACTCGGGCGTCAGCTCGCGCTTGCGCCACAGGCGCCAGGTGTCCTTGGTGCGCTCGCGCACGGTCTTGCCGCGCTCCAGCACGATGGGCTTGAAGCCCATCTGGGCCAGCACCAGTCCGGCAAACATGCCGCAGGGTCCAAAGCCCACGACCACGGGGCGCTCGTTCATATCCGCCGGGGCCTGGCCCACGGGTTTCCAGCTCATGTCGGGCGTGGGATTGACATGGGGGTGGTCGGCAAACTGCGTCAGCAGCGCGGCCTCCTGGCTCTCGTCGGCCAGCGTGATATCGACGATGTAGACGGCCAGCAGCTCCGCCTTGCGCGCATCGAAGCTGCGTTTGTGCACATGCAGCTTTGCAATGGCGGCGGCCGCAATTTCCAGGCGCTCGGCCGCAAGCTGCGTGAGCTTGTCCGTAGGCTGGTATTCGGTGTGGTTCTCGGGGTGGTATTCAACCGCCGAGAGAGGGAGTTTGAGTTCTGCGATCCGGATCATGGCTTGTACCTATCAAGCAAGGGTCTGGATGGTACGGCAAAGACCTGATGACTGCGCGACAAGGCCATGGTGACCTCGAGCTTTGTTGTGCTTATCGATTCTAAAAAGATAGCTTCTTGCGCTTGCTCCATCTCATGTTTTCATCTCTATAAACACGAAGTTACTATGTAGAAAGCGCAGCCAGCTATGTATTTGATAGTGATGTGCTGATGGCCTTTTGTTATTTGTAGAGCAGTTGCGGCAGCCACAGACCGATCTGCGGCCAGATGTAGAGCAGCACGATGGCCAGGATTTGTATGCCCATGAAGGGCATCATGCCCACGAAAATCTGGTTGAGCGTCACCGAAGGCGGTGCCACTCCCTTGAGGTAGAAGGCAGACATGGCCACGGGTGGCGAGAGGAAGGCCGTCTGCAGATTCAGCGCCACCAGCAGGCCGAAGAACAGCGGGTCAACGCCAAAGTGGTTGAGCAGGGGAATGAAGATGGGCATGAAGATGACGATGATCTCCGTCCATTCCAGCGGCCAGCCCAGCAGAAAGATCACGACCTGAGAGAGGATCATGAACTCTATCTTGCTGAGGTTCATGGACAGTACCCAGCGCTCTATGAGCTCCTGCCCGCCCAGCAATGCAAAGGCGGCGGAGAAAATGGCCGAGCCCACAAACAGCCAGCAGACCATGGCCGAGGTTTTGGCAGTCAGGTACACGGACTCCTTGACGACATCGATACTCAGGCGCTTGTAGGCAGCGGCAAGCACAAAGCCGCCCAAGGCGCCCATGGCAGCCGCTTCGGTCGGCGTGGCCAGGCCAAAGACAATGGAGCCGAGTACGGTCAGGATCAGCACCACCAGCGGAAAGAACGAGCCCAGCAGCATCTTGAAGATTTCCAGCCGCGCAAAACTCAGAAACAGATAGAACAGTGCGGTGCAGGTCCCCAGCAGTGCAAAGCCAATCCACCACCAGGTGGGGGCTGGCTGGGTTTCAGCCTGGCTGGCAGCAGGCACGCCCGGTGCGTTGCTGCCTGTTTTAGGCTCTGCCGGCGCTGTTGCTGCCACCGGGGCGGAGGACTCTGAGCCGGGCGGCTCCTGCAGCCCTCCTTCGGTGGGTGGTTCCTGCAAGCCACCTTCTATGGGCGGCTCGGCAAGGCCTGTGCCGGAGCTGGAGGAGCTGCCGCTTTCCATGCCTATGGGCTGGATCTCGAACTGTTCCTGCACCTTCGGCGTCGTCACTGCCTGCCAGCTGCTGGCAGCCAGCAGCAGGAACAGCATTCCGGGCAGAACCACCACGGCTAGCTGGCGCAGCAGGTAGCCCGTGGGAACCTGTGCATTGCGCTGGCCTTTGAGTGCGGCCAGCAGGCGCATGGGGGCGTATTGCTGAGCGGTGGCGGGCAGCTCGCGAGTCAGGGGCGGTAGAGCTACCTGGCGCTCGGCGGCTGACAGCGGTGGTGCCCAGGCCGGCTTGATCTTGGCCATGAGAATCACATAGCCCACGTACAGGCCGGCAAGCATCAGGCCAGGGAAGAAAGCGCCGGCATACAACTGGACGACGGAAACGCCTGCTGTCGCGCCATAGAGAATCAGCAGCACCGAAGGCGGTATCAAGATGCCAAGGCAGCCACCCGCCGTGATGGCCCCTGCCGCCATGGATGTGCTGTAGCCGGCACGCAGCATGGTGGGCAGTGCCAGCAGGCCCATGAGCGTGACCACGGCGCCCACAATGCCGGTGGCGGTGGCAAATACGGTGCAGGTCACCAGCGTGGCCACAGCAAGCGAGCCCGGCACGCGGGCCATGGCCAGGTGCATGCTTTTGAACAGCTTTTCGATCAGGTTGGCGCGCTCGACCAGATAGCCCATGAAGACGAAAAGGGGGATGGCGATGAGCACGTCATTGGTCATGCTCTTGTAGGCTGACTGCACCATCAAATCCAGTGTGCGTGTGGTATCTCGCTCATAGGCCAGCCAGGTGAAGATCATGCCCATGCCCATCAGCGTGAAGGCAGTGGGAAAGCCCAGCATGATGGCGACCACCACCAGCGACAGCATCAGCAGGCCCAGATGGCCGTTGGTGATGTTTTCTACGCCCAGCAGCAGCACGATGGCCGAGAGCACGACCAGGGCCATGATGGAAAAGCCGAACCAGAGTTCCTTGCGAATCTTCATGCTTTGCCCTCCTGCACCATTTCCTTGAGCTTTTCCACATCCACTTCTTCCACGTCTGCGCCGCGACGGGGCCACTGGCCGTCGCGCAGGCACAGCATGCAGCGGGCGATTTCAGCAAGACCCTGAAGCAGCAGCACGCCACCAGCCAGCGGAATCATGAATTTGAATGGATACAGCGGCAACGGATGGGCAGAGAAGGTCTGCTCGCGAATGTCCAGCGATTCGTGGGCATAGGTCCAGCCGGCCCAGGTCAGCGCCAGTACGCCAGGCAGGAAGAACAGGATGTACAGGCACAGATCCACGGCAGCCTGCGCACGCGGGCTGAAGAAGCCGTAGAGCACATCGCCGCGCACATGGCCGTTCTTGGACAGGGTGTAGGCGCCGGCCAGCATGAACATGGTGCCGTAGAGCATGATCTGTGCATCCAGCACCCAGGCGTGAGGTTTGTTCAGTGCGTAGCGGGAGAACACCTCCCAGCTGATCAGCATTGTCAACAGCACCACGGCCCAGGCCGCCACCTTGCCGATAAAGGTCGAGAACGCATCGACAGCAAGCAGAATTTTTTGCATGGCAGTCTCCGCTGCGTGATGCAGCGAGGTGCGAAGAGGATGGGATGCCCGCCTGCCGGGGCGGGGTTGCGGGAGGCAGACAGGCGCAGCCCCTTCTGGGCTGCGCTGTGTCGGCATCAACTGCGTTTTTGCGCGAAGTAGTGGTTCCAGGCCATCTTGAAGTCGAGGTCGGTATCGTTTTGCCAGCGCCCGCT
The DNA here is from genome assembly GCF_039581415.1 of Comamonas sp. F1-6. Classification (NCBI taxonomy): domain Bacteria; kingdom Pseudomonadati; phylum Pseudomonadota; class Betaproteobacteria; order Burkholderiales; family Comamonadaceae; genus Comamonas; species Comamonas sp. F1-6. Next base: position 23,901 of record NZ_JBCPWN010000019.1, read on the forward strand.
GCGCTGGGCAAACGTGCGCATGGAGTCCATCACCCGCTTGAACATGGGGTTCTCGGCGGCCTTCTTGGATGTCACCTTGTCCCAGGCGGCCAGTTGGGCGCGCAGGATGGCGTCGGGTGTCTTGTAGAACTTCACGCCCTGCTTGGACTGCATCTCTGCATAGTCCTTGGCATAGCGGTCGGTGGCCTTCCAGCTCATGTCGGCGCTGGCGGCCTGGGTGGCGTACTCGATGATGGACTTGATCTCGGCCGGCAGGGCGTTGAACTTGGTCTTGTTGAACAGCACCTCGAACTGCTCGCTCGACTGGTGAAAGCTTTGCAGCATGCAGTTCTTGGTCACATCCGGAAAGCCCAGCACGCGGTCGCTGGATGCATTGTTGAACTCGGCGGCATCCAGCAGACCGCGATCCAGGGCTGGAACGATCTCACCGGCAGGCAGCGGGTTCACTGCCAGACCCATTTCCGTAAACACATCCACGGCAAGGCCGACGGTGCGGAATTTCAGTCCCTTCAGGTCCTCCACCTTGGCCACGGGTTTCTTGAACCAGCCCAGCGGCTGGGTCGGCATGGGGCCGTAGAGTTTGGAGACCACGTCCATTTTCAGGCCGCCGTAGATCTCGTCCAGCAACTCCTTGCCTCCGCCATAGTTGTGCCAGGCCAGCACCATATTGGCATCCATGCCAAAGGCCGGTCCGGACCCCCAAAGCGCTACGGCCTGGCTTTTGCCATACCAGTACGCAATCACGCCGTGTCCGCCATCCAGCGTGCCTTTGGATACGGCATCCAGCAACTGGAATGCAGGCACCACGGAGCCGGCAGGCAGCACCTCGATCTTGAGGCGGTTGCCAGTCATGTCGTTGACTTTCTTCGCGAAGTCCTGGGCAAACTCGTGAAAAATGTCCTTGGCCGGCCAGGTACTCTGAAAGCGCCAGGACGTGGTCTGGGCCGTGCTTATCATGGGCACGGACATGGCGGAAGCAGCCACCGCGGCACCTTTGAGTAGGTTGCGGCGGCCGGTTTTCTGGGTCTCCTGTGTCATCTACTTCATCTCCTCTGGGTGGTTATCCTGGCCTTCCGCCAGTGCATGCATCTTTGAAGCGAGTGACAGGCCGGCGCAGAGGGTTAACACCAGACTTGATGGGTGGATGGCGGCTTGAAGTCTTGATGTTTCTTTAGTGAAATCAATCTATTACGCCCGCAATTAAAGTGGTGTTTGCTATGGATTGGTGAGTGTTTGGCAGTGCTGGAGATCTGCCGGTTAAGGGTAATTTGGGGGGCGCTGCGTAGATGTATCGTTGCGGTAAAGCTCGCAAAGCAAGCGCCTGAATGACTTGCCGTGCACTAGCATGCAGCCAGTCTGACTTGACGCCAAAGCTCCATGCCTCATTCATCCTCCGACTCTTTCCTGCCGCTTACCCGCAGACATTGGCTGCAGCATTCCGGTGCTGTGCTGGGGGTGCTGCCCGTCATTCCCTTGCTCGGCTGCGCAGCTCCCGCTGCGGAGTCGGTGAGGAGCGTGGGAAAAGCGGCTGCTCCATGGCTCAGCGGTGGTACGGCGGCCATCACAGCCGCTGTGCGCGGCATCAACCCGTTTGCCAGTGCCGGGCTGGCGGGCAGTTGCCGCCTGACTTGCGAGGCCACCATCGGCCCCTGCCACACGCTGTCTCCCGAGCGCATGGATGTCAGCGATGGCTGGGATGGCCTGCCGCTGCATATGCAGATCCGCGTGGTCAACGAGCGCTGCGAGCCGGTGCCGGGCACGATTGTGGAGATCTGGCATACCAATCACACGGGCGGTTACTCGGGCCAGATTCACCGCATGTGCAACAACGATGCCGCCGATGTGAACAAGCAGTTCTTTCGCGGCTATCAGCGCACCGACGGCCATGGCGTGGCGCGCTTCGACAGCTGCTACCCCGGCTGGTATCGCGGCCGTGCCGTGCATGTGCACTTTCGCATTCTGCAAGGCAGCTACGACCCGGCGGACAGCGCTGCATCGTGGCTGACCAGCCAGCTGTTGTTCAGCGATGCGCTCAACAGCGAGATCTTTGCGCAGGCGCCGCTTTACAAGGACAAGGGCCAGCCCGATACCCGCCTGGATGTGGACAACGTGGTCGGGCAGGAGCCGGACAAGACGCCTTATGTCTTCGATGTGCAGAACCTGGGAGGGGTGATGCTGGCATCGAAGACCGTGGTGGTGCGCAGCGACAGTGCCGACAAGCTCTGCCAGGTCAAGGGCTCCATGCCGCCAGGCGGCCCGGGTGGGCCAGGAGGTCCGGGGCGGCCCGGCGGCATGCGGCCGCCGCGCCCGGGCATGATGCCGCCACCTCCGCCTGGCACCTGAACCAGACTTCAGATCACCAGTCTGGAGTAGCCGATTCCGGCCGCTTTTTCCACGCGGATCTGCGCCGGAATACGCTCCTTGAGGGCTTCCACATGGCTGATGACGCCAATCATCTTGCCGCTGGCGTTGAGTGCGTCTAGCGCGGCGAGGGCCATCTCCAGCGTATCGCCGTCCAGCGTGCCGAAGCCTTCGTCGAGGAACAGCGAGTCAATCGAGGTCTTGCTGCTGACCAGATCGGACAGTGCCAGTGCCAGTGCCAGGCTGACGAGAAAGGCTTCGCCGCCGGAGAGCGTGCGCGTGTCGCGCGCCACATCGCCCTGCCAGCCGTCCACGATGTCCAGCTCCAGCTCGCCAGTGGGCTTGCGCCGCAGCAGATAGCGACCGTGCAGGCGCTCCAGGTGCCGGTTGGCCAGATGCAGCAGATGGTCTAGCGTCAGCCCCTGTGCGAACTTGCGGAACTTGTCGCCCTTGGAGGAGCCTATCAGGCTGTCCAGGTGTTGCCAGAGATCGCTGTCCTGCTCCTGCTCGGCAATCCGGGCCAGCAAGGCTTGCTGGCCCGCGCGGCGGTCATCGTCATCTTTGAGGCGGGCGCGGTGGGCGCCCAGCTGCTCGGCCTGCTGGGCGCGTTCGGCTTCCAGCTGGGTAATCTGCTCGGTAATGGTTTCGGGTGCTTCATCGCTGAGCGCCTGTGTCTGCAGTGTGGTCAGGCGCCGGCTGGCGTCTGCCTGCAAGGCGGCTGCGCGTTGTGCCGCGCCCTGAAGCTGGTTGCTCAGTGCCTGCAGACCTTGCTGTTCGGCATCGGACAGCAGGGCTGCGGAGTACTGCGCCTCGTCGGAGAACGGGCTGGCCTGCAGCGCCTGCTGCCATTCGGCCTGGGCCTGCCGCGTCGATTGCTGCAGCTGCTCGAGCGTGGCTTGTGCCTGGCTTGCCTGACCTTGCAGCCTGGCCAGCTGCTGCGCAGTCTGCTCGAGCAGGGTTTTGCAGTCATGCAGCGTGGCGGCGGCTGGCGCTGTACAGGCGGTGGCGTCGGCGGGCAGATCGGGCAGGGCCTGGCTGCGTTGCAGCCAGTGCTCGGCATCCTCTGCGGCTTGTTCGACCTGGCGTTGCAGCAGGTCGATCTGCGGGGTCAGCTCTTGCATTGCCTGTTGCTGGCGCTGCCATTGCTGCCATTCCTGCTGACGCGCATCCAGCCAGTCTGCGGTGTCCGCGCTCTCGGGCAATGCGTAGCCTGCCGTCTGCAGGGCAAGCTGCAAGCGAGTTTGCAGGTCGCCGGCCTGCTGCATCAAGGCTTGCAGTGCCTGAGCGGTCTGCTCCTGCTGCGTCAGATTGTTCTGCAGAGCCTGCTGGGTGCTGGCCTGTGCATGCTCGATCTGCTGCTGGTGTTGCAGAGCCGCCTGGCAGGCGTCCTTGGACTGTTGCAGCTGGCGCTCGGCAGTTTCGGCATCGGCCAGGTTCTGCTGCAGCTGCGCAATCTGCTGCCCGGCTTCAGCGCAAGCGGTGCGCAGTGCTTCGGGTTGCTGCCATGCCGTTTCATCCAGCGGCACTGCGCTCTGTGCGCGCAAGTCAGCCCAGCGTGACAGCCATTTTTCAATCTGCTGGGCAATGGCCTGGTGCTGCTCCTGCTGCAGCTGCTGCTGACCCTGGGCAGTGGCCAGCGCGGTGTTCAGCTGCTCGCCCTGGCGCTGCAGCGACTCGAGCTCGCTCTGTGCCTGCTGCAGCGCAGCGGCTGTGGCTGATACATCCAGCGCCGCGTATTCGGTGATGGCTGGGTGATCCTGAGACCCGCACAGCGGGCAGGCTTCGCCGGGCTGCAGCGCGGCGCGGTGCTCTTGCAGGCTTTGGATGAGGCGCTCCTGGTCAAGCAGGGCTTGCTTGTCGGCCACCTTTTCCTTGAGCGCCTTGTACTGCGCACGCAAGTCATCGCGTTGCGCCAGCTGCTCTTGAATGCGGGAATCAACGGAGCTCAACGCCTGCGAATTGCGCTGCTGCTGCACGTCCAGGGGCTGGCGCAGTGCGGCATGTTCCTGCAACTGCTGCCAGTGATGCAGCTGGCGCTCTGCGTTTTGCCAGTGGCTGCGCAGCTGAGGCAGGCTGCCGTGCGTGGCCAACTGCTGCTGCAGGGCTTGCTCTGAGGCCTGCTGCTGTTTCAGCGTCTGGGAGACTTGCCGTGTCGACTGCGTGGATTGCTGCGTCTGTGCATCTGCTTGCTGCTGCAGTTGCCGGGCGAGCTTCTGCAACTGCGTCATCTGGCCTTCTGCCTGGACGGTTTGCCGTTGCAGTTGCTGGCCTTGCTGCAGCTGCTCGCGCCAGCCGCTGAGGTTTTCACCCAGCAGGGCGTGGCTGGCATGGGCTTGCTGCCATGCCGTCAAGTCGGCCTGCCGGGCCTGTGCAGACTGCAGCTGCAGCCTTGACTGCTGCAGCTGATCGCCAGCCAGTTGCCGGGCCTGTTGGTGTTGATGCCATTGCGCGCTTTGGGCTCGCAGCCGCAGGGTATGCAGTTGCTGCAATTGCGCGGCCTGTTCGCTTTGCTGGTCTTGTGCCAGCTGCCAGCGATGGTGCATGGGCTGGATTGCCTGCGCAGGTCCGTGGGCCTGCAGGCGCAGCAAATCCTGCGCGGCATCACTCAGCGCTTGCTGGGCGTTCGCTTGTGCATTGCGCGCCTGCTCCACGTCCTCCATGGCCTGCATGGTCTGTGCCTGCCAGCGTTGTACGATTTGCAGTTGCTGGTGGCGTGCCTGCAGATCCGTCAAGCCGGTCTGCAGCAGTACTGCCTGGGACTGCAGCTGCTCGCGTGTGCCTGCATCCAGCAGTTGCATGCCCTGTGCCTGGGCCTGTTGCTTTTCCAGGGCCTGGCGGGCGTCGCGCGCTCTTTCGAAAACGGACTGCGAGATGCGACCGTAGATATCGGTGCCGGTCAGCTCTTCGAGCAGCTCGGCGCGCTCATTGGCCGTGGCCTGCAAGAAGGCGGCAAAGCCTCCCTGGGCCAGCAGCATGGACTTGGTAAAGCGCGCAAAGTCCAGTCCGGTGATTTCGGCGATGCGCCGGGTTTTGTCCTTGACGTGGGTGGTGAGTATGCTGCCGTCCGCCACCAGTGCCAGCTCCACCCTGGGAGCTTGCAGGGCTGCATCCGGCTTGCCGCGCGCGCGGCGCTGGCTCCAGAAGGCGCGGTAGGCCACGCCCTTGACTTCGAACTCCACCTCGGCTTCGCACTCACCGGTGTGGCGCGTCATGATGTCGTTGCTGCCGCTGATGCTGTCGAGGCGCGGCGTCTGGTGATAGAGCGCAAGGCAGATGGCATCGAGCAGCGTGGATTTGCCAGCGCCCGTGGATCCGGTGATGGCAAACAGGCCGTTGTCGGCAAAGGGGGCAGCGGTGAAGTCGATGTTCCACTCGCCCTTGAGCGAGTTCAGGTTCTTCAGCCGCAGTTTGAGAATTCTCATGCGACAGCTCCCGGCTGGTCATGGAGACCGTGTAGCACCTGTTGATAGCGCTCGGTCAGCGCCGATTGCAGTGGCGGCTCCAGGCTCTCCTGGGCCAGTCGGCACGCAAACACATCGAGCGGGGTGAGTTCATCGAGCGACTCGCGGGCCTCGCCGGACAGCTGTGCCGCAGCCTGGCCGCGCTGTCGCTTGATGCGCAGAATCTCCACGGGCAGCGACTCGGCCATGGCCTGCACGCGCGCCGTGAGGTCGGAGAGATAGTCGTCTTCCTCTACCGTGACTTCAAGCCAGACAGGCAGATTGTTGCGGGTTTGCGCGGCGGCAGACTTCAGCAGCACGGGCATCTGCGCCAGACTGCCGGTGATGGAGGCCATGGGCTGGAACACCGGCACGGGCAGGGCGGTGACGGCCTGCAGCCCGCCGGCATTGAGCTCCACCAGCTGTACCTGCTTGGTCTGCCTGGCTTCGTCAAAGCCCAGCGCGATGGGCGAGCCACTGTAGCGGATGTGATCGAGCCCGCCGACGAGCTGCGGCTTGTGGATATGGCCAAGGGCGATATAGCAGGCTGGCGGGAAAGCATTGGTCGGAAAAGCCTCCAGTGCGCCTACATAGATTTCACGCACCGATTCATTGCTGCTGGCACCCACCGTGGTCAGATGGCCGGTGGCAATGATGGGCAGCAGTTCGCCCTGGCTGGCCTGTATCTCATTCTGAGTTTGAAGGGCTGCGGCATACACGCGCTGGTAGGTGGATGCAATCGCGGCTTGCAGTGCCTGCTGCTTGTCCTGTGCGCTTTGTCCGGCCTGGCTTTGCTGCACATCACGCGGGCGGATGAAGGGCAGTGCGCAGACGATGCAGCCAGGCTCCCGCGCTGCGCCACGTCGAGGCAGCGTGACGACATGCCGGGCCTCATCACCGGTCGAGCTGACCACCTGGGCGCCCAGGTAGGTCAGCAGCTCGCGGCTTTCATCGAGCACACTGACCGAGTCATGATTGCCCGCCAGGATCAGCAAGGCCGCGCCTGCGTCGTGCAGGCGCACGATGAGCTGGTTGTACAGCTCGCGCGCATAGCTGGGCGGGGCTCCGGTGTCGAAGATGTCGCCGGCGATCAGCACGGCATCCACGGCATGGGCCTGCACCTGAGTGAGCAACCAGTCGATCAGGGCCTGATGCTCGGCCTGACGGCTGCGGCCCATAAAGTGCTGGCCCAGATGCCAGTCGGAGGTATGGAGAAGACGCATGCGGCGATGGTATGCCAGCCGGCCCCCGTCTTACTCGCTGTCCAGCCGTTCTTGCGATAGCTCCTGCTCGAACAAGGCATGGCCTTTGGCCCAGCCGCCACCCCAGATCAGATCCATGGTCTCGGCCAGCGCCTCCAGGCGCGGTTCGTCGAGGTCCGAGCGTGCATGCTCGGCCTGGAACAGGCGGTAGAGCGCGGCCTGGCTCATGCCTTCATCCCTGAGGGCATGAGCCAGTTTCTCCAACGCCGCCGCAGTCGGTGCCGGCTGGTCTGGCCGCAAAGCTGTTTGCAGGCGTCTGGCTGGAAGCATTTCAGCGCTTGCCAGCGCGCTTGGCCGTCCAGTAGCTGAATTCTTCCTTGCCGACCTCATAGTCCAGCTCCTGCAGCCTGGCCTGCAGGTTTTCCTGCACATCGGCCACGGCACGGTTGTAGATGCTGGGGCCTATTTCCGCGAGAAAGAAATTCAGCAGGGCACCGGATTGCATATTGCCTATGGGTTCGTCCATGTTTTCGCGGAAATAGCGTTCTATGGAGGCAATGGCCTGCTGCTGCGCGTGTTTGGGGAGTTCTATGCTCATTGATCAAGCTTTCTTGTAAATTTTCTTTCGCTTCAAGCGTCTGATTTCGCTTTAGCTGACTGGCTACCTTGTCTCGCAACTGGCGGTGTGTCAGTGGCAGTCCGCTTCATGGCTTCGGCCAAGCACGGAGCGTCATAGGGTGATTGCTGCACCACATGCACTTATTATGTGCATGTGCTCATGTTGATGCACGCAAGTGGCATGAATACGATGGTTTCTTCGTTATTCACAAGGAAAAGTCATGGCCCTCGCCATTCGAATCTACAGCTCAGGTGCGCCCGAAGTGATGCAGCTCGAAGAGCTGGATCTGCCGTCACCGGGGCCGGGCGAGGTTCTGCTCGAGCAGACCGCCATCGGTGTCAATCCTCTGGATGTCAATCAGCGCAAGGGCCTGGTGCCGATTGCATTGCCTTCGGGACTGGGTCTGGAGGGCGCGGGAACAGTGGCAGCCGTGGGCTCGGGAGTGTCGGGCCTGAAGTCAGGGGACCGTGTCGGCTACGCAACCGGGCCGCTGGGCGCGTATGCCAGTGCGCGCTTGTTCCCCGCTGATCGTCTGATCAGGCTTCCGGACAGTCTCGCGGATGATGCCGCCGCGTCGGTCCTGTTCAAGGGCATCACGGCTCAGTACCTGCTCAAGACCACCGGCCAGGTGAGTCAAGACAGCCGAGTCCTGATTTATGGCGCTGCCGGGGCTCTCGGACAGCTGATGTGCGCGTGGGCCAAGCATCTGGGCGCCCAGGTTCTGGGCGTCGTCTCCAGGCCCGCCAGCGTGGAACGAGCCAAGGCGGCAGGCTGCGATCAGGTGTTTGTCTTTGATGCGCAGACACTGGCATCCCAGGTGATGCAGGCCACGCAGGGCCGAAAGGTGGACGTGGTTTACGACTCCATCGGCAAAGACACTTTCCTGGCTTCGCTGGACTGCCTGCGACCCAGAGGGCTGATGGTGTCGTTTGGTGCCACATCGGGCCTGCCGCCTGCCATTGAGGTCGGCGTGCTCAATGCCAAGGGCTCGCTGTTTCTGACCCGTCCGTCTCTGGCCGAGCATACGGCAACGATAGAGGAATATCAGAGCCGTGCGCAGGACGTGCTTGACGCCATCGCAGCCGGCATACTCACGCCTCGCATATGGAAAAGCTACGCGCTCAGGGACGTAGCCCTGGCGCACGCAGACCTGGAGCAAGGACGCTCGCAAGGCTCGATCATCCTCACCCGCTGAATCGCTACAGACACCATGGAGATATTCGACAGCCAGCACACGGATGAGCTCGCCACGCTGGTCGCACTGGCAGACCAGGGCTCGTTTGCCGCTGCGGGACGATTGCTGGCGCGTCACCCTTCGGTGCTCTCCAAGCGCATGCAGGCGCTCGAGCGAAGACTGGGCGTGCGTCTGGTGGAGCGCACCACGCGCCAGCTGCATTTCACCAGCGAGGGCTGGCGACTTGTCGAAAAGCTGCGCCAGGCTGCCCATCTGATTCGGGATGCAGAGCAGGAAGCGGCGCAGGGAGCGCAGGAAATACGGGGGCGCCTGCGCTTGTCCATGCCCGCGACGATGGGGCGGCGGTGGATCAGCCCCATGCTGGCGGATTTTTCCCTGGCCTACCCGGAGGTAGCGCTCGAAGTGGAGTACAGCGAGCGCATCGTGGACATTGTGGGAGAGCGTTTTGACGCCGCCATACGTATCGGCAATCTGGCGGACAGCCGGCTGGTTGCCACGCGGCTATGCGATCAGTACCGCCTTCTGTGTGCATCCTCCAGCTATCTTGAGCGCCATGAAGCGCCAGACAGGCCTGCGGATCTCGCTCATCACAACTGCCTGGGCTACACCGGCCTCCTGGATTTTCCGCAATGGCGACTGGTTCAGTCGGCAGGAAAGAGGGCTGCGAAGACCGTCGAATCGGTGCGCGTCAGCGGCTCCATTCTCAGCAACGACAACGAAGCTTTGCTTCATGCGGCAATCAAAGGGGTGGGCATCATTGCCGGCAGTGACTGGCACCTCATGCCCTCCATCCATGCTGGAGAGCTGGTCCGCATATTGCCGCAATGGACGTTGGGAGATACCGGGGGCATCTACCTGCTACGACCTTCGGGGCAGTACAACACGGGCGCCATGAAGGCGTTCAAGCAATGGGTGACGGAGGCTTTCGCGGCGGCTCCCTGGCGGCCCTCAGACCGCTGAGGAGCCCTGCCTGCCCTGCTGCTTCAGGGCGATGAGTACAGGTCGCTCAAGGCCTGGAACTCGGTTGCCGCGCGAGGATCAGGTGCCGCTCTTGCTTCCCAGCCAGGCAGCGCTATTGAGAAAAAAGCGTACCAGCTCGCTTTGACGGCGGGCGCCGGTCTTGGAGAAGATGGAGCGCAGGTGAGCTCTTGCGGTATTGAGGCGAATGCCCAGCGCTTTGGCAGCCTCCTCCAGCGTCAGGCCATGGGTCAGCTGTATCACCAGCGAGGTCTCTGCAGACGTGAGCTGAAACAGCTGCTGCGCCAGGTGCGCTGACGGATCGGCCTTGTCATCGGTGTTGCGCATGAACACCGCGACGCAGGGACGGCTCTTGGCCTCTGCGTTGTCACCCGAGGAAATGCTCTGGACGACAAGCCCCCAATTGAGCTGACCCGAAGGACGGGCAATCGAGATGCCTTCGGTCATGACGGACGTGGATGCCAGGGAGGACAGCAAGGCATCCTTGACCAGTCGCTGGAGCTTTCGGTTGTCGCTTGCATATTCAGCCTCCAGCATGCCTCCGGAGATTCGGATGCCATCCTGAGCATCGAGAATGCCTTTGGCTGCAGGATTGCTTTCCAGCACTTGGCCATTCTGGTCCAGGATGACGACACCCACCATCAAGCGAGCCGTGACGGTGCTGTACAGCGACATGACCTGACGATCATGGTGCAGCGCCAGATGCATGTTCAGCGCACGGCGGATGTGCGGCATGATCATGCGGCCCAGATCAAGATCCCGCTGGCTGAAGGCCGGTTCTGATTCGGGGCGCGTGATCCGCAGGCCGTAGACACTGCCATCGGTAGTCACGATATCGGCAGCCATCACATGGAAGATATTGTGCACACGGCACCAGTCCTTGTAATAGACGCTGCTGCGCCATTCGCTTTCGGACATCAGGTCGGGAATGGTCTTGAATTGCTCCTTGGGCATGCCAAGGAAAGGACTGTGCTCGCTGTAGACGTCGTGCGTAAGCAAGCCTTCGAGCCCTCCGGATGCGGTGACCACCAAACCGATATTGTCTCCCTCGGTCTGGCGGATGATCAGCACCGCAAAATTGCTGCGCATATGCGTGCGAATCACCTCCAGGCAGGGAACCCAGGCCTCCGGCAAAGAAGCAGCGTCGTAGAGGTGATTGATGAATTCGCTGAAGCGCTCCGCACCGATCAGCTCTGTTGTCTCCGGGTTCTGAACTCCGGATGTCGAGCCATCTTTGAGAGCAAAGTCATTGAGGCTTGTGCGTAATCGATGGGTTTCAGTTTGCCGTAGGTGGTGCTCATTGCGTTGACCTCTTGCTGTCTCGCATTATCAGTGCCCCTCATTGGCCTGCCTCTTTCAATGCCGTCGTATGAACGACACAAAGCCATCTGGCAGCTCTTGATCGGGCCGTTGTGCAGTACTTGCTTCAGCAAGCTGAGCATCGAATGTGCAATGAACCTGTCCAGCCAATAGTTCAACGCGCCCCTTTGTGATGCGATCCATGGCGGAGAGGCTCGCACTCTTGCAGGCTGGAACTGAAACCTATTGCTGCGTGTGGGGGGGATGCATGCAAAAGGGGAGCGATGCTCCCCTTCTGTGATCTCTGGCGCAGGCATGCGATGAGCGGCGTGCACCCTTGTGCCAGGCGCTATGGGCGATTGTGGCTTGAACTCACGACAAGACTGGCATATTGCACGGCTTCGTCCTGGTCGGCCAGGAAGCCGCCGCTCTGGTGCGCCCAGAGCTTGGCGTAGATGCCGCCACGCTGCAGCAGTTGCTGGTGCGTGCCTTCTTCCACGATATGGCCTTCGTTCATGACGATCAGGCGATCCATGGCGGCGATGGTGGACAGACGGTGGGCAATGGCGATCACGGTCTTGCCGTCCATCAGCGAATCCAGGCTTTCCTGGATGGCGGCTTCCACCTCGCTGTCCAGCGCACTGGTGGCTTCGTCGAGCAGCAAAATGGGAGCGTCCTTGAGCATCACGCGTGCAATCGCCACGCGCTGGCGCTGGCCGCCCGAGAGCTTGATGCCGCGCTCGCCCACCTGGGCGTCATAGCCGCTGCGGCCCTTGAGGTCGGTCAGCGTGGCGATGAAGTCCGAGGCCTCGGCCTTGTCGGCCGCGGCCTGCATCTCGGCTTCGCTGGCGTCGGGGCGACCATAGAGGATGTTGTCGCGCATGGAGCGGTGCAGCAGCGAGGTGTCCTGGGTCACCATGCCGATGGCACTGCGCAGGCTGTCCTGCGTCACGCTGCGAATGTCCTGGCCGTCGATGGTGATGCGCCCGCCTTGGGGCTCATGAAAGCGCAGCAGCAGATTGACCAGCGTGGACTTGCCCGCGCCCGAGCGTCCGATCAGGCCGATGCGCTCGCCGGGACGGATGTGCAGGTTCAGGTGGTCCAGCACCTTTTTGCCGCCAGCCTTGTAGCCAAAGCTCACATCCTCGAAGGCAATCGCTCCTCGCGTGACCTGCAGCGGCTTGGCGTCGGGTGCATCGACGATGGTGCGCGGCTTGGTCAGCGTGGTGATGCCGTCCTGGATGGTGCCCACGTTCTCGAACAGGCCCGTCATCTGCCACATCACCCAGTGCGAGTAACCCATCAGCCGCAGCGCCATGGCAATCACGGCAGCCACCACGCCCGCAGATGCCTGAGCCTGCGTCCACAGATAGAGCGCCGTGCCGCCGCTGGCCAGCAGCAGCAGGGCAATCATCAGGTGGTTGGTGATCTCGAACAGACTGACCAGACGCATCTGCGCATAGCCCGTGGCCTTGAAGGCTTCCATGGCATTGCGCGCATATTCGGCTTCGCGGCGCGTGTGGGCGAACAGCTTGACGGTCGCGATATTGGTATAGGCATCGGTGACGCGGCCCGTCATCATGGAGCGCGCATCGGCCTGCTCCTTGCCGATCTGGCCCAGGCGCGGCACAAAGTAGAAGCAGGCGGCGGCATAGGCGATGAACCACAGCGCAAACGGAATCATCAGCCGCCACTCGAAGCTGGCGGCCAGAATCAGAATGCCGATCATGTAGACGCCCACGCCCACAAACACATCCACCACCATGAACACCACTTCTCGCACCGACAGCGCGGTCTGCATGATCTTGGTGGTGATGCGGCCGGCAAATTCGTCCGCATAGAAGGACATGCTCTGGCCCAGCATCAGCTTGTGGAACACCCAGCGCAGCCGCATGGGGAAGTTGATGGCCAGCACCTGGTGCATGACGGTGGTGTGCAGGGCCAGCAGCGCCACGCTGCCCAGCAGGATGGCGGCGATGCCCAGCACCGTGGCCTGTTGTTCGGCCCAGAAGTTGGCGGGCGAGACCGTGCCCAGCCAATCCACCACGCGGCCCATGATGGCGAACAGCACTGCTTCGTAGGCGGCCAGCAGTGCCGAGGTGAGGGTCATCAGACCAATCCAGCCGCGCATGCCCTGGGTACAGGCCCAGACAAAGGCAAAAAAACCTTTGGGCGGGACCTTGGGCTCCTGTGCTGGATAAGGTGGAACCTGTTTTTCAAAAAATCGGAACAAGATGGAAATTCTCCCGGTTCATGCTTGTGGCATATCTTGTCCCCATGGTAGGGGAGTGCCCTGGATTGGTGTCAAGCGTACGGGATGACCGCTTGTCCCATGGGCCATTGGTGCGGGCCTGATGAACGCATGGCGCGCTCGGGCTATAGCGAGTTGTAGCGGGCTGTCGCGGGTTATGGCGAGCCATATAGCGTGCTGTTGCGGAGGCCTGCGCGGAAAAAAAACGCCGCATCTTGTGCGGCGTGGCAGGAAAGCGCGCGGCGCGATCAGGCGTTGGGCAGGAAGCCTTCCACCGACAGGTAGCGCTCACCCGTGTCGTAGGCAAAGCCCAGCACCCTGGCGCTGGGTGGCAGCTCGGGCAGCTTCTGGGCAATGGCGGCCAGCGTGGCGCCAGAGGAGATGCCGACCAGCAGGCCTTCCTCGCGAGCGGCGCGGCGCGCGTATTCGCGTGCGGGCTCGGCTTCCACCTGAATCACGCCGTCGAGCAGGCTGACGTCAAGATTCTTGGGCACAAAGCCGGCGCCGATACCCTGGATGGGGTGGGGCGCGGGCTGACCGCCGGAGATCACGGGCGATGCGGCCGGCTCGACCGCATAGACCTTGAGATTGGGGAACTTGGCCTTGAGCACCTTGGCCACGCCGGAGAGGTGACCGCCCGTGCCCACGCCGGTGATGAAGGCGTCGATGCCGTCGGGGAAGTCGCGCAGGATTTCCTGGGCCGTGGTGGCCTCATGCACGGCCACGTTGGCGGGGTTCTCGAACTGCTGGGGAATCCAGGCACCGGGCGTCTGTGCGGCCAGTTCCTGGGCGCGGGCGATGGCGCCCTTCATGCCTTTTTCCTTGGGCGTCAGATCGAACGATGCGCCATAGGCCAGCATCAGGCGGCGGCGCTCGATGCTCATGCTCTCGGGCATGACCAGGATCAGCTTGTAGCCCTTGACGGCCGCGACCAGGGCCAGGCCCACGCCGGTGTTGCCGCTGGTGGGCTCGATGATGACGCCACCGGGCTTGAGCGCGCCGGATTTCTCGGCGTCTTCCACCATGGACAGGGCAATACGATCCTTGATGGAGCCGCCCGGGTTGCTGCGCTCGGACTTGATCCAGACGTTGGTATTGCTGCCGAACAGACGGTTGATGTGAATGACGGGCGTGTCGCCAATCGTTTGCAGAATGTTGTCAGCTCTCATCGGACCTCCGCGAATAAGGGATGGTGGGACAGTGGATCGCAGCGCAGGCTGTCTGCGCAGACACAGAGCATTGTGCACGCAAGCGTTGTGCGAATGGGCTATATCGATATGACCCGAAAAGTGGGCAAGGCCGCGGGCGATGATTAACATCGGCCCATGAATCTACGGTTTCTGGAAACCTTTGTGCTGCTGGCCGAGCTGCGCAACTTCCGCATGACGGCCGAGCGGCTGTTCACCACACAGGCAGCCGTCTCCAGCCGCATCGCCACGCTGGAGCAGGAGTTCGGCGTGCGCCTGTTCGACCGCGGCGTGCGCGAGGTCACGCTCACGGCCGACGGCGCCAAGGCCCTGGTGCATGCCGAGCGCATGCTCCGGCTGATGCGCGAGATGCGCGAGGACATGCTGGACAAGCAGGCCTATGCGGGCGTGATCCGCATCGGCGCCATCGAGTCCATCGTGCACAGCTGGTTCCCCGACTTTCTCGCGCTGCTGCAGCAGCGCTATCCGCGCCTGCAGGTGGAGATCGCCTGCGACACCACCATCCATATGTCGGAGCAGTTGCTCAAGGGCCAGCTCGATGTCTCGCTGCAGGCCAAACCAGTGTCCAGCGGTGCCATCGCGAATCTGTCGCTGGGCGAGTTCGCCATGGCCTGGGTGGGCAGCCCCAAGCTGGGCATAGGCGACGAGACCCTGAGCCTGGCCGAGCTGGCGGCTTTTCCCATCATGAGCTTTGCGCGCGGCTCCGAGCCGTATGCGGTGATCGAGCAACTGTTCAGCGCCGAAGGCAGCGCCTCGCCGCACATGAACTGCATTGCCTCGGTGGCGACCATGATCCGCGTGGTCTGCGACGGCCTGGGCGTGGCGGCCGTGCCGCCGGCCATCATCCAGCGCGAGCTGGCCGAGCAGCGCCTGCGCCTGCTGCGCGTGGATCGCGAGTTCCCCTCGCTGCCGCTGGTGGCCTGCTGGCGCAACGATCACCAGAACCCGCTGGCCGAAACCGTGGTGCGCGCCGCCGAAGAGGTGGCAACGGCCTTTGCGCTGAACCATGGCCAGGCCGTGGCGCGGCTGCCCGGCACCCGTCTGGCAGGGGACGCATAAAGCGCAGGAGCAGGCACCAATAGTGCGGGCGCCAATGCCTGCCGTGCATTGGGGTGTGCCTCAGTACTGAATAAAAAAGGAGCTGCTAGCGCCTGATGAATATCGATTTCAGAGTGTTTCCTATCTGAAATCAATTGCAGTCAAGCGCTAGCAGCTCCTGTTTTTTCTATGCAATCAGGCCTGGGCCAGCAAAGCCTCCACGGCCAGCGCCACCGACAGCAGGCGCTGGTCCTGACCGGCCGTGCCGGCCAGGCTCAGGCCCACGGGCGCTTCGCCCGCGCGGTGGCAGGGCAGGGACACCGCACAGCCGTCGAGGAAGTTGATCAGCGTGGGATTGCGCAGCATCAGCCCGTTGGCCGCGAAATAGGCTTCGTCGCTGGCCTCGAGCTCGGCAATCTTGGGCGCGATCACGGGCACCGTGGGCATGAGCATCAGGTCGTGGTCGGCCATCTGCGCCTGGACGCGGGCAATCCACTGCTGGCGGCGCGCCAGCAGCTCGATGTAGTCGGCCGCGCTGATGTCCTTGCCGCGCAGAATGCGCGTGCCCACGCGCGGATCGTATTCGGCCAGGCGGCCGGCGCCGTCGATATGGCTGCGGTGCCAGGCCCAGGCCTCGGCGGCGGTGAAGCCGCCCTTGGCATTGATCTGCGCAAGCTCGGCAAAGGGCGGCACCACGGCCTCGGTGATCTGCACGCCGGCCGCGTACAGCAGCGACAGCGCACGCTGCCAGGCTGCGGCCACGGTGCTGTCCATGCCGTCCATCACCACATTCGTGGGCGCCAGCAGGCGCAGGCCCTGCAGCGAGGCCGCGCGCAGCTCGCCATGCGACTGGCCCGACAGCACTGCGTCCAGCGCGGCGCAGCAGCGCACGCTGGGCGCCAGCGGTCCGATGGAGTCGAGGTTGGCTGACAGCGGCAGCACGCCCTGCATGGAAACGCGCCGCGCCGTGGGCTTGAAGCCGGTCAGGCCGCACAGCGCCGAGGGAATGCGCACCGAGCCGCCGGTGTCCGAGCCGATGGCGGCCAGCGCCATGCCGTCGGTCACCGAGATGGCCGCGCCCGAGGACGAGCCGCCGGGAATGCGGCCGCCGTCGTTTTCACGCTGCCAGGGATTGCGCGGCGTGCCGTAGTGCGGATTCAGCCCCAGGCCCGAGTAGGCGAACTCGGTCATATTGGTCGTGCCCACGATGACCGCGCCTGCGCGGCGCAGACGCTGCACGACTTCGGCCGTCTGCGTGGCGGGTGCGGCATCGGCCAGCAGTCTGGAGCCGCCCAGCGTGGGGTGGCCCGCGATATCGAACAGATCCTTGACCGAGATGGGCAGGCCTTCGAGGGGCGAGCGTGCCAGGCCGGCCGCGCGCAGCGCATCGCTGGCGCGGGCTTCGGCCAGGGCCTGCTCGCGCAGCACGCGCGTGAAAACGCGCGGGCCTTCGCCTTGCGCGGCGCGCTCCAGTGCCTGCTCGGCCAGTTGCACGGCGCTGGTCTGGCCTTGGGCCAGGCGGTGGGAGACCTGGTCCAGGCGGGGAGAGACTGAAGTCATGGGCAGCTCCGGTGTTCAGGCGACGATATCCAGCAGTTCGCTGCGGTAGCGGTGGCGGATGCTGCGCTGGCTGCGCGGGTCGTACAGCTCCATGGCGAACTGCGTGGCAGGGCGTATGCCGCCGATGGCGGCCATGGTGCCGCAGGTCATGCCGCTGCCTTCGGGCAGCTGGCTCTGGCCGCCGGTGTAGCCTGCGATCAGGTCCTGGGGCGTGCGCAGGCTGGCCAGCGTGCCTTCCTGGTACAGCACTTCGCGGCCGTCCTCCACGATCCAGGAGCGCAGGATCAGCTCGTCCCAGTGGCCGGCCACATCGGCAAAGCGCCAGGCCTGGGTGGCCACGGGCTTGATGCAGGCCTGCTTGGAGAAGGCAACGCTATAGGCTTCGAGCTTGCGATCGGTGTGGTCCGAGGCCAGGCTCACGAACATCTCGCCGTCATGGCTGAAGACGAAGACCTCGGCCTCGCCCGAGGAGTCCGGGCCCAGCACCTGCAGCGTGCTGCTCTGGCTCAGCTGGTTGCTGGCGATGCGGTAGTACAGCGGAACGGCGCTGGGGCGCGGAATGCCGAGCGCGGCCAGCTCCTCGATGTGGTGCTCGATGGCCGCATGGTCGCGTCCGGCCCAGCCGGCGACGATCAGGGTGTCGAAGATGGGGGCCAGGGTCTGGCCTTCGGGGGTGGTGAATTGCAGTTGCATGGCGGAAAGCTCAAAAAGGGGAAGGCGGGGCCGTGGGCCCCGCATGGCGGCGCTGCGCAGGCAGCGTCAGGAGGTCACTGCTTCTTGACGAAGAGCGCGACCAGGAAGGCGGCGAGGAACTCCAGCGCGGCCACGAAGTACAGCCCCGAGGACAGCGAGCCGGTGCTGGTCTTGAGCGCGCCGATCATGTAGGGCGCCACAAAGCCGGCCAGGTTGCCAACGGAGTTGATGAGGGCGATGCCGCCGGCGGCCGCCGTGCCGGCCAGAAAGGCCGAGGGAATGGACCAGAACACGGGGAAGGCGGCGAGGATGCCGACGGAAGCCAGCGTCAGCGCGCACAGGGCCAGCACGGCGTTGTGCAGGAACATGCCGGTCAGGATCAGGCCTGCTGCGGCGATCAAGGCGGCGATGGCGCTATGCATGCGGCGCTCGCCGGTCTTGTCCGAATGCATGCCGTTCCAGACCATGGCCAGCGTGCCGGCGAGAAAGGGAATGGCCGAGATCAGGCCGATCTGCAGATTGTTCTGGATGCCGATCTCCTTGATGATGGACGGCGACCAGAAGGCGATCGTGGCGTTGCCGCTGACGATGCAGAAGTACACGGCAGCGCACAGCCAGACGCGGTAGTTGCGGCAGGCGTCGGCGAAGGAATGCTGCTTGTGGCCCTGCTGGCTTTCCTCGGCCACGGCGGCGCTGACGGCGCGCTGCTCGGCGACGCTCAGCCACTTGGCGTTCTCGGGTTTCTCGGGCAGCCAGGCCAGCACGAAGAAGCCGGCGATCACCGAGGGAATGCCTTCAAGGATGAAAAGCCATTGCCAGTTGGCCAGATGGCCCACGTCCTGCATGCCGTTCATGATGGCGCCCGCGATCGGGCCGCCCACGGCGCCGGCGATGGCGAACGAGGTCATGAACAAGCCGTTGATGCGCGCGCGGTGGCGGGCCGGGAACCAGTAGGTCAGATACAGCACCACGCCGGGAAAGAAGCCCGCCTCGACCACGCCCAGGATAAAGCGCAGCACATAGAACATGGTGGGCGTGGTCACATAGGCCATGGCCATGGAGGCAGCACCCCAGAGGATGGTGATGCGCGCCAGCGTCTTGCGTGCGCCGATCTTCTCCAGCAGCAGGTTGCTGGGCACTTCGAACAGGAAGTAGCCGATGAAGAAGATGCCGGCGCCCAGGCCGTAGACGGCCTCGCTGAACTGCAGGTCCTGCAGCATCTGCAGCTTGGCGAAGCCGACGTTGACGCGGTCTATCCAGGCCAGGACAAAGAGAAAGACCAGAAAGGGGATCAGGCGCCAGGTGATCTTGCGGTAGGTGGCGTCCATGTCGGGGTGCGCGTGCGCACCGGCATGGCCGGCAAGAGGGTGGGTGGCGGAAGCCGGGCTGCTCATGGGGAGTCTCCTGTATGCGAAAGTGCAGCGGGCACATGGGGCGCTTTTGCCGGCGCTCCTGTGTGTCTTGGAACATGGGGGTGCGGCGCGGGCCGGTGTTCCTGTGGCGGCAGTATCGAAAGGCAGCGAGGGGCTGTCCAACAAGAAATTCTGAGCGGCCCTGAATGCAAATTCTTATGAGCAGAGATGGTGCGGGCTGTGCACCGGCATGAGGCAGGCGCGCATCGATAAAACGCGGGAAAACCCTAGGTGATGCGCGCGGCCGATGGCAGCGCCGGGCAGGCCGATGGCCCGGCGCTGCAGGGCTTGTGCTTGATTCAGGTCAAGCCCAGGGGAGATGGTGTTTCCCCTTGGGCCTGCAATCGGGAACAATGGGGCAAAGTCTGTTTGAGGGAGGACTGCACTTGCTCACGTTCAACACAATTCTGGTGCTGCTGGGGGTCTGTTGCGTAGGCCTGCTGGTCGGTTTTTCCTGGCGCGAGCAGCGCTGGGGCCCCTGGGTCATGCTGGTGTTCGTGGTCAGCCTGCTGTCGCTGATGAGCTACGCGATTCTCAATCTGCTGCTTTAGCACCGCAGGCGAGGGCCGGGCGGGTACGCAGCGGGGCCTTCCACAGCTCGGCCAGCAGCAGACCGGCAATCGTCATGATGCCGCCCACGGCGTGGTAGGCCGCCAGAGGCTCGTTCAGGGCGAAAGCCGCGATCAGGGCGGTGAAGACCGGGATCAGATTGAAGAACATGCTCGATCGCCCGGGCCCCAGCGTCTGCACCGCCTTCATCCACAGCAGCGGCGCGGCGATGGACGCCATGATGCCGGCGTAGCCCACCAGCGGCAGGTTGCTGGCGTCAAGCCCGGTCTTGGGCGAGAAGAGATAGAGCGGGAACTGCACGACCACGGCAACCAGCACCTGCAGATACAGCAGTTGCACCGTGGCCAGGCGCGGCATTGGCCAGCGCTTGAGCAGGATGTTGTAGACCGCGTAGGCCAGCATGGCCAGGAACATCATGGCATCGCCCAGATTCAGTCCCTCGGACGCCAGATGGCTGAGCCGGCCCGATGAAACCACCAGCGCGACCCCCGCAATTGCCAGCAGCGAGCCCCAGATGCCGCCATGCGTGAGTGGCTGGCCCAGCATGAACACGGCCAGGGCCAGCACCAGCATGGGCGTGAGCGAGCCGATGATGCCCATATGCGTGGCCGTGGTGAAGTGGGCGGCGTAATAGGCCAGGCTTTGGTAGATGACCATGCCCAGCACGCCCAGCACGAAGATCCGTGGCAGCAGGGGCTTGATGTCGGCGCGCTGGCGCCAGATCGAGGGCAGGACGAAGGGCGTGAACAGTACGGCGGCCACCAGCCAGCGAAAGAACCCGATCTCTGCCGCGCTGATGCTGTCTGCGGCCAACTTGCTGACCACGGTGTTGACCGACCAGATCAGCACCGCGCCCAGTGGTAATAGGTATGCACCCATATGAAACTCCTTGAGGTGCTTATGATGCGCTTGACGTATTTGAAGCGCATTGCTGATTTCAGACATTTCATAACTCAAGCCGGACGAACCCATGCCTGCCTCAGCCCCGACTCCCGGCCCGGTCGCCAAGCGCCATGCCGTACAGATACTGGACACCGACAAAGTGCCTGGCAGCTATTACTTCCGCTATGACGAGTTCGGCGAACACAGCGAGGCTCCGCCGCACAGCCACCGCTGGGGGCATCTGAACTATGCGGCCCACGGCAGTCTGAGCATGGACGTGCCCACGGGTCATATCCTGTGCCCGCCGCAGCACGGGGTGTGGATTCCGCCGGGCGTGGTGCACAGCTGCTATCTGCAGCATGCGGTGCAGTACCGCTCCGTCTATCTGGCCCCTGATCTGTGTGCGGATCTGCCGCAGACGGCGGGCTGCATGCGCCTGGGGCCGATTGTCAAAGCCGTGCTGGCGGACTTCGGCGCCAGGGGCGTGCAGATCCCGGTGACTGACGCAGACCTGCGTCTGGCACGGGTGGTGCATGACCAGCTGCGAGCCACGCCGTTGGAGTTGAGCTTTCTGCCCGTGGCCCGGCATCCGGCGCTGGTGCAGGTGCTGGATGCCATGCAGTCGCGCCCCGACGACCACCGCAGCCTGGCCGAATGGGCCGAGACCGTGCACATGACGGAGCGCACGCTGGCCCGCCGCTGCCAGCGCGAGCTGGGCATGAGTCTGGGCGAATGGCGCCAGCGCATGCGTTATCTGCAGGCCATCGACGCGCTGGAGGCCGGCCACACCGTGCAGCGCATTGCCTACGACCTGGGTTACAGCACGCCCTCGGCCTTTATTGCCATGTTTCAGCGCGAGTCCGGCCTGCCGCCCGAGCAGTTCAGGCGCGAGTTCTGTGCAAGTTCTTTCTGAACGCGGGATAATGCGCGCCGTGAAGTGCGCCAGACCGCCGCTGGTACTAGCCGAAAGGCCAACGCTTGCGTTGGGTCGAAAGACCGTACTGGAGGAACGTCCGGACTGCATAGGGCGGCGTAGCAGCTAACAGCTGTCCACCGTGAGGTGAGGATCAGAGCAACAGAGACGAGTCTGGCAGGAGTGCCGCAAGGCAGACCAACCAGGGTGAAACGGGCAATCTCTACGCGCAGCAATACCAAGTAGGCACACGTTGACGGGGCCCCCGGAGTGTGCGGGTAGGTAGCACCGAGCCATCAGGCGACTGATGGCCAAGATTAATGGCGGTCACATGGCGGGCAACCGTTGTGCACAGAATCCGGCTTATCGGCGCACTTCACACTTTCTTCCTCGGCCGGACACAGCCCAGCGAATCCACTGCATTCACTCCACCATCAGCGCGAACAGCTGATGGCGATGGTGAATATCAAGCCGCGCAAACGCGCGGTTGCGATAGGTCTTCACGGTGGCTGCGCTCAGCCCGAGATCGGCCGCAATGCCGTCCTGGGTCATGCCGCGCAGCAGGCGCAGGCAGACCTCGAGTTCGCGTGCCGTCAGACCCGGTGCCAGCTCCCGCAGGCGAGCCGGCCACCTCTCATCGCCGCCAGCTATGTCCGCAGTCAGCGCCAGGTGCTTGTGCGTCAGAGCCATCAGGGCGCTGGACAGGTCCGCGAAGTCGCTCAGATGCCGGTCGGCAAAGGGTTTCTGGTGCGCATGGCGATAGAGGTTGACGGCAAACACCGAGCCGTCGGCACCGGGCTCGGCAATCGAGATGCGCTCAGCCACGCCATGTGCGTCATACACGCACAGGCGATGCAAGGGCGTGACCTCGTTGGCCTGCACATGGACCAGATTGCGCGCGCCTGGCATGCGCATATGTCCGGGCCATTCCTGGCCCCAGCTTCTGTCCTCGTGCTGAGGCCCCGAGAGATAGGCGCTCCAGCACTGGCGCGTGGTGTCCAGGACGCCCTGGGAGGCCGATAGAAACAGCCGCGGCCGGCAGTTGCCGATGCGATACACCGACAGCGAGGCAGTGGGCGCGATGGCGCTCAGCTGCTCCAGTGCGGCCCGGGCAAAACAGCTCTGTCCCAGATGCTCCACCAGACCGGCCAGCAAGGTGCTGGCCTGGGCCATGCCGCTGGCTTGGGCCATATCACCGGCCGGCATGGTGTCAGTCGTCGAAGGTAGCTTCCAGGTTCTCATCGGTGTGTCTTGGCGTGGGCTGTCATCTTCTTGGGGGACAGCGATTTCTTCAACAGTGCTTACGCTCATGTCCCTGTGCATAGACATCGCAAGGAGAGCAATGCTGTCGCCAAACCATGATTTCCAGATTGCCGCTCCAAGGCTGCGCCACTTTGCCGAATTTCGCGTGCAGGTGGGGCCGGCGCAGGAGGTGGGCGAAACGACACGCGGCTTGCGGCGCGTGATTCCCATCGTTGGCGGCCAGGTGCAGGCAGAGGACTGGTCGGCGCGTGTGCTTCCGGGCGGGGCCGACTTTCAGCTGCTGGTCAGCGAGGAAGTGGCCGAGCTGGACGCGCGCTATGTCATCGAAACCGACGGCGGCGACCTGATCTATGTGAGCAACCAGGCCTTGCGCACCGGGCCGGCCGAGCTGATGCAGCGCCTGCGCCGCGGCGAGACGGTCGATCCCTCGGCGATCTACTTTCGCTGTGCACCCCGCTTTGAAACGGCCTCCAAGCGTTTTGCCTGGCTGGGGCAGCGCCTGTTCGTGGGCGCGGGAGCGCGCTTTCCGGAGCAGGTCGTCATGCGGTTTTTCGAAGTGCTGTGAAACAGCATCGCAACAAGGAGACAAAACATGAGAACACTGCAAGCCCAGAACCAGCCCGGACCCGTTTCTGCACGGGCCTGGCGACGTCGGCTGATGGCCCTGGCGCTGCTGGCTGGCGGCGGCGCAGCCATAGGAGTCGCGCAGGCCCAGACGGCTTACCCGAGCAAGACGGTGCGCATGATTGTGGGCTTTGCGGCGGGCACGGGACCCGATGTAGTGGCACGGCTGCTGGCACAAAAGCTCTCTGAAGCCTGGGGTGGCGTGGGCGTGGTGGTGGACAACAAGCCCGGTGCCGCCGGCCTGATCGCAGCCAGCGAGGCGGCGCGTGCGCCGGCCGACGGCTACACCATCATGCTGGCCGAGACCGGCCAGCTCAGTATCGCGCCCAATACCTATCAACGGCTCGCCTACCAACCGCGCAAGGATTTTGCTCCCGTCAGCCAGGTGGTGAGTTCCGACTTCGTGCTGCTGGTCAATCCCGAAAAGATCAAGGCGCGCAATGTCAGGGACTTCGTGGCCTGGACCCGGCAGCAAAACGGCCTGTTCATGGCCACTTTCGGAGCGGGAACGCCGGGGCATTTCGGGGCTTATATGTTTGGCGATGCCGTGCAGTCCAAACCCGAGGTGGTGCACTACAAGAGCACTTCGGATGCCTTGAGCGGCATTTTCAGCGGCGATGTGCAGGGGGTGTTCGCTTCCTCCGGCATGGCGATCCCGCAGGTGCGCGCCGGCAAGCTGGTGGCCCTGGGAAGCACGGGCAGCGCGCGTGTGGAGCAACTGCCCGAGTTGCCGACCATGAAGGAGCAGGGCTTTGGCAACCTGGAGTTCAGCTCCTGGTTCGGCATCGTGGCGCCAGCCAGGACACCTGCGGAAGTGGTGAGCAAGCTCAATGCCGATCTGCTCAAGGTCCTGCAATCGGGCGACGGCAAGGCGCGGCTACAGGAGGCCGGCTTCAGAGTCACGGGCACCAGCGCGCAGCAGTTTGCCGACATCATTGCTGCCGATACCGTCAAATGGGGCAAGGCGGTGGCAGCGACGGGTTTCAAGGCAGATTGAGCGGGCCGGCGCGCGCCGCGGCCGAGTCCGGTTGGCGGCACGCGAAGGCCGTTCCGCTCAGAACCTTTCCCAGGGCATCAGATAGCGCCACTGACCCTCGGGCACCTTGGCCAGCGAGACGCGGCCAAGGCGCAGCCGGCGCATGCTGACCACCGTCAGGCCGATGGCGGCGCACATCTTCTCGATCTCTTCGGGCGCAATGCCCTTGAGAGCGAAGCGCAGATGGTTTTCACTTTGCCAGCTGACATGGCAGGGGGGCATGCGGCGATGGCCGTTGCCGCCGGGAATGGGAAGACCTTCGTACAGGATCTCCAGGCCATCTTCAATGATCTGGCCCTCCACGCCGACGATGATTTCCTGCTCCAGCCACATGCCTTCCTCGGTCAGCTTGCGTGCCACGCGCTTGTCCTGCGTGTAGACGATGAGGCCGCTGGCAGGCAGGGGAATCGTCAGAAACGACTCCAGATTCCTGAAGTGATGATCCAGCACCAGCTGGGGCATGGGTGTGTCCAGCTTGGCCTTGGTGTCCTCGCTCAGCAGCGAGTGCGCGCTGCGCACGCGGCCATAGGCCGGGCCCTGGGTCATGCCCGCAGGCTTGTTCATCAGGATGGTGACGGGTGGAATGGCTTCAGGCTTGGCATCCTTGCGCAGGATCACTACCTGATCGGGGCGCACGCGGGTTTCGGGCACTTGCACCACTTTGCCGTCCACCTGGACATTGCCCGCGACGATATGGAGCTCGGCTTCGCGGCGCGAGCATTGTTCTTGCTCCGCCACGCGTTTGGCCAGGCGGATGCTTTCTTGTTCAGGCAGGGATTCAGACATGGCGAGAGCTTAATGCTCCGGCCATGTCCTAGTTGTCCACAGGTCTAGCGCGGCGGTCGCTGGGCGCTATCTGCCAAGGCAGAGCTTCTGAATGCGCTCCACATGCGCCAGCAGCGATTGCTGGGCCACGGGCCACAGGGCTTGAGGTGTGTCGGCGTAGGCAATCGCCACCCAGTCCTGAATGCTGCCGTCGGGCTTGGTGCGCATGGCCTGATGTACCTTGGCCTCGCGTGCCAGGCGGTGGGCCTTGAGGCGGGTGATCTGATGTCGCGCAAAGCCCAGCACATAGCCATGGGCGGGCAGGATGTAGCGAATGTCGTGCTCCAGGCACATGGAGTGGAGCCTGTCCAGCGAATCGAGGTAATCGATCATATTGCCGTCCGGCGGGCTGATGACGGTGGTGCTGCCATTGAGGATGTGATCGCCGCTGAATAGCAGCGCGTCCTCCTCCAGCAGAAAGCACAGGTGGTTGGCTGCGTGGCCGGGCGTGAAGATGGCTTGCAGCGTATGCGTGATCTCGCCTTCTGCCCCTTGTCCGGTAAGCGTGATGCGCTCTCCGTCCCGTAGCGTCACCTCGGGTCTGAAGCGACTGTTGGCGCGCGCTGTGGGTGCCGACGGCAGGCCCATGATGGGAGGCCTGGCATGGCCGGAGAGCAGGACCATGGCCTGCAGCGGCGCGGCGCCCGGCGAGTGATCGGGGTGGGAATGGGTGCAGACGATGTAGCGGATATCGCCGCCGGCGGCATCGTGCAGGCGCTGCAGATGTTCGGCATCGTCCGGGCCGGGGTCGATGGCGATATAGCCGCTATGCGCATCGCCGACCAGATAGCTGTTGGTGCCGGGGCCGGTCATCATGCCGGAGTTGGGGGCCGTCAGGCGCAGCAGGTTCTTGCGCAGCGGCACGGCTTTTTCAGGCTGCCAGTCCAGATGGTGAATGCCGTGGCCGTCGGGCAGCACCATTTCCAGTTCGCCATAGGCCATATCGGTTTCGGTATGGCGTGTGTCTTTGCCTTTCAGGTGGCCGCCACGGGGGCAGGCCTGCCACAGCGGCTTCTCGCCTAGCAGGGCATTGATCACGGCCTGGGTATCGGGCTGGTGAGCGATGCGCTGCAATGTACGCTGGGTGGGAAAGAGGATGAACAGCTTTTTCTCTTCAAAGCGCGCAATCGCATCCTGCGGAGAAATCCAGGTGGGCTCGAACTGCTCGGTTTCGTCGGCCACCGCCGTCTGGCCTTCGGGCATGCGGGCTACAAAGAACGGCACGTTAAAGCGCTTGGGCAGGTCCAGTGGTGCGGTCCAGTGGGCCAGATACCAGAGCTGGTCCACGGCCAGCGTCCAGCCGCGCGCGCGGCATTGCTCATACAGCGATGCCTTGCGGTCCAGTTGCTGAACCTGGGCCGGTGGAACGGGTTGGCCGGCCTGGTCATAGGCCAGCAGGATGCCCAGCTCCTCAAAAGTCTCGCGAATGCCTGCCAGAGCCTGGGTAATGCGTTCATGTCCCGCCTCGGCGATCATGCTGGGGCGCACGCGCGCCAGCGCATGACTGGCTGGGGCTGCATCTTCATCTTCCTGGCCGCCGCCGGGGAAAACATAGGCATTGGCAAAGATGCCTTGATCTGCACGCCTTGTCATCAGCACTTCAAAACCATTGCCATCGGCGCAGTCGCGCAGCAACAAAAGCGTGGAAGCATCGCGCGCGGGAACTGGCGCGCGCTGGGGCTGAAGCAACTGGCTGGGGCGGGGCTGGCTGGGTGATGTCATGAGGTCACATTATGCGAAGTCGCCGCGTTCGTGAATGTCACACCTGGACTAGTTGTGCACTCCTGCTGCGCGAATCGGGGAAAGCACTGAGAGCAAACGGCCGAGGATGTCTTGCATTTAGTTATTTGAAATAACAATAATGATGCAAAAGGAATGGTTATGACTCATAAAGAAATTGCAGTTGAGTTCCGTGGCGAAGCCGAACAGGTTGCCGTCATTCGCCTGATGCGTGCCGCCAAGCGCAACGCCTTGTCCGATGGGCTGGTGCTGGGTCTGCGCGATGTATTCATGAATCTGCCCGCCAGCGTGCGCGCTGCAGTGGTGGATGGCGATGGACCGCATTTCTGCGCCGGCCTGGATCTGAGCGAGCTCAGCGAACGCGATGCGGCCCAGGGCGTTCTGCACTCACGCATGTGGCATGAGGCGCTGCGCCAGGTGCAGTTCGGCGCGGTGCCCGTGGTCGCCGCCCTGCATGGTGCCGTGGTGGGGGGCGGCCTGGAGCTGGCCAGCGCCTGCCATATCCGTGTGGCCGACAGCAGTACTTTCTATGCCTTGCCCGAAGGTTCGCGCGGCATTTTCGTCGGCGGTGGCGGCTCGGTGCGCATCCCGCGCCTGATCGGAGCCGCACGCATGGCCGACATGATGTTCACGGGCCGTGTGTACAAGGCCGAAGAGGGTGAGCGCATTGGTCTGTCGCAATATCTGGTGCCCGAAGGACATGCATTGGACAAGGCCGTGGAGCTGGCGCTGCGCATTGCCGAAAACGCCCCCATGACCAATTACGCCCTGATGCACGCGTTGCCCAGGATTGCCGATCAGCCCGCCGATCAGGGGCTGATGACAGAAGCTCTGATGGCTGCCGTGGCGCAGAGCGCGCCAGAAGCCAAGTTCCGTTTGCAGGAATTTCTGTCCGGGCGGGCCGCCAAGGTCAGCAAGGACTGAAAGCACTCTCAAAAAACAACGCTGTGGAGACAAAGACAATGCAGGAGACAAACACAGCCATGCAGGCCCTCGGCCAGGTGGTAGAGGGGGGCAGGCCCCGCTACCGTGAGCTGGAGTTCGGCGTGCGCAGCATCCAGGTCAGGGAGGCAGGCGACGGCACTTTCTACGTGCGCTCCGACCGGGAGCTGGCAGAGCACGCAGCACGCATGACTGACAGGCTGGTGCACTGGGCGCAGACCACGCCGCAGCAGACCTTCATTGCCCAGCGGCAACGACTGGCCGACGGCAGCACCGGTGATTGGCAACGCATCGACTATGCCCAGACGCTGGCAGCGGCGCGCTGCATTGCGCAGTCCTTGCTGGACAGAAAGCTCTCGGCAGAGCGTCCCGTCATCATCCTCAGCGAGAACGATCTCGACCATGCCATGCTGGCCATGGGTTGCCTGTATGCAGGCGTGCCCTATTGCTCGGTTTCCACGGCCTATTCACTGGTCAGCACCGATTACGCCAAGCTGCGCCATGTGGTCGATACGCTCACGCCAGGCCTGATCTTTGCTGCCGATGCGGCGCGTTATGACAAGGCGGTACGCGCCGTGCTGCCCGAGGGCTGTGAGGTGGTTTACCGCAAGCCGGCCGTCGATGCCCGGACCTGCACCTTGTTTGCCGACCTGCTGGCAACCGAGCCTACAGCTGCGGTGGATGCCGCCATGCAGGCCACCGGGCCCGACACCATCACCAAGTTCCTGTTCACCTCGGGATCGACCAAGCTGCCCAAGGCCGTGATCAACACCCATGGAATGTGGTGCGCCAACCAGCAGCAGATTGCCCAGACCATGCCCGATATGGTCAAAGGCCCGCCCGTGCTGGTGGACTGGCTGCCCTGGAATCACACTTTCGGAGGCAACAAGAACATCGGCCTCGCGCTCTATCACGGCGGCACTGTCTATATCGACGAGGGCAAGCCTACGGCGGCGGGCATTGCCGAGACGCTGCGCAATCTGCGCGACATCTCTCCCACCGTTTACTTCAACGTACCCACGGGCTTCGAATACATCGCCCGTGCCATGGAGAGCGATGCGCAGTTGCGCAGCAGCCTGCTCAAGCGCGTCAAGATGTTCTTCTACGCCGGAGCCTCTCTGGCGCAGCCCGTCTGGGATAGTCTGCACCGCACGCAGGAGGCCGAGTGCGGCGAGCGCATCGTGATGGGCACGGGCCTGGGCATGACCGAGTCCTCGCCCTCGGCCCTGTTCATCAACCGTCCCGATGTGCGCTCGGGAGACCTGGGCGTGCCCGTGCCGGGTCTGGAGCTCAAGCTGGCGCCTGTGGATGGCAAGCTGGAGGTGCGCTACCGCGGACCGAACGTCACGCCCGGCTACTGGCGCGCACCCGAAGCCACGGCAGAGGCGTTTGACGAGGACGGATTTTTCCGCTCCGGAGACGCCGTGCAGTGGCGCGACCCGCAGGATCGCAACCAGGGTCTGCGCTTTGACGGCCGCATTGCCGAAGACTTCAAGCTGGCCACGGGCACATTCGTCAACGTGGGGCCGCTGCGGGCCAGGATCATCCATGCCGGCGCGCCCTATATCCAGGATGTGGTGCTGACCGGCCTGGATCGCAAGGAGGTCGGCGCCATCATTTTCGGGACCCCGGCCTGTGCGGCCTTAAGCGGCCTGGACGCGGGGGCGACGCTGGAGCAGATCATGCACAGCCAACCCGTGCAGCAGCATCTGCAGATGGTTCTGAACCAGCTGGCGCAGACGGCCACCGGCAGTGCCACTCGCATTGCGCGGGCAGTGGCGGCGATCAGGGCGCCCTCGCTGGACCTGGGCGAAGTCACGGACAAGGGCTCCATCAACCAGCGTGCCGTGCTCCAGCATCGCGCCGATGTGGTGGCAGGCCTGTACGACGAAACGCTGGCCCTGATCCTGAAGCCCAGTCTCTGAGCCAGAACAGGCTTGAGCCCAATGACAGAAAGCGCAAGCAGCTTTTAAAAGGATAGTGATATGCAAGTTCAGGATCAGATTGCCATCGTCACCGGCGGTGCCTCGGGCCTAGGCGAAGCCACGGCGCGTGCGCTGGCTGCCGCAGGCGCCAGGGTTGCTGTGCTGGATCGTCAGCTCGACAAGGCCAAGGTGGTGGCTGCCGAGATCGGCGGACTGGCGCTGGAGAGCGACATCTGCGATGCGGCCAGCGTCACGGCCGCGCTGGATGCCGTTCGCGAGCAATGGGGCGGCGATGCGCGCATTCTCATGAATGTGGCCGGCATCGGCACGGCCAAGCGCGTGATCGGCCGCGATGGCGAGCCCGCACCGCTGGAAGACTTTGAGCGAGTGATTCGCGTCAACCTTGTCGGCAGCTACAACATGACGCGGCTGTTTGCCGCACGCTGCGCCAAGCTGGCGGCGCTGGAGGATGGCGCGCGCGGCGTGATTCTCTACACCGCCTCGGTGGCTGCCTTTGACGGCCAGGTGGGACAGCAGGCTTACAGCGCATCCAAGGGCGGCCTGGTCGGCATGACGCTGCCCATGGCGCGTGATCTGGCCCAGCACGGCATTCGTGTCTGCACCGTGGCGCCAGGCCTGTTCGCCACGCCGTTGATGAAGGAGCTGCCCGAGCCTGTGCAGCAGTCGCTGGCGGCATCCATTCCCTTTCCTTCGCGCCTGGGCAAGCCTTCGGAGTTTGCCGATCTGGCCGTGCATATCGTGCACAACGATCATCTCAATGGCGAGGTGATTCGTCTGGATGGTGCGCTGCGCATGGCTCCGCGCTGAGGCAGGGCGGGCTGGCGACAGCCCGCTGGTTTGCTATCGAGACGTGTATTGATTCCACAGGACCGAAGAGTCCGTATTTCAAGCAGGAGACAAGTCATGCAAGGTCGTCGCAATTTCGTCAAAGGCCTGGGCGCTGGTGCAGCGCTGGCCGCATTCGGTGGTATCAGCCGCAGCGCCTATGCCCAGGGCGGTGGCCCGCTGGAGCAGGTGCGCATTCTTTATGGCTTTCCCGCAGGCAGTGCCGGTGACTCGGTGGCGCGCCGTGTGGCCGAAAAAATGGGCGGCAGCAGCTACTCCAAGAACATGGGCGTGGTGGAAAACAAGCCCGGAGCCGGTGGCCGCATCGCGCTGGAGAATCTGCGCAACTCCGTAGGGGATGGCTCGGTGATTGCACTGTCCCAGGTCTCGGCCTTCTCCATCTACCCGCACATCTACAGCAAGCTGAGCTATCAGGCCAAGGATTTCGAGCCGATTTCGATTGGAGCCATCATGCACCACGGGCTGGCTGTCGGCCCCGCCGTGCCGGCCGAGGTGACGACGCTCAAGGACTTCCTGGCCTGGTGCAAGAACAATCCCGACAAGGCCAGCTTCGGCAGCCCCGGTGCCGGCAGTCAGCCGCATCTGCTGGGGGCGCTGCTGAGTCTGCGCTCCGGCGTGAGGCTCAGCCATGCGCCATATCGCGGCATGGCACCCGGCGTCTCGGACGTCGTGGGCGGTCAGATCGCGGCCATCATGGGCACGTGCGGCGACTATCTGAGCTATTACAAGGCCGGCAAGCTGCGCGTGCTGGCCACCAGCGGCCCGCAGCGCAACCCCTATCTGCCCAATGTGCCCACCTTTGCCGAGCAGGGCTTTGCCGATCTGACGGCCGAAGAGTGGTTTGGCTTCTATGCCAATGCCAAGACGCCCGCCGATGTGCGTGCACGCGCCCATGCGGCCATCACGGCAGCGCTCAAGAGCGACGCGCTCAAGGAAAGCGTGGGTGTGGTCGGCCTGATTGCCACCAGTTCCACGCCTGAGGAGATGGCCCGTTCGCAGCAGTCCGAATTTGAGCGATGGGGACCGCTGGTCAAGCAGATTGGCTTTACTGCGGATACTTGAGACCCCCTGAACGGCTGCGCCGTTCCCCCTGAGGGGGACGGCGCCATCGCCGCGAGGCGGCTCTTGCTGGGCGCCTCTGACTATAGGGTTGCGCTTCTTGCATAGCCCGCGTTTTGGTTGAGTTTTTGCTGCAAACGCAGCCGGTTTTGTATGTCCTATTTGCCCCTCAGTGCCGATAACGCGTTTCTTCTATTTGATGTGCTCAAGGCCGATGAGCAATTGCAGCGCCTGCCGGCGCATGCGGCAACGGACCGGGGGCTGATGCAGCAGGTGCTGGAGGAGGCCGGCAAATGGGTGGGCGAGGTGGTGGCGCCGCTGTCGCGCGAAGGCGATGAGGTCGGCGTGCAGTTTGCAGCGGGCAAGGTCACCACGCCGCCTGGATTTGCCCAGGCATATCAGGACTTCTGGCGGGCCGGCTGGCCTGCACTGGCCTGTGCCGAGGAGGATGGCGGCCAGGGGCTGCCCTGGGTGCTGGAAGGCGTGCTGTACGAATGGCTGAGTGCCGCCAACCATGGCTGGACCATGGCGCCGGGCCTGCTGCATGGTGCTTATGAGTGCCTCAAGCACCATGGCAGCGATGCGCTCAAGGCCGCCTATCTGCCCAAGGTGGCCAGCGGTGAATGGCTGGCGACCATGTGTCTGACGGAGGCCCATGCGGGCAGCGACCTGGGGCAGGTGCGCACGCAAGCCGTGCCGGTTGGCGAATCCGAGCTGGGCGAGTGCTTCGAGATCAGCGGCCGCAAGATTTTCATTTCGGGCGGCGAGCATGATCTGACCGATAACATCGTGCATCTGGTGCTGGCGCGGCTGCCCGGGGCCCCGGCAGGGCCCAAGGGCTTGTCGCTGTTTCTTGTGCCCAAGGTTTTGCCCGATGGTGAATGCAACCACGTGGTCTGCGAGCGTATCGAGGAAAAAATGGGACTGCATGGCAGCCCTACCTGCGTGATGCGCTTTGATGGGGCTGCAGGCTGGTTGATAGGCCAGCCCGGAGCGGGTCTGAACGCCATGTTTGTCATGATGAATGCCGCGCGCCTGCATGTGGCGCTGCAGGGCATTGGGCTGCTGGACGCGGCATGGCAGAAGGCCCATGCCTATGCGCTGGAGCGCCGCCAGATGCGAGCGCCAGGGGCGGTGCCGGCCTCGCGTGGGGCAGGCGATGCAGCAGATCTGATCATCGAGCATCCGGCCATTCGCCGCACGCTCGATCTGCAGCGTGCCTGGGTGGATGGGGGGCGTGTGTTGGCCTACCAGACCGGTATCTATCTCGATGTGGCGCGACATGACGAAAGCGCTCGTGAGCGCGAGCAGGCCCAGCAGTGGTGCAGCCTGATCACGCCCGTGCTCAAGGCCGCCTGGACCCAGCAGGCGTTCGAGGGCTCCAGCGCCTGCCTGCAGGTATTCGGCGGCCATGGCTACATCCGCGAGTGGGGCATAGAGCAGATCGTGCGTGATTCGCGCGTGGCCATGATTTACGAAGGCACGAATGAAATTCAGGCCATCGATCTGCTGGTGCGCAAGGTGCTGCCGGACGGTGGTCAGGCCATGGGGCAATGGCTGCTGACTTTGCGCAACAGCCTGGATGCAGGTCGGGCGCTGGATGCAGAAGTGCTGCGCTGCCTGGCCCAGCTGCGCTACTTCACCACGGTGCTGGCGCAGGCCTGCAAGGAAGATGACACCCTGGCCTGGCGCGTGGCCGACGACTATCTGCGCTGCGTGGCCGTGGTGCTGCTGGGCTGGGCGTGGGCACGTGTTGCTGCCACAGCGGGGGGCGATAGTGAGCGGTGGCGAGGCCCCTGCAAGCAGGTGCAGCAGCGCATATTGCCCGAAATGGACTGGCGTCTGACTCTGATGAAGGCGCAGTGGGCGCAGGCTTCCGTCGTACACGGCAACCAGCTGTTCACCTCCGCGCATTGATCAAAATGGCTGCAAGATGCGAGCAATACCGGCACAATTGCGGTCTTTTCATCGTGCTCCTGGATTGCTCTTTTGCCTTCGAAGTTGACATCGCCAATGCTCGCTCACAAGACTGCTGAACCAGACTCCAAACCTGTACGCTCTTTGCGCGGCACGCGCTCCAGAGAGGCTGGCTTGGATCTCCCTGGCTCGGGGCAGGAGCCCAGGGACAGTGCCGAGGTTTTTGCCGTCGATCAGGTCGATGCCAGCTTTCTGGAGTCCCTGCTGGGCTACAACGCCAGGCGCGCCTCGCTGGCTCTGGTGGGTGTTTTCATGCGCTGCATGGAGCGTTTTGACCTCAAGATCGTCGAGTTCTCCGTGCTGTCTCTGGTGGGCAGCAATCCGGGTATCACCTCGCGCCAGCTCTGTCAGCAACTGGCCGTGCTGCCACCGAATATGGTGGGCATGATCGATGCGCTGGGCAAACGCGGCTTTCTGGAACGGCGTCCGCACCCGCGAGACGGCCGCGCCACGGGTCTGTACCTGACCGGGGCAGGGCGCGAACTGGTGGATACGGCCGAGCCCGAGCTCAAGAGCAGCGAGACCCGTGCCATCGGGCATCTGAGTGCTGCCGAGCAGGTGCAGCTCATGGAGTTGTTGCAAAAGCTGTATCGCTGATCCCATGGCATGGCGCAGATCCTGCGCCCGGCGCGATAATGTGCGGCATCATGCAGATTCGCTTTACCAAGATGCAAGGTGCGGGCAACGACTTTGTCGTGCTCGACGAAACCCAGGCTCGCCTGGGCTTGAGCACCGCCCAGTACCGCTACCTGGCCAATCGTCACTTTGGCGTGGGCGCCGACCAGATCCTGACGGTGCGCCCGGCACCCGCAGAGGGCGTGGACTTTGAATATGTAATCCACAACGCCGACGGTGGCGAGGTCGAGCAGTGCGGAAATGGCGCACGCTGTTTTGCGCGCTATGTGCATGACAAGGGTCTGACCGACAAGAGCGTGATCCGCGTACAGACCCTCTCGGGCGTCATCGCCCCCGAAATTCATGGCAATGGCCGCGTCACGGTCGATATGGGGGCGCCTCAGCTGGATCCGGCCAAGGTGCCGTTCACGACCGACGGCCTGCAGGCCGAGACTCTGGGTTCGACGCAAAAATGGCCTCTGACGCTTGATACGCCTTTGCAGCCGGCTACAGTCTGGATAGCAGCCGTTTCCATGGGCAATCCGCATGCGGTGCAGCTGGTGGAGGATGTGAATGCCGCTTTGGTGGAGTTGCATGGCCCGCTGATCGAGAACCATGCCCGTTTTCCTCAGCGTGTGAACGCCGGCTTCATGCAGATCCTCAACCGCGGTGAGGTCCGCTTGCGTGTCTATGAACGTGGTGCCGGCGAGACCCTGGCCTGCGGTACGGGGGCTTGTGCCGCCGTGGTGGCCGGCATTGGCTGGGGCCTGCTCGACCAGCGCGTCGATGTGCATACCCGCGGCGGTCTGCTGACCATTGAATGGACTGGCGGTGCGCACGATCGCGTGCGCATGACCGGCCCTGCCGAATTTGTTTTTGAAGGCCAGATCGACATACCTGATACCTTATGAACAGCTTGACCGATACCGCCATGACCGAAGAGTCGATTGCCGACTACCTCCAGGAAAACCCCGATTTCTTCGAGCGCCATGCCGAGATGCTGACAGGCGTGCGTTTGATCAGCGGCCATGGCCCACGTGCCGTCAGCCTGCAGGAACGTCAGGCCGAGATGCTGCGCGAAAAGATCAAGGGTCTGGAGCATCGCATAATGGACATGGTGCGCCATGGCAGCGAGAACGCTTCCATCGCCAACAAGATTCATCAGTGGACCCACGCCCTGGTCAGGGTGCAGGACCTGCGTGAGCTGCCTCATGCGCTCACCGCCAGCCTGCAGCACACGTTTGATGTCCCCCAGGTCGCACTGCGTCTGTGGAATGTGGCGGGTGCGCACAGCGGCACCGTCTACACCATGGGAGTGAGCGATGATGCCAAGGCCTTTGCTTCGTCGCTGACCATGCCGTTCTGCGGCCCCAATATGGGCTTCGAACCCGTGACCTGGCTGCCCAACCCCAATGCGGTGCAGTCGGTCGCGCTGCTGACCCTGCATGACGGTGCCATGGACAGCACTTCCAACGCCTTTGGCATGCTGGTGCTGGGATCGCCCGACCCGCTGCGCTTCGATGCCACCATGGGTCTTGAATTCCTTTCACGCATCTCCGAGCTGGCCAGTGCCTCGCTCTCGCGCATGCGCGCTCCTGCGCTGACGCTGGCGCACGGCTGAGGCTGCAAAAGGGGGTAGATACCGATGCAAGAGCGCGAGCAGCCCTCTTTTGAGGAGCAGTACGCGCAGCTTCCGGAAGTTGTCCACAGCTATCTGGAGCATGTGCGTGTGCAAAAGCGCCTGGCCGAGCGCACGCATACGCTGTATGCGCTGGACCTGATAAAGCTGCAGAGCTTTGCACAGGCGGCAGCTCAGGAGCTTTTGACACTGCAACCCTCGCATATTCGCCGCTTTGCTGCGCAAATGCATGGCGCCGGCCGCAGTGCACGCGGTATCGCACTGATTCTTTCGGGCTGGCGCAGCTTTTTCCGCTGGGCGGCCCAGCGGGAGCTGGTGCCTTTCAACCCCGTGGAGGGCGTGCGCGGCCCCAAAGCTGCCAAGCCTCTTCCCAAGGCTCTGGCTGTGGACGATGCCGTGCAACTGGCCAGTTTTCAGAACCCCGAAGCTGATCCATGGATGGAGGCGCGTGACGTCGCCATGACCGAGCTGCTCTACAGCTGTGGCCTGCGTGTGGCCGAACTGGCGGGGCTGGATCTACGGCCCGACCAGCAGAGCCGGCATGAAGGCAGGGGCTGGATTGATCTAGAGGCGGGTGACGCCCATGTTCAGGGCAAGGGCAG
Organism: Comamonas sp. F1-6; assembly: GCF_039581415.1. Lineage (NCBI taxonomy): Bacteria > Pseudomonadati > Pseudomonadota > Betaproteobacteria > Burkholderiales > Comamonadaceae > Comamonas > Comamonas sp. F1-6. The sequence goes on from NZ_JBCPWN010000019.1 coordinate 60,636, forward strand.
CAAGCGCCGCATTGTGCCCGTGGGGCGCATGGCGATCGAGGCCTTGCAGCGCTGGCTGGCGCTGCGCAGCAGCGCGCTGGTCGGGACCGCACAGCTCAAGGCACAGGATGAAGCGGCCTTGTTCGTCGGCCGCCGGGGCGAGCGGCTCAGCGCCCAGTCGGTCTGGTCACGACTCAAGCAGCGAGGCCAGCAGGCGGGGCTTGCGACTGGCGTGCACCCGCATGTGCTGCGTCACTCCTTTGCCAGTCATATGCTGCAGTCCAGTGGCGATCTGCGTGCCGTGCAGGAGCTGCTCGGGCATTCCAGCATTGCCACCACGCAGATATATACGCGGCTGGATTTCCAGCATCTGGCCCAGGCTTATGAAAAAGCCCACCCGCGTGCGCAGCGCAGCAGCGTCGGAGAGACGCCCGCTCCATTGCGCGTGCCGGACGACGAAGAGCAAAACTGAAGAGTCCTGATTTGATAGCTTGAAGTGATTGTTGAGTATGTGATGGAGGTGATTTTTTGCTGAAATTTCTGCCATCCCTGCTGCCCATGCGCGCTTGAAAGCACCGCTACACTCCCCAGCTGTTATCACCGGAGCGCGCATAGGGATGCGCCGCCCGTGTTTTTTGGACAGCCGCATGTGGCGGCTGGCCGCAGCAAGAGGTTTCAACGCATGGCTCTCATTCCTGTCACCATCCTCACGGGCTTTCTGGGCTCGGGCAAGACCACGCTGCTCAAGCGCGTGCTGCACGAATCCCACGGCATGAAGATTGCCGTGATCGAGAACGAGTTCGGCGAGGAGAACATCGACACCGACATTCTCAAGACCGAATCCAAAGAACAGATCCTGCAGATGAGCAACGGCTGCATCTGCTGCACCATCCGTGAAGACCTGCGTGAGGCTTTGCAGTTGCTGGCCGCCAAGCGCCGCAAGGGGCAGGTGGACTTCGACCGCATCGTGATCGAGACCACCGGCCTGGCCGATCCCGGTCCCGTGGCCCAGACCTTCTTCATGGATGACGAGATCGCCGAGACCTATCTGATCGACTCCATCATCACTCTGGTGGATGCCAAGCATGCCAATCAGCAACTCGACGATCGCCAGGAAGCGCGCCGTCAGGTGGGCTTTGCCGACCAGATGTTCCTGTCCAAGACCGATCTGGTGACGGATGCGGAAAAGGAGGCGCTGATCCATCGCCTCAAGCACATGAACCCGCGCGCGCCCATCCGTGCCGTTCATTTTGGCGATGTGCCCCTGAGCGAAGTGTTCGACCTGCGTGGCTTCAACCTGAACGCCAAGCTGGACATCGACCCTGATTTCCTCAAGGAAGATGATCACGACCACGATCATCACGACCACAGCGCTTGCGACCATGACCATGGCCAATGCGAACACGATCATGAACACCAGCACGACGAGCATTGCGGCCACGACCACCATGACCACGAGCATGGCGAGCACTGCAATCACCCGCATCACCATCATCACGACGATGACGTGAAGAGCTTTGTCTACCGCGCCGATCGCGCGTTCGACCCGGCCAAGCTGGAAGACTTCCTGGGCGCCATCGTCAATATCTACGGCCCCAAGATGCTGCGCTACAAGGGCGTGCTCGACATGAAGGGCACCAGCCGCAAGGTCATCTTCCAGGGCGTGCACCAGCTCATGGGCAGCGATCTGGGCCCCGAGTGGGAAGCCGATGAAAAGCGAGTCAGCAAAATGGTCTTCATCGGCATCGACCTGCCGCAGGACATTCTTCGCCAGGGACTGGATCAATGTTTGGTGTAAACCCTGGGTTTGGGGGCTGTTTCGGCGAAAGCTAACGGTTTGCTGACAATGACTGACGGCCTGCCAAGCAGGCCGTTTTGTTTGTCTGTTATTTCTCGCAAACTGACCGAAACAGGCGCAGGCTTTGTTGCAAATTGTGGGGTATGTGCAACGGAGCCGGGCTGGGGGGACTGGCGTGGCTACAATGCCGGCCCTAAAGAGGGTGTTGGAGCAATCCGGCCCTGCAAGGGCTCTGTACTGTAAGGAGACAGGACGTGACCGCTGTGAAAAGTAATCTGCCCAAGGCTGCAGCCAAAGCTGCGGCAGCGGCTGTGCACCCCCGCAGCGTCGAGACCTCTTTGGTGGACGCCGCGTTGAACAACCCAGTGCTGGTACCTGCAGCAGCGGGAGAATCTTCCAAATCGTCCAGATCCAAGCGTTCTGCATCGCCTCCAGCGCGGCAGCCTGAAACAGATGTTACGTCCTTGGCAGCTTCGGCAGTCAAGGCTGCGGCAACCATGAGAGATACGAAAGCAATGACCAACACAAAGCAAGCTGTGCCCAAGAAAGATCCCAAGCTGGCCAACGCCTGGAAGACCAAGTCGGTAGAGGAGCTGACCGATGCTGAAGTGCTGGCCATGTCTGATGACGATTACATGAACGACGCCCAGTTGGCCTACTTCCGTCGCAAGCTGGTCGCGCTCAAGAACGATATGCATGTGAACGCGGGTGAGACTGCGGAAAACCTGCGTGAAGACACCGTCGTGGTGCCCGATCCTGCCGATCGTGCCACCATTGAGGAAGAGCACGCTCTCGAGTTGCGCACCCGTGACCGCGAGCGCAAGCTGCTCAAGAAGATCGACCAGTCCATTGCCCGCATCGATGCCGGCGACTACGGCTACTGCGACGAAACCGGCGAGCCCATCGGAGTGGGACGGCTGCTGGCTCGCCCCACGGCTACACTGTCGCTGGAAGCCCAGCAGCGCCGTGAACTCAAGCAGAAGATGTACGGCGATTGATCTGCGTCAGGCGTTGGCGGGGCTGCAGGCAGCAAAGTAGAGGACCATGGTGAAAGAAGAAAACAAGTCGGGAGGGTTGCTGTCCAAGGTGGTGCGTTTCGTGCGCCACCCGACCGTGAATTGGTCCGATTTGGAAAATCTCAACCAGGAAAGCGAAGAAAGCCAGTACAGCAAGCAGGCGCTAAAGGAGATGCTGGAGCGCAAGCGCCAGAACGACTTTGTGCGAAAGCGCGAGTTTGACCAGCTGCGCAAGCTGCGTCAGGCTCAGCTGTCCAAGACGGCAGTGACTGCCAGGGCTCCGCTCGAGACGCCGACCCCACTGGCACCTTCCTCTTTTTTGCAGACTGCCCAAAGCTCCGTGCCGGGCGAGCGCGCAGAAACCATCAAGAAGATCGACGAGATCGAAGCGCAGATGGCCCAGCAATGGTGGCGCGGCAAGCTGGCCGCTGATGCCGCCACCATGCCGCTGCAACTGCCCGAGGGCGGAGGCAGCATGCCTTCGGTATTTAAAAGCCAGCCGCTTTCGATCAGCACGTTGCCGCTGCTTCAGGATGTGTTGCCAAGCGATCTGGAGCTGCCGCAATCGGGGCGGCAGGGCAATCCTGTTGCTTTGCCGGGCCTGCGTGGCGAGACAGACTTTTCACCGGCGTTTGCCACGACCGAGGTCTCCGCTCCAACCGATATCAACATGGTTCCGCCGTCCTTTGCGCGCTTCGAGCATGATGCCGCGCTGGAGGATGCTGCGATTGTCTTTGCCAGCGGTGACAGCGTCGCAGCCGAGACCAGCCTCAAGGCCTTGATTGCCGAGCGTGCTCAGGATACGCCGGCGCAGTTGCAGGTCTGGCTGGCACTGCTGGACATGTACCGCGCAGCAGGCATGCAGGCTCAGTTTGAAGACGCTGCCATGGACTTTGTGGCGCGCTTCGGTCGTTCGGCACCGCAATGGTTTGTGATGCCGCAGCAGGCGGGCAGGCTTAGCGAAACCGCGCCGGATGCCGCAGCAGTGCCGACCGGTTTTCGCTGGCAGGCTCCTGTGCATTTGGATGAGCCTGGCTTCAAGGCGCTGCTGGCCAGCAAGGCGCGCAGCGTCGGCAGCTCGGTCATGGACTGGAGCGTTCTGGAGAGCCTCGACCCCAGCGTGAAGAAGCCGCTGCTGGATGCGGCACATCGATGGGCCGACGAAAAGGGATCACTGGTTTTTGCCGGTCATGAAAGATTGCAGGCCGTGCTCAGCAAGCACACCCCTTCCGGTGATCGAGCCGTCGATCAGGACTGGTGGTATTTGCGTCTGGCCATGCAGCGCCTGATGCATCTGCAGGACGAATTTGAGCTGACGGCGCTGGACTATTGCGTGACCTACGAGCTGTCGCCACCCTCGTGGGACGATCCGGTCTGTGCGTATTCGAATGAAGGGCAGGCGCAGAACCTGCGTGCCAAGGATAGCCGGCTCTTGGGGCCGGAGACGATTCAGCCCGGCATGCTCTGGAAGGAGCATCAGCCGCGTTTTGCGCTGCAAGGCGTGATCGACGGCGATGCATTGCCCTGGCTGGCCGAGGTTCAGGAAAAGGCCAAGCTTGGCGAAGCCATCGCCATTGACTGCGCGCGCCTGGTGCGCATGGACTTTGCTGCCGCAGGCTCGGTGCTGAACTGGGCTGCGCAGATGCAGGAGCTGGGTCATGTGTTGCAGTTCAGTCAGTTGCACCAGTTGCTGGCGGTGTTCTTCAATGTTGTTGGCATTCAGGAACATGCACAGGTGATCCCAAGGAGGGACTAGCTCCCTGAGAGGCTATGCCGCCTTCCCCCAAGAGACCGCGTCTCCGGCTGGAATCGGGCCGTTTGAGGCCTTGTCCACAGCAAGCGCTGCAAATTTAATTTTTCTGGGCCTCTTGAGGTCGATCTTGTCTGTCCCCATCTGCTCCAGATGGAACAGTTTCACGGCACCACCATTTTGAGCGTGCGCCGCCAGACTCCCGAGGGCGTGCAAGTCGCCATCGGCGGTGATGGTCAGGTCACATTGGGCAATATCGTCATCAAGGGCACGGCGCGCAAGGTGCGCAAGCTCTATCACGGCAAGGTGCTGGCGGGCTTTGCGGGGGCAACCGCAGATGCCTTCACGCTGTTCGAGCGCTTCGAGGCCAAGCTGGAAAAACACCAGGGCAACCTGACCCGCGCCGCGATCGAGCTGACCAAGGAGTGGCGTACCGACCGTGTGCTGCGCAAGCTTGAAGCCATGCTGGCCGTGGCCGATGCGACGACCTCGCTCATCATTACCGGCAATGGCGACGTTCTGGAGCCCGAGCAGGGCATTGTGGCCATCGGCTCCGGCGGCGCCTATGCGCATTCCGCAGCCAAGGCCTTGCTCAACAACACCGAGCTGTCGGCCGAAGATGTGGTGCGCAAATCCCTGGCGATTGCCGGCGAGCTGTGCATCTACACCAATATGAATCACACGATCGAGACGCTGTAAGCACTCGTCTATCCGAATTGATAGCTGCTGGCGCTTTATGGATGGGCGCTAGGGGCATATTTGACTGAGAATTCACATGTCTTCTGCCATGACTCCCCAGGAGATCGTCTCCGAGCTTGACAAGCACATCGTCGGCCAGCATGGTGCCAAGCGCGCGGTGTCGATTGCATTGCGCAATCGCTGGCGCCGCCAGCAGGTGCCCGAGGGCCTGCGCCAGGAAATCACACCGAAGAACATTCTGATGATCGGCCCCACGGGCGTGGGCAAGACGGAGATTGCCCGCCGCCTGGCAAAACTCGCCGATGCTCCCTTCATCAAGGTCGAAGCAACCAAGTTCACCGAAGTGGGCTATGTGGGCAAGGATGTGGACGCCATCATCCGCGATCTGGCCGAAGTTGCCGTCAAGCAGACGCGCGAGTCGGACATGAAGAAGATGCGTGCCCGTGCCGAAGATGCTGCCGAGGAGCGCATTCTCGATGTGCTGATCCCGCAGGCCCGCACCGGCGAAGTACCCGCGGACAACACGGCGCGTCAGGTTTTCCGCAAGAAGTTGCGCGAAGGACAGCTTGACGACAAGGAGATCGAGATCGACATCGCCGAGCAGATGCCTCAGGTGCAGATCATGGGCCCCCAGGGCATGGAAGAGATGGCCGAGCAGCTGCGTGGCATGTTCAGCCATATGGGCCAGGAAAAGCGCAAGACGCGCAAGCTCAAGATCGCCGAGGCCCTGAAGCTGCTGACCGATGAGGAAGCGGCAAAGATGGTCAATGAGGAAGACGTCAAGACCCGCGCCATTGCCAATGCCGAGCAAAACGGCATTGTCTTCATCGACGAAATCGACAAGGTGGCGACGCGCCAGGAAACCAGTGGCTCCGATGTATCGCGTCAGGGTGTGCAGCGCGACTTGCTGCCCTTGGTCGAAGGTACCAGCGTCTCGACCAAGTACGGTGTGGTCAAGACAGACCACATTCTGTTCATCGCCTCGGGTGCTTTCCACCTGTCCAAGCCCAGCGATCTGATTCCCGAGCTGCAGGGGCGCTTTCCCATTCGCGTGGAACTGGAATCTCTGTCGGTACAGGACTTCGAGGCGATTCTGATGCAGACTCACGCCTCCCTGGTCAAGCAATATCAGGCGCTGCTGGCGACCGAAGGCGTGACTCTGGAGTTCAAGCCCGAGGGCATCACGCGTCTGGCAACGATTGCCTTTGACGTCAACGAGAGTACCGAAAACATCGGTGCACGGCGTCTGTCCACAGTGATGGAGCGTCTGCTTGACGAAGTCAGCTTCGATGCGGCCAAGCTTTCGGGTCAGACCGTGGTGATCGATGCAGCCTATGTGGATCAGCGCCTGCAGGTGCTGAGCAAGGATGAGGATCTGTCGCGCTTCATTCTTTGAAGAACCGAGCGCTTGAAGCGAGCTGCCCGCCTGTGCGGGCAGTTTGCGTTTGTAGGAGAAGGTCGAGACTTAAATCAGTTCTTTCCATTGAATTGAATGGTTGCAATTGACGCCTCCTAATGAGAGTCCACTTGCATTGACTTTGCTAAGTGCTTGTAAAGGAAAGGTATTTTCAGGATAAGGCTTTTCTTTTTCTCTCTAAGTGCTTGATTTCATTGCAAATAATTGTTCCTTCGGGTTTGGATTCACCTTAAATTGCTGATACAGTGCAAAAAAGTGCAATTAAGTGGTGAAAGCTGCCCTCGTGCCCATTTTTAGGGAACGAGCGGCTCCAGATGACCGGAGTAACTTGCCGTGTTTCAAGGGGCGTCTTCGCTGAATCTCGATGGAAAGGGGCGGCTCTCAGTGCCGACCCGGCATCGTGACGCCCTTTTGTCCTTGGCGGAGGGGCAGGTCACTTTCACCAAGCATCCCGATGGCTGTCTGTTGCTGTTTCCGCGCCCCGAGTGGCTGCAGTTTCGCGAACGCGTCGCGCAACTGCCGATCACGGCTCAGTGGTGGAAGCGGATTTTTCTGGGCAATGCCATGGATGCGGAGATGGATGCAACCGGTCGGCTGCTGATTTCGCCCGAGTTGCGTGAGGCCACAGGTCTGACCAAAGAGGTCTTGATGCTGGGCATGGGGGCGCATTTCGAGGTCTGGGACAAGGCCACATATGAAATGCGCGAAGCGGAAGCGCGCCAGCAACCGATGCCGGCGGCTTTCCAGGATTTTGTTTTGTAGGAAGTGCTTGTGAATCAGCCGTTGCAACATATCACCGTCTTGCTGGACGAGGCCGTGGACGCCCTGCTGGGTGGTGCCGCCGAGCCGCCCGCTGGCCAGTGGGTCGATGCGACGTTCGGTCGAGGCGGTCATTCCCGGCTCATTTTGCAAAGGCTGGGGCCGGACGGGCGCTTGATCGCGTTCGACAAAGACCCGGACGCAATTGCTGAGGCGGCGCGCATCACCGATGCGCGTTTTTCGATTCGGCATGAAGGATTTCGCCATCTTGGCGAACTGCCCGAAGGCAGTGTGCAGGGGGTGTTGATGGACCTGGGGGTGAGCTCGCCCCAGATCGACAACCCGGACCGGGGCTTCAGCTTCCGCTTTGACGGCCCCCTCGACATGCGCATGGACACCACGCGTGGTCAGAGCGTGGCCGAGTGGCTCGAAGATGCGGAAGTGCAGCAGATTGCGGAGGTGATACGTGACTACGGCGAAGAACGGTTTGCTGGCCCCATTGCAAAGGCGATTGTTGCTCGGCGCGAAAGCCAGGGCCCATTACGCACCACTGCCGAGCTGGCCCAACTCGTGGCTGGCGCGGTCAAGACCCGCGAGGCTGGGCAAAACCCGGCAACACGGACCTTCCAGGCTCTTCGGATTTTCATCAATGCCGAACTTCAAGAGCTTGAGCAAGCGCTAGAAGCCAGTCTGCGCGTGCTGGCTCCCGGCGGCCGTCTGGCCGTGATCAGCTTCCATTCGCTGGAAGATCGCATCGTCAAGCAGTTCATTGCCAAGCATTCCAAGGAGGTCTACGACCGCCGTGCACCGTTTGCGCCTCCCACGCCCATGCGTCTGAAGGCGCTGGAGCGAATCAAGCCCAGTGCTGCCGAGGTGGATGCCAATCCTCGTTCGCGTTCCGCCGTGATGCGCGTCGCCGAACGCACCGAGGTGCCTGCATGATGCATCGCCATGCCGCTCCGAGCATGGCTGCGGGAGGGCTGCCATGCTGCGCATAAACCTGCTGCTGCTGCTGGCGGTCATGACCAGCGCCATCTTTCTGGTGCATACCCAGTATGAGTCGCGTCGTCTGTTCACCGAGCTGGACCGCGCCGAGGCAGAGGCGCGTCGGCTGGCGACGGATCAACTGCGCCTGCAGGTGGAAAAGCGTGCCCAGGCCGCGCCTCAGCGCATCGAGACCTTGGCGCGCGAAAAGCTGCAGATGAAGCAGGCTTCTCAGGCCATTACGCAGTACGTGCATGAAACGGCTGCAGGAACTGCGCAATGACACGCAGCGTGCTCTATACCACCAGCCCTTTGCTGGCTTCGAAAACACCGCTGTGGCGCAGCAAGTTCATCGTGGCTGCGCTGGCGCTGGGTTTTGTGGGCCTGGGCGCGCGTGCAGCCTATGTGCAGGTCTTCGGCAACGACTTCTTCAAGCGTCAGGGCCTGGTGCGCTTTGCGCGTACTCTGGAGCTGCCGGCCAACCGTGGCCGTTTGCTGGATCGCAATGGCCTGATTCTTGCGTCCAGCGTGCCGGCGGCCAGTATCTGGGCCATTCCCGAGGACGTGGATCTGAAGGACCCTGAGGTCCAGCAAAAGCTCAAGGAAGTGGCGCGCCTCATGGACATGCCGCTGCGCTCCCTGATGGAGAAGCTGGATGTCGAGGACAAGACCTTTGTCTGGGTAAAGCGTCAGCTGGACTGGGATGTGGGCCAGAAGATCGTGGCGCTCAATATCAAGGGCATCTACAACCGCAAGGAATACAAGCGCCAGTATCCCGAAGGGGAGTCTGCGGCGCATATCGTGGGCTTCACCAATGTGGAAGACCATGGTCAGGAAGGCATGGAGCTGGCGTTCGACAAGGAACTAGCCGGCAAGGCTGGCTCGCGTCGTGTGATCAAGGATCGTCTGGGCCGCGTGGTGGAGGGCGTGGGCGATGAAGTGCCGCCGCAGGATGGGCAAGATATTCAGTTGTCCATCGACAGCAAGGTCCAGTACTACGCCTACCAGAAACTCAAGCAGCAGGTCGAGACCTTCAAGGCCAAGGCAGGCAGCGTGGTGGTGATGGATGCGCACACCGGCGAGCTGCTGGCCCTGGCGAACTATCCGAGCTACGACCCGGGGCATCGCAAGAATCTGACGGGCGAGCAGCTGCGCAACCGCGCGCTGACCGATACCTTCGAGCCGGGTTCGACCATGAAACCCATCACAGTGGCCGCAGCCCTGGAGCTCAAGCGTGTCAAGCCGAGCACCATCATCGATACCGCACCCGGCCGCTACACGGTGACGGGCTCCACCATCACCGATACGCACAACTACGGCGCGCTGACGGTGGAGGGCGTGATCCAGAAGTCCAGCAACGTGGGCGCGACCAAGGTGGCGCAAAAGCTCTCGCCTCAGGAAATGTGGGAGTACTTCAGTGCGCTGGGCTTCGGCCAGAAGCCGCAGATTCAATTCCCGGGCGCGGTCTCGGGTCGTCTGCGTGCCTGGAAGACCTGGAAGCCTATCGAGCAGGCCACCATGTCCTATGGCTATGGCCTGTCGGCCTCGCTGTTCCAGATGGCACGTTCCTACACCGTGTTCTCCAACGACGGCAATGTCATTCCCTCGACGATTCTGAAAACGAACGAGCCTCCGGTGGGCGTGCGTGTGATCTCCAAGGAAAACGCCGAGGCGGTGCTGCACATGCTGCGTCTTGCTGCAGGCCCAGGCGGTACCGGCCAGAAGGCCCAGGCCGAGGGCTACACCATCGGCGGCAAGTCGGGCACTGCCCGCAAGCAGGTGGGCAAGAGCTATGCCGCTGGCAAGTACCGGGCCTGGTTCACGGGCATTGCTCCCATCGACAAGCCGCGCATCATCGTGGCCGTGATGGTGGACGAGCCGACGGCAGGTTCCTACTACGGTGGCACGGTGGCCGGCCCGGTGTTTGCGGACGTGGTCCAGCAGACATTGCGTTTCATGGGCGTTCAGCCCGACAAGGAAGTCAAGCCTCAGATCGTGGCTGCACCCGCTGAGGAGCCTGTGCTATGAGCACCCCCATTCAAATCCTGAACAATGCAGCCGAGGCCGTTGCCTGGCTGCGCAGCCGCGTGCAGGGTGACCTGCAGACCGATAGCCGCAAGGTCAAGGCCGGCGATGCCTTTGTCGCCTGGCCCGGTGCTGCCACTGATGGCCGAGCCTATGTGGGCAAGGCTCTGGAGCAGGGCGCCGCCGCCGTGCTGGTGGAGGCCGACGGTCTGCAGGCCTTCGATCTGAGCGGCGACAGCATTGCAGCTCTCAAGGGCCTGAAGGCCGCGACGGGACTGATTGCCGACCAATGGTTTGCACATCCCAGTGGCGAGCTCGACGTGCTGGCCGTGACCGGCACCAACGGCAAGACCACCACAGCCTGGTGGCTGGCGCATGCGCTCTCGAAAGTGACGCTGAACACACGCACCGGCTGTGCGCTGGTGGGCACCCTGGGTGTGGGCGTGCCGCCTGCATTGGAGTCGACAGGCATGACCACGCCGGACCCGGTGTTGCTGCAGCGCGCGTTCCGCAGCTACGCCGACCAGGGTCTTGCCGCCTGTGCCATCGAGGCATCGTCCATCGGCATCGTCGAGCACCGTCTGGACGGCAGCAAGATTCGCGTGGCATTGTTCACCAATTTCACGCAGGACCACCTGGACTACCACGGCAGCATGGATGCCTACTGGCAGGCCAAGGCCCAACTGTTCGACTGGCCCGGCCTGCCGGCCGCCGTGGTCAATATTGACGATGCGCATGGCGCCAGGCTCTGGGCCAGGCTGCAAGGCCGCGCCATGGATGTGTGGAGCGTCTCCATCCAGGGATCGGCTCGCCTGCAGGCCAAGGACATCGGTCTGGGCGACGAGGGTCTGAGCTTTACCGTGCTGGAAGCCGGTCACAGCCTGCGCATGAATACGCGTCTGGTCGGTCAGTACAACGTCTCCAATCTGCTCGGGGTGCTGGCCACCCTGCGCTGCCTGGGCCTGACGCTGGAGCAGGCCGTACAGGCCTGCGCCGATCTGGAGCCCGTGCCCGGTCGCATGCAGCAGATCGTCAAGCCCGGTCAGCCTCTGGTGGCCGTGGACTATGCCCATACGCCCGATGCGCTGGAAAAAGCCTTGCGCGCGCTGCAGCCCGCCGCGCGGCAGCGCCAGGGCAAGCTGTGGTGTGTGTTCGGCTGCGGCGGCGACCGGGACAACAGCAAGCGTCCGCTGATGGGGCAGGCCGCCCAGGCGCATGCCGACGGCGTTTTCGTCACCAGCGACAACCCGCGCAGTGAAGTGCCCGAAAGCATCATCGACCAGATCCTGGCCGGCATGCAGGTGGGCGAGGCATTGCATGTTCAGGCCGACCGCGCGGCGGCCATTGCCCAAGCCATTGCCCGTGCCGATGCGCGCGACGTGGTGCTGATTGCCGGCAAGGGACATGAGGACTATCAGGAGACGAAGGGCGTGCGCCATCCGTTCTCCGACATGGCTGAGGCGCAGAAGGCGCTCGCAGCCCGCGAAGGAAAGATTCGGTCATGATGACCCTGGCAAAAGCGCTGGAGCTGATCCAGACGCATATCCCCCAAGCCCGTCTGGTCGGCAACGGCCAGCTGGAGCTGACACGCGTGCACACCGATACGCGCACGTTGCAGAACGGGGACTTGTTCGTGGCCCTGAAGGGCGAGCGTTTTGACGCCCATGATTTTCTGCCTCAGGCACAGGCCGCCGGTGCTGTGGCGGCCATTGCCAGCCATGGGCTGGAGGCTGCAGGCATGGCCGGCATCGAAGTGCCGGATACGTTGCTGGCACTGGGCGCGTTGGCACGAGCATGGCGTGCGCAGTTCGATCTGCCCTTGATTGCCGTGACCGGCAGCAATGGCAAGACCACGGTCACGCAAATGATCGCGTCCATTCTGCGCGCGCATGTGGGCGGGCAGGGCGAGGCAGCACTGGCCACGCGCGGCAATTTCAACAACTCCATAGGCATGCCGCTGAACCTGCTGCGCATGACGGACGCGCATCGCATTGCGGTGCTGGAGATGGGCATGAACCACCCCGGCGAGATTGCCGAGCTGGCTGCCATCGGTCAGCCCACGGTGGCCCTGGTCAACAACGCCCAGCGTGAACACCAGGAGTTCATGGGCACGGTGGAGGCGGTGGCGCGCGAGAACGGATCGGTGCTGCGCTTTTTGCCCAAGGACGGCGTGGCCATCTTCCCTGCCGGAGATGAATACACGCCGCTGTGGACCGAGCTGAGCGCTGGCCGCCCCAGCCTGATGTTTGGCGAGGCCGCTGATGGGGCTCAGGTTTTTGCCAGCGATGTGGTCTGGGCCAACGGAGCCTGGAGTTTTGCGCTGAACACCCCGCAAGGCGTGGCAGCCGTGCAGCTGCATATTGCCGGCCGCCACAACGTGCGTAACGCACTGGCTGCGGCTGCCAGCGCCCATGCCGCCGGTGTGCCTTTGCCTGCCATTGCACAGGGACTCTCCGGCTTCGAGCCTGTGACGGGCCGCTCGCGCGCGCTGGCCGTGCAGATCAATGGTCAGGGCGTCACGGTGGTCGATGACAGCTATAACGCCAACCCCGACTCGGTGGCCGCCGCCATTGCCGTGCTGGCCGAGCTGCCCGCACCGCAGTTGCTGGTGCTGGGCGACATGGGGGAGGTGGGCGATGACGGCCCGCAGTTCCATGCCGAGGCCGGCGCGCTGGCGCAGCAGGCAGGTATTGCCCATTTCTTTGCTCTGGGTGACCAGAGCGCGTTTGCGGCCTCTGCCTTTGGCAGCGGAGCTAGGCATTTTGATAGCATGTCCGCCCTTCAGCAGGCGGTGTGCGCAGTTTTACCCAAGGTAGGTAGCGTGTTGGTCAAGGGTTCGCGGTTCATGAAGATGGAGCAAGTGGTGCAGAGCATTGAGGCCTGTGCAGACAAGAAGCAGGGCAACTGCGAGGAGGCCGCATGCTGCTGATGCTGGCTCAATGGCTGCAGGGTATCTCGCCGGAGTTCGGCTTTCTGCGCGTCTTCCAGTACCTGACGCTGCGCGCCGTGCTGGCCGCCGTCACCGCCTTGCTGATCGGCCTGTGGATAGGTCCCAAGGCCATCCGCATGCTGACCGCGCTCAAGATCGGCCAGCCCGTGCGCGGCTATGCCATGGAGACCCATCTGGTCAAGAGCGGCACGCCGACCATGGGCGGCGTGCTGATTCTGTTCTCGATTGCCGTATCCACCCTGCTGTGGTTCGACCTGTCCAACCGCTTTGTCTGGATCGTGCTGCTGGTCACGCTGGGCTTTGGCGCGATTGGCTGGGTGGACGACTGGCGCAAGGTCGTCAACAAGGACCCCGAGGGCATGCGCTCGGGCGAGAAATATTTCTGGCAGTCCGTCATCGGTCTGCTGGCCGCCCTGTATCTGGTGTTCTGCATCTCCGAGAACAGCAACGCCGAGGTCTTCGCGCTGTTCATCTCCTGGGTGCAGTCGGGCTTTTCCATGGATCTGCCGCCCAAGGCCGGCCTGATGGTGCCCTTTTTCAAGGAAGTCAGCTATCCGCTGGGCGTGCTGGGCTTCATCGTCATGACCTATCTGGTCATCGTGGGCGCCAGCAATGCCGTGAACCTGACCGACGGCCTCGATGGCCTGGCCATCATGCCCGTCATCATGGTCGGCACGGCCCTGGGCATCTTCGCCTATGTGACCGGCAACGCCACCTATGCGCGCTACCTGCTGTTTCCCAGCATCCCCGGCACGGGCGAGCTGATGGTGTTCTGCGGCGCCATGGCGGGTGCCGGTCTGGCTTTTCTCTGGTTCAACGCACATCCCGCCCAGGTCTTCATGGGTGACGTGGGCGCGCTGGCGCTGGGCGCTGCTCTGGGAACGATTGCCGTGATCGTGCGCCAGGAAATCGTGCTGGCCGTGATGGGCGGCATCTTTGTGGCGGAAGCCATCTCGGTGATGCTGCAGGTGACTTACTTCAAGTACACCAAGAAGCGCTATGGCGAGGGCCGCCGTCTGCTGAAGATGGCACCGCTGCACCATCACTTCGAGAAAAGCGGCTGGAAGGAGACCCAGGTCGTGATCCGCTTCTGGATCATCACCATGCTGCTGTGCCTGCTGGGCCTGTCCACCCTGAAGCTGAGGTAGTCGCCATGCAAGACGAAGACCTCAAGCTCGATGATCAGGTTCTGCAGCCGGATGCGGTTGTGGATGCTATGCAAACGCAAGCGCCTATCGCTGATCTGCAAAGCATTTCAGATGAAAATATGTCTGAAATGGTTCAGGAGCAAGCGCTAGAAGCTCCTGAAATAGAATCGCCTGCCATCATCGCCAAGACGCTGGACGCCGAGCCGGTGCCCGATATCTCCACCTTGACGGCAGCCAGGGATGCGGCCGCCTTCGTGGCACAGATTTTTGCCGACCCCAGCATCTCCGATGCGGCCGATGCCGAAGTGACCGAGGTCGAGTCGCAGCCCGAAGTCGAGCTGGAAGCAGTGGTGGAGCTGCCACCTGTCCCCGTGCACTGGCCGCAAGGCGCGGCCCAGCACCTGCAAGGCCAGCGCGTGCTGATTCTGGGTCTGGGCATCTCGGGCATCGCCATGGCACGCTGGTGCGTGCGTGCCGGTGCCGAGGTCACGGTGGCCGATACGCGCGAAGCCCCGCCCTATCTGCCTGCGCTGCAGGCCGAACTGCCCGGCGTGCGCTTTGTTGCCGGCGCATTCACGGCTGCTCTGGTCGATGGCCAGAGCCTGAGTTCCGTCTATCGTTCGCCGGGCCTGAGCCCGGCCAGCGTTGCCCCGGTCTTCGATGCCGCACGCAGCATCGGCCTGCCCACGGGCGGCGAACTGGATCTGTTTGCCTTTGCGCTCAAGGGCCTGCGCGAAGCCCATGGCTATGCGCCCAAGGTGCTGGGCATCACCGGCACCAACGGCAAGACCACGGTCACCTCGCTGACCGGTCAGCTGCTGGAGCATGGCGGATTGAGCGTGGGCGTGGCCGGCAATATCGGTCCTTCGCTGCTCGACACCCTGTCCGCTCGCATCGATGAAGAGACTCTGCCTCAGGCCTGGGTGCTGGAGCTGTCCAGCTTCCAGCTCGACGACTGCCGCGGCTTCGAGCCCACGGCAGCCACGGTGCTCAATATCACCCAGGACCATCTGGACTGGCATGGTGGCATGCAGGCCTATGCCGATGCCAAGGCCCATGTCTTTGGCGAGCAGGCTCTGATGGTCCTCAATCGCGAAGACCCCGTCGTCATGGCCATGCTGCCAGCGCCCGTGGCGGTGCCCGGCAAGCGCGGCAAGACTTTCCAGCGTGCCCATGTCAGCTTTGGCGGCGACATGCCGCGCCGCCCCGGAGACTTCGGTCTGGAGGTGGTCAACGGCATGACCTGGCTGGTGCGCGCCCATGAGGCCGACGAAACCAGCAAGGGCAAGAACGCCGACGATCTGCACATCGTGCGCCTGATGCCCGCCGATGCGCTGCGCATCCGCGGCCGCCACAACGCCATCAATGCGCTGTCGGCCCTGGCGCTGGCGACCGGTGCAGGATGCACGCTGGCACCGTTGCTCTACGGCCTGCGCGAATACCGGGGCGAGCCGCACCGTGTGCAGCCCGTGGGCCGGGTGGGCGATGTCGAATACTTTGATGACAGCAAGGGCACGAATGTGGGCGCCACCGTGGCGGCCCTTATGGGCCTGGGGCCGGACCACCGCATCGTGGTGATTCTGGGAGGTCTGGGCAAGGGCCAGGACTTTACGCCGCTGGCCGCTCCCGTCTCGCGCTATGTGCGCGCGGCCGTGCTGATCGGCCAGGATGCGCCGCTGATTCGCGAGGCGCTTGGCGACACAGGCGTGACCCTGGTCGATGCCGCAAGCATGCAGGACGCCGTGCAGCAGGCCGCGCGTCTGGCCCATGCCAATGATGCGGTGCTGCTCTCGCCGGCCTGCGCGAGCATGGACATGTTCAAGGACTATGCGGACCGCGCCCACCAGTTTGTGGAAGCGGTGCGCGAGCTGGCGCTTGAAGCCGGCCAGCAACTGGAGGACGGCGCATGACAGCCGCCTTCCTGACCAGCCTCTCCGGCCGCATGCGCTCGTGGTTCCGCAGCGCAGAGGAAAGGCCCATCGACGTGCTGCCTGTGCGCGTAGGCGGGCCGCTGTACGACCGTCCCACCCGTACTCCGGCCAGCGTACTGGGGCTGGATCAGGCATTGATCTGGGTCGTCATCGCCTTGCTGTCCTGGAGTCTGGTCATGGTGTATTCGGCATCGATTGCGATGCCCGACAACCCGCGCTTCGGCAAGATCGAGCCCTATCACTTTCTGCTGCGCCACACCATGTCGATAGGCATGGCCTTTGTGGCCGCGCTGCTGGCCTTCCAGGTGCCCATGAATGTCTGGGAGAAGGTGGCGCGCAAGCTGTTTCTGATCTCCATTGTGTTGCTGGTGGCGGTGCTGATCCCGCATGTGGGCACGGTGGTCAACGGCGCGCGGCGCTGGCTGTCGCTGGGCATCATGAACTTCCAGCCTTCCGAGCTGGCCAAGTTCTCCATCCTGATCTACGCGGCCGACTACATGGTGCGCAAGATGGAGGTCAAGGAGCGCTTCTTCCGCGCCGTGCTGCCCATGGGTCTGGCCGTGGTCGTGGTGGGCGTGCTGCTGCTGGCCGAGCCAGACATGGGGGCTTTCATGGTGATCGTCGTGATCTCCATGGGCATTCTGTTCCTGGGCGGCGTGAATGCGCGCATGTTCTTCATCATCGCACTGCTGGTGGTGCTGGCCTTCGGCATGATCATCGCCACCTCGGAGTGGCGCCGCGAACGTATTTTTGCCTACCTTGATCCCTGGGATGAGAAGCATGCGCTGGGCAAGGGCTACCAGCTCTCGCATGCGCTGATTGCCATCGGACGGGGCGAGATCTTTGGCGTGGGCCTGGGCCGCAGCGTGGAAAAGTTGCACTGGCTGCCCGAAGCGCATACCGACTTCCTGCTGGCCGTGATCGGCGAAGAATTTGGTCTGGTCGGCCTGCTGCTGATTGCTGCCGTCTTCTTCTGGCTGACCCGCCGCATCATGCTGATCGGCCGTCAGGCCATCGCGCTGGACCGTGTCTTTGCCGGGCTGGTGGCCGAGGGCGTGGCGATCTGGATGGGCTTCCAGGCCTTTATCAACATGGGTGTGAATCTGGGCGCCTTGCCAACCAAAGGCCTGACTCTGCCGTTAATGAGTTTTGGCGGTTCGGCCATTTTGATGAATTTGATTGCGATAGCTGTGGTGCTCAGAGTCGATTACGAAAACAAGCTGCTGATGAAGGGAGGCCACGCATGAGCCTGCTCATCAAGCCAAGCAAGCCGCGCACGGCACTGGTGATGGCCGGTGGTACCGGCGGTCATATCTTCCCCGGTCTGGCCGTGGCACAGGAGTTGCGTGCGCGCGGCTGGAATGTGCACTGGCTGGGAGCGCCCGGCTCCATGGAGTCGCGCATCGTGCCGCCCCAGGGCTTTGCACTGGAGCTGATCGAATTTGGCGGCGTGCGCGGCAAGGGGCTCAAGACCCTGGTGCAACTGCCGTTCAGGCTGGCGAAGGCCTTCTCGCAGGCGCGTGCCGTGATGAAGCGCGTGCAGCCCGATGTGGTCATCGGCCTGGGTGGGTACCTCACCGTGCCCGGTGGCCTGATGGCTGCGGCTTCGGGCGTGCCCGTGGTGCTGCACGAGCAGAACTCCGTGGCCGGCATGGCCAACAAGGTCGTGGCCAAGGTGGCCAAGCGAGTGTTCACGGCTTTCCCCAAGGTATTTGCCAAGGGCGAATGGGTGGGCAATCCGCTGCGTCAGGCTTTCCTGGAGCAGGCCGAGCCCGCCCAGCGCTTTGCCGGCCGCAGCGGCCCGCTCAAGCTGCTGGTGGTGGGCGGCAGCCTGGGAGCCAGGGCGCTCAATGAGATCGTGCCCCAGGCTCTGGCCCTGATGCCTGCCGATCAGCGCCCCGTGGTGCTGCACCAGAGCGGTACGGCCCAGATCGATGCGTTGCGTGCCAACTATCAGGCTGCAGGCGTACAGGCCGAGCTGACTCCCTTCATCGATGACACGGCCAAGGCTTTTGCGGATGCCGATCTCGTCGTCTGCCGTGCCGGTGCCAGCACCGTGACCGAGATCGCCGCTGTAGGGGCGGCAGCGGTCTATGTGCCCTTCCCTGCTGCGGTGGATGACCACCAGACCAGCAATGCGCGCTTCCTGGTGGATGCCGGTGGCGGTTGGTTACAGCCGCAAAGTACTTTGAGCGCCCAAGGGTTGGCGGAAATGCTACAAAATATGCAGCGTGCGACGCTGTTGGAGCGCGCTGAACTCGCGAAGAAAATGCAAAAGACTGATGCCACCGCGAAGGTGGTCGCCGCTTGTGAGGAGTTGGCAGCATGAAACACGCCATTCATCACATTCACTTTGTCGGTATTGGCGGCGCCGGCATGAGCGGTATTGCAGAGGTTCTGCACAACCTGGGTTACGCCATTTCAGGCTCGGATCTGGCCGACAGCGCCACGCTGCGCCGCCTGGCGGGCCTGGGCATCAAGACCTTTGTCGGTCACGCGGCCGAGAACGTTGTTGGCAGCGATGCCGTGGTGACATCCACGGCCGTGCAGGGCGACAACCCCGAGGTCCTGGCTGCGCGCGAGAAAAAGATTCCTGTGGTTCCCCGTGCGCTGATGCTCGCCGAGCTGATGCGTTTCAAGCAGGGCATCGCCATTGCTGGCGCGCACGGCAAGACTACCACCACCAGCCTGGTGACCAGTGTGCTGGCCGAAGCCGGTCTGGACCCCACCTTCGTGATCGGCGGCAAGCTCAATAGCGCCGGCGCGAATGCCAAGCTGGGTCAGGGCGACTACATCGTGGTCGAGGCCGATGAGTCCGATGCCTCCTTCCTGAACCTGCTGCCTGTGATGGCCGTCGTTACCAATATCGACGCCGATCACATGGAAACCTACGGTCATGACTTCGGACGCCTCAAGCAGGCCTTTGTCGATTTCCTGCATCGCATGCCGTTTTACGGGCGCGCCATCCTCTGCGTCGACAGCCCTGCCGTGCGCGAGATCCTGCCCAAGCTGGCGCGTCCGGTCACGACCTACGGCTTTGCCGAAGATGCCCAGGTGCGCGCCGTGAACGTGCGTGCCGAAGCCGGTCGCATGCGCTTTACCGTGCGCCGCCAGAACGGCCAGAGCTACCCCGATCTGGAGGTTGTGCTGAGCCTGCCCGGCGAGCACAACGTGCTCAACGCCCTGTCTGCCGTGGCGGTGGCCATGGAGCTCGAGATTTCCGACGAGGCGCTGCTGCGCGCCTTGGAAGGCTTCAAGGGCGTGGGACGGCGTTTCCAGCGCTATGGCGAACTGCCGGCTGCCAATGGCGGCACGTTCACCGTCATCGACGACTACGGTCATCACCCCGTGGAAATGGCAGCCACGCTGGCTGCGGCACGCGGTGCCTTCCCGGGGCAGCGCCTGGTGCTGGCCTTCCAGCCACACCGCTACAGCCGCACACGCGACTGTTTCGAGGACTTTGTGAAGGTCATCGGCAGCGCCGACTCGGTGCTGCTGGCCGAGGTCTATGCCGCGGGCGAGGCACCCATCGTGGCTGCCGACGGTCGATCCCTGGCTCGCGCCTTGCGTGTGGCCGGCAAGGTCGAGCCTGTATTTGTGGAAAGCATTGCCGATATGCCGGCAGCCATCGCTGCCAATGCGCAAGCGGGCGATGTATTGCTGTGCATGGGGGCCGGATCGATTGGCGCCGTGCCTGGGAAATTGGTTGAAATGCTTCAGAAACAAGAGCTGGCCGCGCCCGCAGGGAGCGCGCAATGAGCATGTTTGGTACAAATATCGACGTGAAGGCACTGGGCAAGGTCGCCGTGCTCATGGGCGGTCGCTCGTCCGAGCGCGAGGTCTCGCTGATGTCCGGCGCTGGTGTGCTGGCCGCACTGCAGTCCAAGGGTGTCGATGCCCACAAGTTCGACCCTGCCGAACAGGGGCTGGAACAGCTCAAGGTGCAAGGCTTTGACCGCTGCTTCATCGCGCTGCACGGCCGCTACGGTGAGGACGGCACGGTGCAGGGTGCACTGGAGTTGCTGGACATCCCCTATACGGGTTCGGGCGTGATGGCTTCCAGCATCGCCATGGACAAGATCATGACCAAGCGCATCTGGCGCTTTGAAGGCCTGCCCACGCCGGACTGGCGCATGGTCGCCTCGGCCGCTGAAACCCGCGCCGCACTGGAAGCCCTGGGCGCTCCCATGATCGTCAAGCCCGCACGCGACGGCTCCAGCATCGGCCTGACCAAGGTGATGAATGCCGACGAATGCGCCAAGGCCTACGAGCTGGCGGCCCAGTACGACGCAGAAGTGCTGTGCGAGCAGTTCATTGCCGGTGATGAAACCACCTGCCCCGTGCTGGGCACGGGTGCCAAGGCTGGCGCATTGCCGGTGATTCGCATCGTGGCGCCCGAGGGCAACTACGACTATCAGAACAAGTACTTCACGGACACCACGCAGTACCACTGCCCGAGCGGCCTGCCGGCTGCGGAAGAGGCTGAAATCCAGCGCATCGTGGAAAAAGCCTTCCGCACGCTGGGCTGCCGTGGCTGGGCGCGTGCCGACATCATGATTCGCGCCAGCGACCGCAAGCCTTTCTTGCTGGAGATCAATACCTCTCCAGGCATGACGGGGCATTCTCTCGTCCCCATGGCTGCGCGCGCTTCCGGCGTGAGCTACGAAAACCTGTGCCTTGGCATCCTGGCCATGAGCACGCTGGATGGAGAAGCGGAGCAGCCATGAACCGCAACCAGCCCACAGCCGTCGTCCCGTTCGACGTCAAGCTCATGAACATCACTGCCACGGTGATGTTCATGGGCTGCTTGACGGCGTGCGTGATGGCCGTGGGGTGGTGGTTGATGCGAACTCCGGCCTTCAATATCGGTCGCATCGTGGTGGAAGGCGAGCTGGTGCATAACAACGCCGTGACGCTGCGCGCCAATGTGGCGCCAGTGCTCAAAGGCAACTTCTTCACGGTGGACCTGAAGGCGGCCCAGCATGCATTCGAGCAAGTGCCCTGGGTGCAGGAGGCGCAGGTGCGCCGCGAATATCCGAACGGCTTGCGCGTTGCGCTCAAGGAGCATGTGGCCGAAGCCTTCTGGGGGGCTGAGACCGGTACCGGTCTGGTCAACAAGGCCGGCGAAGTGTTTGAAGCCAATCTGGGCGAACTGGATCGCGAAGGTCTGCCGCGTCTGCAAGGCCCCGAGGGCTCGGCACCGCGTGTTCTGCAGATGTATCGAGCGCTGGAGCCGGCCTTGAAGCCGCTCGATGTGGCGCTGGACAGCCTGACTCTGGATGCGCGTGGCAGTTGGACGCTGGTGCTGGACAACGATGCGCTGCTGGAACTGGGCGGCGGCACGACCGAAGACATATTGCAGCGCGTGCAGCGCTTTGTGCGCACGCTGCCTCAGATCACCTCTCAATACAAGCGCTCGGCTGCGGCACTGGAGTCTGCAGACCTGCGTTACGAAGACGGCTATGCCTTGCGACTCAAGGGCGTGACCACTGGAACCTCCGCGCCGGCAGCTGCTGCCAGGGCCAGACGATGAGCAGGAGCAGGGGAGCAGACATGCAAGGCGCACACAAAGACAAGACAGAACCTACCGGGGGCGGAAGCTGATATGGCAAGAGAATACAAGGATGTGATTGTTGGGCTGGATATCGGCACGGCCAAGGTCATGGCGGTGGTGGCCGAGGTCATGTCCAATGGCGAGCTCAAGCTGGCGGGCCTGGGCGTAGCCCCCAGCAACGGCTTGAAGCGCGGCGTGGTCGTGAATATCGATGCGACCGTGCAAAGCATCCAGCAGGCGCTCAAAGAGGCCGAGCTGATGGCGGATTGCAAGATCCAGCGAGTGTGTACCGGCATTACGGGCAGTCATATCCGCGGTCTGAATTCCAGCGGCATGGTGGCCATCAAGGACAAGGAAGTCTCGTCCACCGATATGGCTCGCGTGATGGAAACCGCCAAGGCCATCAATATCTCGTCCGACCAGCGCCTGCTGCTGGTCGAGGCGCAGGAGTTCGTCATTGACGGCCACGAGGTGCGCGAGCCCATCGGCATGAGCGGCATTCGCCTTGAGGCCAAGATCCATATCGTGACCGGCGCCCAGAGTGCGGCCGAGAACATCATCAAATGCGTGCGCCGCTGCGGCCTGGAAGTCGAGCAGTTGCTGCTCAACCCGCTGGCGTCGGCCCAGGCCGTGCTGACCGATGACGAGCGCGAGCTGGGCGTGGCCGTGGTGGACATCGGTGCGGGTGCGACTGATGTGGCCATCTTCACCGGCGGTGCGATTCGCCACACGGCCGTGATCCCGATTGCCGGTGACCTGATCACCAGCGACATCGCCATGGCCCTGCGTACTCCCACCAAGGATGCCGAGGACATCAAGGTCGAGAGCGGCTATGCCAAGCAGTTGCTGGCCGATCCCGATGCCCAGGTCGAAGTGCCGGGCCTGGGCGACCGCAGCCCGCGCATGATCAGCAAGCAGGCCCTGGCCGGCGTGATCGAGCCCCGCGTGGAAGAGATCTTCTCGCTGGTGCAGCAGGTCATCCGCGAATCGGGCTACGAAGAAGTGCTGTCCTCGGGCATCGTGCTCACGGGCGGCAGCGCCGTCATGCCCGGGATGATCGAGCTGGGCGAAGACATCTTCCTCAAGCCCGTGCGCCGCGGGCTTCCCAAATATTCCGGTGCGCTGGCCGACATGGTCGCCCAGCCCCGTGCCGCCACGGTGATGGGCCTGCTCGATGAAGCACGTCTGGCACGTCTGCGTGGCTACAAGGTGGCCCAGAAGAGCGGTTCCATGAAGACCGCTTTTGGCCGGTTCAAAGACTTCATCGTGGGGAACTTCTGATATGAGCACTTATCGCATGTTCATCACCGGACCACCACAGATGGATTTTTCGCGGTATCGACGACGAAGACCGCGAAGACCTCAAGAGTTCGAAATTTCTTTTCCACAGCAGCGACAAACCACCACTAGAGAACAGGAGCACCACCATGCCTATCGACATGATTGAAACCGAAGAATTCAACCAAGGCACGCAGATCAAGGTGATCGGCGTCGGCGGCGGCGGCGGCAACGCCGTCGACCACATGATTGAACGCAGCGTTCAGGGCGTCGAATTCATTACGGCCAATACTGATGCTCAAGCTCTGTTGCGCAGCCGCGCTCACCGCACCATCCATCTGGGTGGCAGCGGCCTGGGTGCCGGCAGCAAGCCCGACAAGGGCCGCGATGCTGCGGAAGCTGCTGTGGAAGATATTCGCGCTGCCATCGAAGGCGCGCACATGCTCTTCATTACGGCAGGCATGGGTGGTGGTACGGGTACCGGTGCATCGCCTGTGATCGCACGAGTGGCCAAGGAAATGGGCATTCTGACGGTGGGTGTGGTGACCAAGCCTTTCGAGTGGGAAGGCGGTCGCCGCATGCAGAACGCTGACGCCGGCCTGGCCGAGTTGGAGGCGAATGTGGACTCGCTGATCGTTGTGCTCAACGAAAAGCTGCTCGATGTGCTGGGCGACGATATCTCCCAGGACGAGGCTTTTGCCCATGCCAACGACGTTCTGAAGAACGCCGTGGGCGGCATTGCCGAAATCATCAACGAGTACGGCCATGTGAACGTCGACTTCGAAGACGTGCGCACCGTGATGGGCGAGCCCGGCAAGGCCATGATGGGCACGGCCAAGGCCGCCGGTCCCGATCGTGCCCGTATCGCTGCCGAGCAGGCCGTGGCCTGCCCGCTGCTGGAAGGCATCGATCTGTCCGGCGCCAAGGGCGTGCTGGTGCTGGTGACTGCAGCCAAGGGTAGCCTCAAGCTGTCCGAGTCGCGTCTGGCCATGTCCACCATCAATGCCTATGCGTCTCCCGATGCGCATGTGATCTACGGCGCTGCCTACGATGACTCGCTGGGCGACGAAATCCGCGTGACCGTGGTGGCCACCGGCCTGTCGCGTCCCAATGTGCGTCGCCAGAACATCCAGGTGGTGCAGGGCGGTCTGCGTACCGGTACCGACAACGTGGCAGTGGGTCTGCCTCCCCTGGGCGGCATGGACTACGGCACGGCCAACACCAATGTGCCCAGCGTCTGGCGCACCAACCGCACCCAGGCTTCGGAGCGCGTGAGCGCGCTGGCGTCTGGCGGCATGGACGATGTGGAGATCCCGGCGTTTCTGCGCAAGCAGGCTGATTAATTCCCCCTGAGCGGCTTTGCCGCTTCCCCCTCTCTGGCGCTTTGCGCCGGAGGGGGACGACACCCTCGGTGCGGGGCAGCCCTTCCTCGGTGTCTCTGCCTCCGAGTGCGCCAGCGCTTGAGAGTCAGCCGCAAAGGCCTTTGGTTCGTTAAGGACTGATGGCCCATCAGTTCGCTGTATCGCAGCGATTAAGACAACCCTGGGTCGGCGTAAGCCGGCTCGGGGTTGTCCCATTTAAAATACCAGCATGCTTCAGCAACGTACCATCAAGACCATTTCCCGTGCCGTAGGCGTGGGCCTGCACAGCGGCCAGCGTGTCGAGTTGACGCTGCGCCCTGCCCAGCCTGATACCGGCATCGTGTTCCGTCGCGTGGACTTGCCTGAGCCTGTGGATATCCCCATTTCCGCCGAGGCAGTGACCGATACGCGCATGGCTTCCACCATCGGCAGTGGCGGAGCCAAGGTGCATACGGTAGAGCACCTGATGTCGGCCATCGCCGGTCTGGGAATCGACAACCTCTACGTGGACATCACTGCCGAAGAAGTGCCGATTCTCGATGGCTCTTCGTCCTCGTTCGTTTTTCTGCTGCAAAGCGCCGGCATCGAGTTGCAGAAAGCGCCCAAGCGCTTCATCCGCATCAAGAGCCCGATCGAGGTGCGCGAGGGCGAAGGCCAGAACCTCAAGTGGGCGCGCTTCGATCCCTACCACGGCTTCAAGCTGCGCTTCGAGATCGACTTCGCTCACCCAGCCGTGGACTCCACGGGGCAGTGCGTGGAGTTCGACATGGGTCTGGACAACTACACACGCGACATCGCCCGCGCCCGCACCTTCGGCTTCACCAAGGATGTGGAAATGCTGCGCAACAATGGCCTGGCACTGGGCGGCGGGCTGGACAACGCCATCGTCATGGATGACTACAAGGTCCTGAACAGCGACGGCCTGCGCTATGACGACGAGTTTGCCAAGCACAAGATCCTTGACGCGATCGGCGACCTGTACCTGATCGGCAAGCCCATTCTCGGTGCCTACAGCGCCTTTCGCTCGGGTCACGGCCTCAACAACAAGCTGCTGCGCGCAATGACCGAGCAGCCCGAGACCTGGGAGCTCGTGACCTTCGAGAGCGAGCGCCAGGCTCCTCAGGGCTTTGCCATGCCCGCTCAGGCCTGGTGAGCGAGACCTCCATGTTGATCTTTCGCTGGCTGGCCACCTTGCTGATTCTGGCTTCGGCATTGAGCTTTGCTTTCTATCTGGGAACCGGCAAGGCGCACTACAAGCGCCTGGGCTTTTTGCTGTTCAAGTGGACGGTGATTGCCGGTCTGGCCTTTTTTGCCGTGATGTTTGTCGGACGCATCATCTGAGAACTAATGAATATTGATAGCGGCTTGCCAAATCCGGCTTGGCGTTTCATAGGTTTCTGTTCTGTAAACAGCGCGCAAAAAGTGGTAAATCGGCAGTTGCTCACTTCTTGCGGCGCCGAAATTGGGTAAAGATGGATCTGCTGCGGCTGCCATGACCGGCCGCACACCTTGTTGACCGAAACAATTCGACAAAGGAGTACCCATGTCCCGTTTGACTACCCGCATTCTTTCTGCCTCCATTGCCGCCTGCCTGGGTCTGGGCAGTCTGGCCGTTCAGGCTCAGCCCGGCCCGCCACCCGGCCGCGGCAATGGACATGGAGCGCAGGACATGCGCCATGGCGGTCGCCATGATGATCGTGGTCGGCATGAGCAGCGCCATGACAGGCGCGACGACCGACGTGCCGATCATCACGACAATGGTCGCCGTGGCGGTGGTCCCGACCATAACTGGTACAAGGGCAGTCGCGTGCCGCCGCAATACCGCAGCCAGCACTATGTGGTGAATGACTGGCGCGGCCACCATCTGTCGGCGCCGCCGCGTGGCTATCACTGGATTCAGAACGGCGGCGACTATCTGCTGGTTGCCATTGCCACAGGCGTGATCGCCTCCATGGTGCTGAGCAATTACTAAACCGTGAAACCTCTCGAAAAGCCGTGGCCTGCCGCGGCTTTTTTGTATGTAAAGGAGTCCTGTAAAGCAGGCTCAGTTTGGGTCATGCAATTGACCATCCCCAGAATCTGGCCGAACATTCTGCGGACGCACTGCAATGCAGATCGGGAGCGGATCACGGAGGGTTGGCCTTATATGCGAAGAGTCGATGTACCGACCAGGGATGGGCATTCCATCGTGCTGACACGCATCGGCCCCGCGCGGGGGGCGGTGGTGGTCGTGACGCACGGCACGTTTTCCAGCGCATCCTCATGCCAGAGGCTGGGTCGATTCCTCGCTGCGCAGGGTTTTGGCGTCTGGCTTTTCGATTGGCGAGGACATGGGCTGAATCAGTCAGTCAGCCACGATTACGACCTGGAAACTGTGGCCGAGCATGACGTTGACAGCGCTCTTCAAGAGATTCTCCGCCAGGAGCAAGGTCGCTCCATGGTATTCATCGGGCATAGTGGTGGGGGCATTGCAGCGGCCATCTGGGCAGCGCGCCAGCCCGAGCGTGCGCAGGCGCATCTGGCCGGTCTCGTGTTGCTGGCCGCTCAGACGACCCATGCAGCTGCAACCTTTTCAGCGCGGATCGCAATCCACGGGTACAGGGCCTGGATAGACCGTAGGCAATGGTTGATAGCAAGCTCAATGGTGGGCCCCGAGAGGGAAAGCGCTCGCCTGATGCGGCAGTGGTGCCATTGGAACCTGCGCCGCAGCTTTGTCGGGAAGGACGGCATGGATTATCCGAGCAGCCTGGCCCAGGTTCGGATTCCCGTTCTGGCACTGGCAGGATCTGCGGACCGTGTGATCGCTCCCTGGCGGGGCTGCGAAGCCCTTGCCAGGGCCTTCGCAGGGCCTGATGTGGAGTTTCTGCTATGCGGCAAGGCCGCAGGCTTTGCGGAGGACTACAGCCACAGTCGGTTGCTGATGTCCGGCAATGCGCAATCCGATGTGTTTCCCAGGATCGCGCAGTGGATCAGGCTCAGGTCCGCACTGGATCAATAGACCCGTCCGCCCCGGTACATGGCATGTTGCTTGCGGCGCAGATCGGTGGACTTGGCCATCAGCCCCATGGCGGCAGCCGCATGGGCATGGGTGATCGCCAGCCCCAGCGCGTCGGCGGCATCGGTGCCGGGCAGGCCGGGCAGTTGCAGCAGCCGTTTGACCATTTCCTGGATCTGACTCTTGGCTGCGCGACCATGGCCGACCACGGCTTTTTTCATCTGCAGGGCGGTGTATTCGGAAACCGCGAGATTGGCGTTGACCAGGGCCGTCAGCGCCGCACCACGGGCCTGGCCCAGCAGCAGCGTGGACTGGGGGTTGACGTTGACGAAGACGATTTCCACGGCAGCCACCTCGGGCTGATAGCATGAGGCGACTTCGGAGATGCCGTCGAACAGCACCTTGAGACGGCCCGGCAGGTCGCCGAGTTCCATCTTGTTGGTGCGTATGGTGCCGCTGGCCACATAGGACAGGCGCTGGCCTTCCATGTCGATGACGCCAAAGCCCGTGGTCTGCAGGCCAGGGTCGATTCCTAGAATTCGCATGGCTGTCGATTATCCACGTACAAAACCTTCACGCTCCATGCGGGTGACAGCAAGCAAGAGCCGCCTCGCGGCGATGCTGCCGTCCTCCTCGGGGAAGGCGCGGGGCCGCCCAGGCGAAGCGCCTCAGGGGGGCGTCACCATCGGTATATAGCGCGCAATCGTGCGACTGCGCTGCGCCAGATAGCGCGATTGCGGCATTTTCTCGAAGCGCTTGGGTGCCGGAAGCATGGCGGCAAGTCGTGCTGCCTCAGCCGCATTGAGCTGGGCGGCACTCTTGCGGAAGTAATGTTGGGCGGCGGCCTCGGCGCCGAACACGCCCTGGCCCCATTCCACATTGTTGAGATAGATCTCCAGAATGCGCTGCTTGCTCAGCATCAGCTCCAGCAATTGCGCCAGCACCAGCTCCTGGCCCTTGCGCAGAAAATTGCGTTCGCCCGACAGCAGCAGGTTCTTGGCCAGCTGCTGGGTGATGGTGGAGCCGCCATAGACCTTGGCGGGCTTGCTGTTGTTTCCGGCTTTTTCGGCCTGCATGGCCCTGGCCTCGGCTTTTGCGTTGCGCTGCCAGGCCCTCTGAACGGCATTCCATTCCACGCCGTGATGGTCCATAAAGCCGGCATCTTCGGAGGCAATCACCGCGCGCTTGAGGTTGCTGGAGATCTGGTCGTAGTCCACCCATTGCTCGCGCCAGCGCAGGCCCTCGCTGCTGTGGGCAAGCTGCCAGGCTTCGGAGCGCTGATAGCTGGTGGACTCTGGACCCAGCCATGCCATGACTGCGATGCGTGCTACAAAAAACAATTGCAGCAGCAGGGTGGCGCAAAGCACCAGCAACAGCAGTCGGCCAAGAGCTTTCATGGTGGGGCGAGGTTTTAGTGAGCGGCTTCGGCGTGCAGCAGAGCGCGCAGTTCGGCCAAGACTTGTGCAGAGGGCGGACGCACGCCGCGCCATAGTGCAAAGGACTCGGCAGCCTGCTCCACCAGCATGCCCAGACCATCACGCGCCAGCGCGCCGTGGCTGCTGGCCCAATTCAGAAAATTCTGGGCGGCGGGGCCGTACATCATGTCGTAGGCCAGACTGCGTGCGTGCAGCACGCTGGCGGGCGCGGGCACCTCAGCCCCAGTCAGGCTGCTGGCTGTGGCATTGATGATGATGTCGAAATTTTGGGTCAGATCAGTCTCAAGCACTTGCCTTTCAAGTGCTACCAGCTCTACGTTATGTAGTGTGGCAATGGCCGCATGCTGCTGGACCAGCGTTTGAGCCCTGGCATGAGTGCGGTTGACCACGACTAGGCGGCGGGGCTTTTGCTCCAGCAAAGAGCCCAGGGCTCCAGCAGCGGCGCCGCCCGCGCCAAGCAGCAGCACATCACGCCCGGCGATGGGCACACCGGCATTGCGGGTGATGTCGGCCACGATGCCCAGGCCATCGGTGTTGTCGGCATGAATGCCGTTGGCACCGAATACCAGCGTATTGGCAGCACCAGCCAGCCGCACGCGCTCGCTGGTGCTGGTGGCCAGCTCGGCCGCCTGCAGCTTGAAGGGAACGGTCACATTGCAGCCCTTGCCGCCGCGCGCGGCAAAGTCGCGCACAAAGTCGGCAAAGCCATCCAGCGGCACCAGGGCGCGGTCATAGCTGACGGGCTGGCCGGTCAGCTCGGCGAAGCGGGCATGAATCCAGGGAGAGCGGCTATGGGCAACGGGGTTGCCCATGACGCAGTAGGCATCAAGCGTATTTGTCATAAAAAGGCTGAAGGAAATCGCTGAGCAGAGTTGGGTACGCGTTGGGGCAGTGGCCGGCGAGATCGGCGCAGCCTAAGCCAAGGCAGCCGCACAAGGGCCGTCCCGCCGCGCTGGCTGCGTTCCCCGCCTGCAAGCGAAGCGATGCGAGAGCGGGGGAAGACGCCGAAGGCGGCACAGGGGGTCACCTTATGTCTGTTTCCAGTGTCTGCTCGCGTGTGAACCTGAAGCGCGAGACGACGGCGATCTGATCGGCCTTGGTGCGCATGGCCGGGCCGAAGTGGCCGTAAGGGGCTGCGGCGCGGGCAATGGCCTCGGCACGGGTATCGAGCATGCGGTTACCCGAGCCCTGCACCACCTCGGTGGAAAGCACGCGGCCGTCATGATTCACGGTCAGGATCATGACCAGCTCGCCATACAGCTTCTTGCCCTTGTTCTCGGGGAAGTTTTCCGTGCCCTTGTCTTCCACCTTGCGGCGCAGCGCATCGTAGTAGACGGCGTACACGGCCTCCTTGGTGGCGGGGCTGATATAGCGCTTCTTGGGGCGGGCGTTTTCTGCGTTGATACGCTTTTCAATCTCGGCCAGCAGCTTGATGAGCTGCAAGCGCTTTTCTTCCTGTGCCTCCAGGGCCTTGTTGTCGGCGCTCAGGCGCGGGTCTATCGGGGGCAGCGCGGCCACTTGCTGGCGCAGCTGGGTCAGCAACTGGTTCTGCTGCTCCTGCATGGCGTCGAGCTGGCGCTGTTTTTCCTCGAAATCGTCGCCCACTGTCGTCAGGGCCGAGTAGGGCATGGGACTGGTGGCCCGGCCCTGGTCGGCATCGCCGCCGCCGGCCAGCGAGGTCTGGGCGATGGCCTGGGCCTTGTCCGGCGTCTCGTTGGCGCGGGCATTGACCAGAATCACTTCCAGCGGCGTGTCCTGAAACACGCGCTCAAAGCGTTCCGGGTCCACGAAGCGGACGGTCAGCAACACGGCATGGACGGCGATGGAAACGCCCAGCGCCAGCTGCAGCGTACTCAGTCGTCGAAGAGAGGTGGGCAGTTTCACGGCAGCGTCAGAGCGATGAGGTGTGGAGATCAGGACTTGGGCTGGTCTGCAGCGGGATCGGCGTCGTTCATGTCCACTGCAATGGAGATGGGGCCGGCCACGGTTTCTTCATCGTCCTCACCGCTGTCCTCGCCTTCGCTTTCGGCCTCGGCTCCTGCATCCAGGCGCTCGATCAGCGTGCCCGAGATGTCCAGCGAGATCTCGTCGATCTCGCCGAGCTTGACGCGCACATGGGCGCCGCGCGGCAGGTTCTGCGCCCCCAGCACGGGCAGCACCAGAGGCAGATTGTCGGCGCGCACCAGGAAGGAGCCGTTGGGGCCTTCCTTGAACACGCTGGCCGTCAGTTCGCTGATGCCGTTCTGCTCAAGATACTTGAGCGTCCAGAAACGCTCCATGCCGGCCTGATAGCCGTTGTAGGCGCTGTAGGCGCCGTCAAAGCTGCTGATGATGCCGAACAGCTCGGCGTCCTTGGGCTTGAAGGGCGCTGCCAGGGCAGCCGTCTTGCCATGGCGGGCGCAGGCAATGATCTGCCACTGATTGACAAGGTCCACATAGCGTCGCAGCGGGGAGGTGGCCCAGGAGTAGGCTTTCACACCGATGCCGGCATGGGGCAAGGCCTTGGTGCTCATGCGTACCTTGACGCCGGGTGCCAGGCTGGCCTGGCTGCGGTAGATGCCGGGCACACCGTGCTCGGCCAGCATCAGTCCCCAGGTGCTGTTGGCCACGATGGCGGCCTCGGCCACGATCAGGTCCAGCGGCGCGCCGCGCTTGCGCACGGTGATCTGCACCTGCTCGCTGCCATTGGGCTCGGCGCCGTCGTTGCCGACGAGACGGAAGTTGTAGTCCGGGCGGTTGAAGTTCTCGGGCTTGCCGCGCACCACTTCGCGATTGGCCTTGAGGAACTTGGACCAGCGCTGCAAAAAGGTGAGCTCCTTGCGCTTGCCCAGCAATGAATCAGGCGTGTTTTCAACCTCGATCGAGGAGTCAGTCAGCCATTCCTCGGTGACGATGTGATCGAGCTTGTCGTAGCGGAAGTTGACTTCCACGGGCACGCGCTCGAGACGGGTTTCGCTGGAGATGGTCTCCAGCGTCTCTTCGTTGATCTGCACATACAGCGAGACCGCGGGGTTGGAGCGGCCTTCGTCCAGCGTGTAGATATGCACCACGTCGTCGGGCAGCATGGTGATCTTGTAGCCGGGCATGTAGACGGTGGACAGACGGGCACGGCCCAGCTTGTCCAGCTCGCCGCCGGGCGTGATGGCCAGACCGGGGGCGGCAATGTGGATGCCCACGGTGACGGTGCCCGTGCCCAGGCCCGTGACGGACAGCGCATCGTCGATTTCGGTGGTGGCCGAGTCGTCGATGGAAAAAGCCTTTACATCGGCCACGGGCAGGTCGGCCGGTGGCTGGGGGGCCTGCACGGAGGGGAAGCCCGTGCCCTTGGGGAAGTTGTCGAACAGGAAGCGCTTCCAGTGAAACTGGTAGGAAGAGTCGATGGCGCCTGCGCGGTGCAGCAGCTCCAGCGGGGCCAGCTTGGTGGCGCGGCTGGCATCGACCACGGCCTTGTATTCGGCAGCGTTCTTGTCGGGCTTGAACAGAATCTTGTAGAGCTGTTCGCGGATTGCCTGCGGGCATTCGCCGCGGCCCAGTTCCTCGGCCCAGGCGTCGATCTGTGCCTGAATCTGCTTTTTCTTCTCGATGGCGGCAAGGGCTTGCTGCAGGATTTCTGCAGGAGCCTTCTTGAAGCGGCCCTTGCCCGCACGACGGAAATAGTGCGGTGCGTCGTACAGGCAGAACAGCGCACCGGCCTGCTGGGCCAGCGTCGCGGATTCGGAAAAATAGTCACGCGCCAGGTCGGCAAAGCCGAACTCTTCCTCGGGCGCAAATTCCCAGGCCAGATCAAGATCGATCTCGGCGGCCTGGGCCTGGCCCTGAGCGACCAACTCGGCAGGTGCCGGCTTCTCGAACTTGAGCAGGATATTGGCGGCCTTGACCTTGACCCGCTTGCCCGAGTCCAGCTCGACTTGGGCAGAGGATTCGGCTTCGGAGAGGATGCGCCCGGCCAGAAATTTGCCGGCTTCTTCAAACAGTGCGTGCATAACCGCGCATTTTCCCACGAGCCGAACATTCGGCGCTCAGAAGTGATTCAGTTCATGCTTGAGGTCGGTCAATATCAGACGCGGCCCCCGCGCGGTCAGGGCCGTGAACAGGGGGCACGTTGCTGCAATACAGCCGTTTCCTGGGGTGGCGCCTGGAGTCGCCAAGGGCATCAGGCCAAGGCCAGAAATTCGTCGATCCGGTCCAGATACTCGGCAAAGTTGCTCAGGGCGTGGTCGCCGCCTTCTTGCACCAATTGAAGTGCGTGAGGGTAGCGCTCGCTCATCTCGTTCCAGTCCAGCACCTCGTCGCCCTGGGCGATCAACACCATCTCGGGGGCTGCCGGCGTCATGGTGCGGGTGTCGAGCTGGCGCAATTCCTCAATGTATTCGGGGCGAAAGAAGAAGGTTTCCTCGGGGTCATGCCAGCTGTACTGCTCGCCAATGTATTTTTCCAGGTCGCGGGCCGGGTTGACGGCGGGGTTGATCATCACGCTCTTGCAGCGCGCCAGCTGGGCCACCCAGCTGGCGTAATAGCCGCCTAGCGACGAGCCCATGATGGCCATGTTCTGGCGTGGCCAGTTGGCTATGCCCTCGACGATCACGGCCGCCGCTTCGCGCGGCGAGGGCGGCAACTGCGGGCACCACCAGCGTACCTTGGAATGCCTGGCGCCCACATAGTCCGCCATGATGCGTGCCTTGTTGGACTGGGGGGAGGAGCGAAAGCCGTGCAGGTACAGCAGGTGGGTGGTCGTCATAGCGGCAATCTCCTCTGGTAAAAAACACTTCTGTCGCGGTCATTGTGGACTGTCTGCCCCAAGACTATCAGGGGAGAAGGCCTATGGCGGGGGGAATGAGCGTGGGCCGACTTGAGTCGTCAGCAAAGCTCAACCCTGCAAGCTGCACGGCAGTCGGCTCCCACGATAATTGCGGCCCATGTCCGCCATCGAATTCGATAAGCCCTCGCTGCTGCAACGCATTGTTCCGCTGTTTCGCGGCTTTGATTTCCTGCTGCTTCTCTTTATCGCCATGTTGGCGGGTGCGGGGCTGCTGGCCATGTACTCGGCGGGTTTCGATCACGGCACGCGCTTTGTGGACCACGGCCGCAATATGCTGATTGCGGCGGGTCTGCTGTTTGTGCTGGCCCAGATATCCCCCCAGCAATTGATGAAGGTGGCCGTGCCGCTCTACACCCTGGGCGTGGTGTTGCTGGTGGCAGTGGCGCTGTTCGGCATCACCAAGAAGGGGGCCACGCGCTGGGTGAATGTGGGAGTGGTGATTCAGCCCTCCGAGCTTTTGAAGATCGCCACGCCGCTGATGCTGGCCTGGTGGTTCCAGCGCCGCGAGGGCAATCTGCGCGCCTCGGACTTTGTCATCGCCTTTGTGCTGCTGATGGTGCCCGTGGGCCTGATCATGAAGCAGCCCGATCTGGGCACCTCGCTGCTGGTGATGGCTGCCGGCCTGTCCGTGATCTTTTTTGCCGGCCTGCCCTGGAAACTCATCGTGCCGCCGGTGCTGCTGGCCCTGGTCGGCATTTTCCTCATCGTCTGGTTTGAACCCCAGCTCTGTGCCGATGGCGTGAGCTGGTATTTTCTGCATGACTATCAGCGTACACGCGTCTGCACCTTGCTGGACCCCACGCGCGACCCGCTGGGCAAGGGCTTTCACATCATTCAGGGCATGATCGCCATCGGTTCGGGCGGTGTCTGGGGCAAGGGCTTTATGGCTGGGACGCAGACCCACCTGGAATTCATTCCCGAGCGCACCACCGACTTCATCTTTGCCGCCTATTCCGAAGAATTCGGCCTTATAGGCAATCTCTTCATCATCGTCGGCTTTCTCTTGCTTGTCTGGCGCGGGCTGGCCATTTCCATGAATGCCAACTCGCTGTTCGGCCGACTGATGGCAGCCGCCGTGGCCATGATCTTCTTCACCTATGCGTTCGTGAACATGGGCATGGTCAGCGGCATTTTGCCGGTGGTGGGCGTGCCTCTGCCTTTCATCAGCTATGGCGGCACGGCCATGGTTACGTTGGGCCTGGCGCTGGGCGTGCTGATGTCGGTGTCGCGGGCGCAGCGGCAACTACCCGGCGGTGATGGGCATATTCCCCATGCGTGAAGACCCGTGATCGGGATTGGATGCTCTTAAAAGGAGAGCTTCAATTCTATGCTTTGCAAGCCTTGAGTAATGGTTTTATGTGAAACTGCGTGCCGGGGCGGCGGGCTTAGATCGTTGAAAAATGTCAGTAGTTCCGTCCAAGGTCTTGCTTCGACTGTAAACAGCGTTTACAAACGGTTCTGGGGGGTCAGAAGACCGATCAAGCGGGAGCGGCAAAGACCCAGGTGGGGTTCTGCAATGCAAAGCGGGCAGGGCGGAACCCGGCAAGTGCGAAGCTAAGTGAATGGAGCGGAATGTTGTTCAGCCTGGTGGGGCAACATTCCGCTCTTTTTTATGCGCAGCCCGAGACAAGTCAGGGCTTGCAGCTATCTCTACAATGCTCTCATGATTTCCCGCGAACCCACCATCGAACGCTTGGCCACGGCCCGTCAGTTGCTGCTTGAGCCCTTCGGCCTGGACGAAACCCATCTTGCGCGTGCGCTTGCCGAAATTCGCTCGCACCAGGTGGATGACGCCGATCTCTACTTCCAGTACACCCGCGCGGAAGGCTGGAGTCTGGAGGAAGGCATCGTCAAGACCGGCTCCTTCTCCATCGATCAGGGAGTAGGCGTTCGGGCGGTCAGCGGCGAGAAGACGGCTTTTGCCTATTCCGACGACATTTCCGAAGCTTCGCTGCTGGATGCCGCACGTACCGTGCGCTCCATCTCCAGCGCAACCCAGACGCGCCGCGTCAAGGCGGGTGCGCAGAAGATTGCGCAAAGCCGCTCGCTCTATCCTGAGCTGGACCCCATCAGCACGCTGGACAGCACGGCCAAGGTCGAGTTGCTGGGCAAGGTGGAAAAGCTGGCCCGCGCCAAGGACCCGCGCGTGGTGCAGGTCATGGCCGGTCTTGCCAGTGAATACGATGTGGTGCTGGTGGCCCGTGCGGACGGCACGCTGGCCGCTGACGTGCGCCCGCTGGTGCGCCTGTCGGTGACGGTGATCGCCGAGCAAAAGGGCCGCCGCGAGGTGGGCTCCTCCGGTGGTGGCGGTCGCTTCGGTCTGGCCTATTTCAGCGACGAGCAGATCAGCCAGTATGTGGACGAGGCCGTGCATGCAGCCCTGGTCAACCTCGAATCGCGTCCCGCACCGGCCGGTGTGATGACCGTGGTGCTGGGTTCTGGCTGGCCCGGCGTGCTGTTCCACGAGGCCGTGGGCCACGGCCTGGAAGGCGACTTCAACCGCAAGGGCTCCAGCGCCTTCAGCGGCCGCATCGGTCAGCGCGTCGCCGCCAAGGGCGTGACCGTGCTGGACGACGGCACGATTGCCGATCGCCGTGGCTCTCTGAACGTGGACGACGAGGGCCATGTCAGCCAGAGCAATGTGCTGATCGAGGACGGCATTCTCAAGGGCTATATCCAGGACTCCATGAATGCACGCCTGATGGGCGTCAAGCCCACGGGCAATGGCCGTCGAGAAAGCTATGCCCACATCCCCATGCCGCGCATGACCAACACCTATATGCTGGGTGGCGACAAGGATCCGCAGGAGATCATTGGCTCCATCAAGAAGGGCCTGTACGCCACCAACTTCGGCGGAGGTCAGGTGGACATCACCAGCGGCAAGTTCGTGTTCTCTGCCAGCGAAGCCTACTGGGTGGAAAACGGCAAGATCCAGTACCCCGTCAAGGGAGCGACCATCATCGGCAGCGGCCCGGAGTCGCTCAAGCACATCAGCATGATAGGTAACGACATGCGCCTGGACTCGGGTGTGGGCACTTGCGGCAAGGAAGGCCAGAGCGTGCCTGTGGGCGTGGGCCAGCCTACGCTGCGCATTGACGGCCTGACAGTTGGCGGCACGGCCTGATAGAGGTTTCATGGCGGGCCTGCCCGTCGTGAGCACCAACCCCCGCTTTGCATGGCAGAGCGGGGGTTTTTCATTTCAGTGTGCTGCAGACCATTCGCCACAGACCGCTTACGGCAAAAAAGCTTGTGGCAAACCGCTGTAGATCGCCTGGCAGCAGGGTTTTTTCATGGCGTTTCGTGGCCTTGCCCTTAATATTGCTGATACGCTGAAAAATTGCACTGATTATGGGTAAATTGAAATTTAAATCAATAAAATTCTGAAAAATAAGAAAAAACGCAAAAATATTGCGCATGAATAAATTTTGAAAAATGCGCCATTTCAGAGGGAAAACCTGTTTTTGACAGAACAGCGGTGCGAGCTGCTGCTGTTGCAATGCAAAAGAGCTGTGCTACATTGAAAGACATGCAAACGCAACGCGCCTATTTCTTTTACTTTTGGTTCTCGCCCCTGGCGGCTGAGAGGTAAACGCGCGCACCCTGCAAACACCTCCCAAAGAACCGCCGAAGCTGCAAAGCCCGGCGGTTTTTTTTCACCCCTACGTTTCAGCACCCCCGGTTTTCAACGATCAAACACCTCACGAAAGATTGCCATGACTGCTCTGAACACTTCCGCCACCGATTCCTGGTATCGCGCCGGCTCTCCCAAGACAGGCCAGACCGACGACGCACGTATCAAGGAAATCACAGTGTTACCCCCTCCAGAGCACCTCATTCGCTTCTTCCCCATTCGCGGCACTGCCGTGGAGACGCTGATCAGCGACACCCGCCGCAGCATCCACAACATCATGCGTGCGCAGGATGACCGTCTGCTGGTCATCGTCGGCCCTTGCTCCATTCACGATCCGGCTGCTGCCCTGGACTACGCCCGCCGTCTGGCCGTGGTGCGCGAGCAGTACAAGGACACGCTGGAAGTGGTGATGCGCGTCTATTTCGAAAAACCCCGCACCACCGTGGGCTGGAAGGGGCTGATCAACGATCCCTACCTGGATCAGAGCTATCGCATCGACGAAGGCCTGCGCATTGCGCGCCAGCTCCTGATCGACATCAACCGCCTGGGTGTGCCAGCGGCCAGCGAGTTCCTGGATGTGATCTCGCCCCAGTACATCGGTGATCTGATCAGCTGGGGCGCCATCGGTGCTCGCACCACGGAAAGCCAGGTGCATCGTGAACTGGCTTCGGGCATTTCGGCGCCGATTGGCTTCAAGAACGGCACGGACGGCAATATCCGTATTGCCACCGACGCGATTCAGTCGGCCAGCCGAGGCCACCATTTCTTGTCGGTGCACAAGAACGGCCAGGTCGCCATCGTGCATACGGGCGGCAATCAGGACTGTCACGTGATTCTGCGCGGTGGCAAGACACCCAACTACGATGCCGAGCATGTGGCGGCCGCCTGCAGGGATCTGGAGACAGCGGGCCTCACGCCTTCGCTGATGGTGGACTGCAGCCACGCCAACAGCAACAAGCAGCATGAGCGCCAGAAGGATGTGGCCCGTGATATCGCGGCTCAGATCGCCGGTGGCTCCAGCAGCGTGTTCGGCGTGATGATCGAAGGTCATCTGGTCGGCGGTGCGCAGAAGTTCACGCCCGGCAAGGACGAAGTCTGCGATCTGACCTACGGCCAGAGCATTACCGATGCCTGCCTGGGCTGGGATGATTCTCTGGCAACGCTGCAAGAGCTGTCGCAGGCCGTGAGCCAGCGCCGCGCTGCTGCGCTCGCCAGCAAGCAGGAAGCCGAAGTGCTCGCCTGATCGATAAAGCGGGCGTGAACGAAACAGGCCACAGGGAGTATTTCCTGTGGCCTGTTTGTTTTTCTATATGGGAATGGGCTGCTTGCTTGCTCGATCAGTGTTTGGTGTCCGGCGTTGATGCCGGTGTCATTTCGCATCCATTGAGGGTGGCATCGATGCGGTTGAGCAGGCGCAGCAACTGCTGCTTGTCAAAGTCGGTGCGCTGCTGCCACTCGTGGTCGGCCAGCGGATAGACATGGCTTTGGTGGGGGAGGCTGCCTTTGGCATCGATCACGGCGCGCAGGCGCGGGATGAACACCCATTGCAGCCACTCGTGCAGCTTGAGCGTGTCGTACATGAAAGGCGTGGTGGATTCCAGTGCCTTGGGGTCTGGGGCTACGGCGGACCAGAGCTTCTGGACCTGAAGTTCGGCTTCCAGCTGCAGCAGATGCTCGCGTATTTCTTGGTGGATGTTCTCAGCGGTCATGGTGATGGTTCCTGAAGGCGTTGCAAGGCCTGCAAACTGGTATTCGTCAAAGATTTATGCAGTATGTAAGTCCTCTCGTCACATTTTCAAGGCAGGAGCCTGGATGGAGATAACTGGCGGGTTACGAGTCCGTGATGACACTTGAAAAAGACGGTTTTGCCCTTATATTCTTGCCAAGCATGCGAGCAATGCTATGAAATTTAAAGATTTTTCATTGCTTTGCATGCCATGTTCCTGTAACCACTGTGATGCTTGATGCAAGTCTTTCAGGCCATGCATTGGTTGCCGCAGCTGTTTGCAAGCCGTCAGCTTGCAGCGTCTTCAGCACCGCGGTCACTATTAAGCTGTGGCCACGACAACGAATGGTGCAAGAGTCACCAGGTCAGAGGAGATTTATGCGTAGTGAAGTAATCGTGGTTTTGGATGGCGACCGTGAATACCGGGTCGATACCCAGTCGCTGTCCCCTATCAGTTCGGACGAAGGCCGACGCTGGCTGGATCAGCAGTTTGTCTCGCTCGAGTGCGAGCCTTTGCGGGCCACCGGCAAGGTGTTGCTGGCTGACAAGCTGGTGGTGGTGGCGCGGGAGGCGCGCAATCGCCCCGAGCTGTTTGACAACGAAGACTGGCGCAACAGCTATGCCCTGGCAGCGCATGCAGTGCTGTCCAAGCCCTTGATCCGGGTGGATGTGCCTGCGATGTCGATAAGTTATTGACACCCCTGAGCCGCTGCGCGGCTTCCCCCTCTCTGCTTTGCGGAGGGGGCGACAGCCTCGCTGCGAGACGGCTCTTGCTTGCTGTCCCCATGTGGATGCATGCCAGTTTTGAAGATCGCTAATAAAAAATGCCTGCGTTGTGAGCGGGCATTTGCTTTTTTGGAGACCTATTTCAGCGCTTCCAGCAGCTTGGCGTGGATGCCGCCAAAGCCGCCGTTGCTCATGCAGACGATATGGTCACCAGGGCGGACGACGGCGCTGATCTGCGCTATCAGGGTCTCGATATCACCTGCTACCTGAGCGCGCTGGCCGGGGCCTACGCCCATGGATTCCAGGGCTTCGGCGGCATCCCAGTCCAGGCCTGCAGTGTGGCAGAAGACCAGATCGGCGCTTTCCAGCGACCAGGGCAACTGGCTCTTCATGGTGCCCAGCTTCATGGTGTTGCTGCGAGGCTCGAACACTGCCAGGATGCGGGCCTCTGCTCCGAGCTTGCGGCGCAGGCCGTCCAGGGTGGTGCGGATGGCTGTGGGGTGGTGGGCGAAGTCGTCATAGACCTCGATGCCGTTGACCGTGCCGCGCAGTTCCATGCGACGCTTGACGTTCTGAAAGCGCGACAGGGCTTCGCAAGCCACCTCGGCACTAACGCCCAGATGGTCGGCGGCAGCGATGGCGGCCAGTGCATTGAGCTGGTTGTGCACGCCGGTCAGGCTCCAGCGCAGTTGCGCCACCTTTTTGCCGCGGTGCAGCACGGCAAAGTCGCTGGGATCGCCATCGGCGCTGAAATCGCTGACAGCCGAGCCGAAGCTCCGCACTTCACTCCAGCAGCCCTCGGCCAGCACGCGGGTCAGGCTCTCTTCCAGGCCGTTGCTCACCACACGGCCGGTCGATGGCACGGTGCGTATCAGGTGGTGGAACTGGCGCTCGATGGCTGCCAGATCGTCAAAGATGTCGGCGTGATCGAATTCCAGGTTGTTGAGCACGGCCGTGCGGGGACGGTAGTGCACAAACTTGCTGCGCTTGTCGAAGAAGGCGGTGTCGTACTCATCGGCTTCGATCACAAACACGGGTTCGTCACCGACGGGGCCAGGACCAGCGGCGGGGCGCTGGGCCGCACCGAGGCGGGCGGAGACGCCAAAGTCCAGTGGTACGCCGCCGACCAGGAAACCGGGTTGCAGACCTGCGCACTCAAGCACCCAGGTCAGCATGGAGGTGGTGGTGGTCTTGCCGTGGGTGCCGGCCACGGCCAGCACATGGCGACCGCGCAGCACATGCTCGGCCAGCCATTGCGGGCCGCTGGTATAGGCGGCGCCGGTGTCCAGAATCGCTTCCATCAGCGGGAATTTGGGCGACCCGTCGGGCAGACGTTTGCGGCTGACGACGTTGCCGACCACATACATATCGGGCTTGAGCGCAATCTGGTCGGCGCCATAGCCCTCGATCAGCTCGATGCCCAACTGGCGCAGCTGATCGCTCATCGGCGGGTAAACACCGGAATCGCAGCCCGTCACCTTGTGACCGGCTTCTCGTGCCAAGGCGGCCAGGCCCCCCATGAAGGTGCCGCAAATGCCCAGAATATGTATGTGCATGGCCGGGGATTCTACGTTTGCCTGCATGACCTGGAGGCAAGCCATGGCCTGCCTGAGCGCTGACGGTAACCTTTCTTACCAAATTGATAGCTGGTTGCGCATGGCCTATATGGATTTAAATGTGTTTTTACTTTCGGTTCGATACAAAGCGGTCGCTAGCCGCTATCAAAACCTTGGTCTGTACGGGCCAGGTCAAAGTGCGGTCATTCATCTGGGTCACAATGCGAGCATGACCTGCCGCGTCTGCTGCGGCGGGCGTGATGAAATAGCGCTATGAGTTTGGATAACGTGACTGCTGAAATCGCTCAGACAGCGGCCCGCCTGGTGGTGGAGGAAGGCCTCGAATGGGGTCCGGCCAAGCAACGGGCCGTGCGTCAGCTCGGCCTGCCCGGCCGCACGGCGCTGCCCGACAACGACCAGCTTGAAGAAGCGGTGCGTGAATATATAGAGCTGTTCTGCGGCGACACCCAGCCGCAGGAGTTGCAGGCACTGCGCGAGCTGGCCCTGGTCTGGATGGACAGGCTGCAGGAATTTCGCCCGCATCTGGCCGGAGCAGTCTGGCGCGGCACGGCCACACGGCTGTCGGATATCTATCTGCAACTGTTCTGCGATGATCCCAAATCTGCCGAAATAGCGCTCATCAACAACCATGTGCAATACGAGCCGAGCAGGGTCACAGGCTTTCAGGGCAAGCCGGTCGAGGCACTTTCCATTCACGCACTGTGCAAGCCGATCAATGAAACCGTGGGCGTGCATCTGCTGGTCTACGACCATGATGATATGCGCGGTGCCATGAAGCCCGACAGCCATGGCCGCAGCCCGCGTGGTGATGCCAAGGCCTTGCGCAAGCTGCTGCAGGAGAGCTGCGATGAGTGAAAACACCTCTGAGAACAAGTCGACCAATGGCTCGCGCCGTCTGTGGCTGACCGGCGCAGTGGCCGCAGTGGCGGCCGGGGGCGGCGCCGGCGTGGCCTGGTGGCGCAGCCAGCCTCAGGCCATGGGCCCTGGCGCCGAGGCGCAACTGTGGGGGCAGACCTTTGAAACGCCCGATGGCAAGCCTTTTGCCATGGCTGGCTTCCAGGGGCGGCCCTTGCTGGTGAACTTCTGGGCCACCTGGTGCCCACCCTGTGTCAAGGAGCTGCCCATGCTCAGCGAATTTGCGGCGCAGCAGGGTGCAAAAGGTATTCAGGTTGTTGGCCTCGCGGTCGACAAATCCGAAGCCGTGCTGCGTTTTTTGCAGCGTCAGCCTGTGCAATTCCCGGTAGCCATCGCCATGCAAGGGGGATTGGGACTGAGCAGAAGTCTGGGTAACTTGCAGGGAGGCCTGCCATTCACGGTTCTGTTTGATGCCAAGGGGCAAGTGCGGCAACGTAAAATAGGCGAGCTTTCCAGCGAAGATCTGACAGATTGGAGCAAATAGAGCGAATGAACATTGCTCTTGTCGTCAGAAAAGTGTAGGTAACTAAATTCCATGGCGACGTTAGTGAAAAATATCTGCCAATGCACGCAGAAGGCCGAATTTGAGGTAAATTCGCGCCCTGTTTAGAAATACGTCGCTGGAGCTCCCATGGATTTGCGAAAACTCAAGACCCTTATTGATCTGGTGTCCGAATCGAATGTGTCGGAACTGGAGATCACCGAAGCAGAGGGCAAGGTCCGTATCGTCAAGAGCGAAGGTGTGGTTCACCAATACGTTGCTGCCCCCGTGCAAGCCGCTCCTGTGATGGCTGCCCCCTTGGCGGCAGCTCCCGTTGCCGCTGCTCCCGTGGCGGCCGCAGCCCCTGCTGCTGCTGAAGGCCATGTGGTGAAGTCGCCCATGGTCGGTACCTTCTACCGTGCCTCCAGCCCCGGCGCCAAGCCCTTTGTGGATGTGGGAAGCCAGGTCAAGGAAGGCGAAACCATCTGCATCGTTGAAGCCATGAAGATCCTCAACGAAATCGAAGCCGACAAGACCGGCACCATTGTTCGCGTTCTGGGTGAAAACGGCCAGGCTGTGGAATACGGCCAGCCTCTGTTCGTGATCGAGTGATAGATCATGAGGCGTTGCGTGCAGTTCGCATGGCAGCGCCGAGGTGCGCTAGCCACTGGCTGCGCGACTGAGTCATTGGCAGTAGTCTGTGCCGCGGCACAGGCACCAAGCTGCGAGGAACTTCATGTTTAAGAAAATTTTGGTTGCCAATCGGGGCGAGATCGCCCTGCGCATCCAGCGCGCTTGCCGTGAGCTGGGTATCAAGGCGGTGATGGTGTACTCCGAAGC
Source organism: Comamonas sp. F1-6 (assembly GCF_039581415.1). Lineage (NCBI taxonomy): Bacteria > Pseudomonadati > Pseudomonadota > Betaproteobacteria > Burkholderiales > Comamonadaceae > Comamonas > Comamonas sp. F1-6. Next base: position 104,431 of record NZ_JBCPWN010000019.1, read on the forward strand.
CGACCGTGATGCCAAGTACGTCAAGCTGGCCGATGAGGCCGTCTGTATCGGCCCGGCTCCTTCTCCGCTGTCCTACCTCAATATGCCGGCCATCATCTCGGCTGCCGAGGTGACCGATGCAGAAGCCATCCATCCCGGTTACGGTTTCCTGTCCGAGAACGCCGACTTTGCCGAGCGAGTGGAAAAGAGCGGCTTCACCTTTATCGGCCCGACTCCCGAGAACATCCGCACCATGGGTGACAAGGTTTCGGCCAAGCAAGCCATGATCAAGGCCGGTGTGCCTTGCGTGCCCGGCTCGGACGGCGAACTGCCCGATGATCCCGCGCTCATCAAGCGCATTGCAAAGACCATCGGCTATCCCGTGATCATCAAGGCCTCGGGCGGCGGCGGCGGTCGCGGCATGCGTGTGGTGCACACCGAAGCTGCGCTGATCAATGCCGTGCAGATGACCAAGGCCGAAGCCGGCGCTGCTTTCGGCAATCCTGCCGTCTACATGGAAAAGTACCTGCAGAATCCGCGTCACGTGGAGATCCAGGTGCTGGCCGATACGCACAAGAACGCCGTGTATCTGGGCGAGCGCGATTGCTCCATGCAGCGTCGCCACCAGAAGGTGATCGAGGAGGCTCCGGCTCCCGGCATTCCCCGTCGTCTGATCGAGAAGATCGGCGAGCGCTGCGCTGCGGCCTGCAAGAAGATCGGCTATCGCGGTGCGGGTACTTTCGAGTTCCTGTACGAGAACGGCGAGTTCTACTTCATCGAGATGAACACCCGCGTGCAGGTGGAGCACCCCATCACCGAGCTGATCACGGGCATCGACATCGTGCGCACCCAGATCATGATCGCTGCCGGCGAGAAGCTGCCTTTCACCCAGCGCCAGGTCGAGTTCAAGGGGCACGCCATCGAGTGCCGTGTGAACGCCGAAGATCCGTACAAGTTCATCCCTTCGCCCGGCCGCATCTCCATGTGGCATGCTCCCGGCGGTCCTGGCGTACGTGTTGACACCCATGTGTACAACAATTACTTCGTGCCGCCCAACTACGACTCCATGATCGGCAAGATCATTGCCTATGGCGATACCCGCGAGCAGGCCATGGCCCGCATGCGCACGGCCTTGTTGGAGACCGTGGTGGAAGGCATCAAAACCAATATTCCGCTGCACCAGGATCTGATGGTCGACTCCAAGTTCATGGAAGGCGGCACCAACATCCACTATCTGGAAGAGTGGCTGACGCATCGCACGCCCAACAAGCGATGAGATCAGGAGCCTTGCTGCTCTGAGTTCCCATGCTGGCCTCTGGCAACGGAGGCCAGCATTTTCGTTTTTCAGGAAAGTACAAGTGCGTTCTCTCCATCAGGGCTGACCTGACATGGAGACGCAGTTGCTAGAAAGGATGGCCATGTTCGAGCTGAGCCTGCTGTGCCCCGAAGATCGGGTCGAAACCATTAGCGAAGCGCTGGATGCACTCGATGCATTGAGCGTGTCCGTAGAAGATGCCGATGCGCAGACCGAAGCCGAGCAGGCACTGTTCGGCGAGCCTGGCATGCCCGCACCGAAGGAAGGCTGGAACCGCAGCCGCGTGATCGCCCTCTATCCCGACGAAGCTGCGGCCACCGAGGCGCGTGATCTGCTGCTGCCGCAGGACTTTTTTGAGGGCTGCAAGATTCTGGCCCTCAAGCCCGTGCCCGAGCAGGACTGGGTGCGCCTGACGCAGTCGCAGTTCGAGCCCGTGGATATCACGCCCGAGTTCTGGATCGTGCCCACCTGGCATGAACTGCCCGAGCAGGCCAAGGTCAGCATCCGTCTGGACCCTGGTCTGGCTTTCGGTACCGGCACCCACCCCACTACTCGCATGTGTCTGCGCTGGATTGCACGCCAGCCCAAGGGTACCCTGGGACGCACGCTGGACTATGGCTGTGGCTCGGGCATCCTGGCCATTGGTGCAGCCAAGTTCGGCGCGACTGATGTGGATGCGGTGGACATCGATCCCGCGGCCGTGGAATCGACCAACTACAACACCAGTGCCAACCATGTGGAAGTCAGGGCCGGCCTGCCAGATGCGGCTGGCGGCGAGTACCAGACCGTGCTGGCCAATATTCTGGCTACGCCGCTCAAGGTGCTGGCGCCGCTGCTGTGCGGTCGTGTGCAAGCTGGCGGCAATCTGGTGTTGGCGGGCATTCTGGAACGCCAGGCCGACGAGCTGAAAGAGGCCTATGCGCCTTATCTCAAGCTGGAGGTGGCCGACAGCGAAGACGGCTGGATTCTCATGACTGCACAGCGAGCAGCCTGATTGCGATGCAAACCCGCAGCCAGCAGGTGTGCGGGTTGTTGCTGCCTACAATTGAACCCTGATGAGCCAAGTCACCCGTTGCCCCTCCTGTGGAACCCGCTTCAAAGTGGTCGCCGACCAACTGCGCATCTCGCAGGGCTGGGTGCGCTGCGGGATGTGCCAAAGCGTCTTTGATGCCTCGCAGGATTTGCAGTCCGTGCCCGACGAGCTGCTGCAGCCGGAAGCTACTGATGCGCCGCAGAAGCCTGCCGTGCAGGAGGTGCAGCCGACGGAAGCCGGAGAACAGCGGACGCCGGTTTGGCCGCAGCAGGATGCCGCGGATGCTCCCGCCCCCGATACGCAGAAGGCTGAGGCCTTGCAGGAGTTGGCATCGGATTCGGTGGACGCGGTACCGACTGTTGCCCCGGCAGCAGAGCCTGCCGATGTGGTTTCCGAATCCGAGTCGTCCATGCCCGGGATGGCGGATGCACAGCCCTCGTTTGTCGATCAGGCGCGTCCTCTGACTGAAGAGGATGCAGCAGCTGCTCAGCATGATCCTCATCCGGACGCGAGCGAGCCGGAGGATGGGCTGGAGTCTGGTGATATTCCCGCTCCCGCCGAGCCGGAGCCGGAGCTGCTTGTGCAGCCGCCGTCGAGCGAGGTCCTGATGGCCGAGGCCGCGCAGGACCTCAAGGATGAGGCCCAGGCCGAAGCTGTCTCGAAGGAGGCGCTGCTGCATACCGATATCGGCGCTATACAACCCGCCAGGGACCGGGCGCAGGCTGTCACGGATGCGGATCGGTATGAGGCCGCTGCCATTGCCGGCAATGAACCTGGCTTTGTGCGTCAGGCCCGCCGGCAGGCGTTCTGGCACTCGGCAGGCATGCGTGTGGCGCTGGTGCTGGGCTCGCTGGTAGCCGTAGCCGGTGTCGTGGGGCAATATGCCTGGCTGCAACGCGATGTGCTGGCTGCGCAATATCCGGCGCTGGCCCCTGTGCTGACCAAGGCCTGCAGCCTGGCGGGTTGCGAGCTGCAGGCCCGCCGCGCGATTGCCGATGTGGTGATCAGTGGCTCGGGCTTCAAGCAACTTGCCGATGACCATCAGTACCAGTGGAGCCTGACATTGGAGAACCGCTCCGATGTGCCAGTGGCCATGCCCATGGCCGAGCTGACCTTGACTGATGCACAGGACAGGCCTTTGCTGCGCCGTGTGATCGACCTGAGGCTGCTGGGTGCCCCGGAGCAGCTGCATGCCCGTCAGGAGTGGAGCGTGAACGTTCCTGTGCAGGTGCAGGACCTCGGCGCCGCAGTGGCGGGTTACCGGGCGCTGGTTTTTTATCCCTAATACGGCTTGTGCCAATTCGGATCAGGCAGGGTGTTTCGTCAATAGAAATGCCCGTTGTACATCCTTGTTGGCGCAAGCCCCCCTTCATTCATTTCTGAAAGAGAACGCACCATGGCCGCTTTGATCTGCGGGTCGCTGGCATTCGACAACATCATGACCTTTGAAGGTCGTTTCGTAGACCAGATTCTTCCCGACCAGCTGCACATACTGAATGTATCGTTTCTGGTGCCCACGCTGCGCCGCGACTTTGGTGGCTGTGCCGGCAATATTGCCTATAGCCTGAAGCTGCTCGGCGGCGATGCGCACCCCATGGCCATGGTGGGCAGTGACGGTGCGGATTATGTGCAGCGCTTCAAGGAGCTGGGCATTGAGACCCGTCATGTGGGTCAGCTGCAGAGCACGCATACGGCGCAGTGCATGATCATGACCGACCATGACAACAACCAGATCACGGCTTTCCACCCAGGCGCCATGATGCAGGCGCACGAGAATCGCATCACTGCCGACATGGCTGCCGATGTCAAGATCGGCATTGTTGCTCCCGATGGCCGTCAAGCCATGATCGAGCACGCCGCCCAGTTCAAGGCTGCAGGCATTCCCTTTGTGTTCGATCCCGGCCAGGGCCTGCCCATGTTCAATGGCGACGAGCTCAAGGCCTTTATCGAGCAGGCCGACTGGGTGGCAGTGAACGACTATGAAGGCAAGATGCTCAGCGAGCGCACGGGCCTGAGCTTTGACGAGATCTCGCACAAGGTGCGCGGTTTGGTCGTGACCCTGGGCGCCGAAGGTTGCGAAGTCTGGCAGCAGGGCGAAAAGACATTGGTTGCTCCGGTGAAGCCCGCTGCCGTGGTCGATCCCACAGGTTGCGGCGATGCCTGGCGTGGTGCCTTCCTGTTTGGTCTGGAGCGTGGTTGGGATCTGGTGCGTTGCGCCGAACTGGGAAACCGCATGGGTGCGCTCAAGGTTGCGCATCGCGGCCCGCAGAACTATCAGCTGGACTTTCAGCCCTGATTTGGTGTCCGTGCCCTGAGGGCACTGATATCAGGCATGTAAAAAAGCCCGACTCTCGCAAGAGAGGCCGGGCTTTTTTATGGCGTGCAGGTCAGCGAACCGATCAGGGCTTGTTACCTGTGGGGAAGGGCCAGGCGGCTTGAGGTGCCAGGCGGGTCTGTGCCACGGGTGCAGCGGTTTCGGTTACTGCGGCAGGAGCGGGTGCTGCTGCAGCCTTCTTGGGAGCAGCGGCCTTGGCAGCAGTTGCAGCCTTCTTGGGGGCAGCCTTTGCAGGAGCGGCGGCCTTGGCAGCAGTCGCAGCCTTCTTGGGAGCAGCGGCCTTGGCAGCAGTCGCAGCCTTCTTGGGTGCAGCGGCCTTGGCAGCAGTTGCAGCCTTCTTGGGTGCAGCGGCCTTGGCAGCAGTTGCAGCCTTCTTGGGTGCAGCGGCCTTGGAAGCAGTTGCAGCCTTCTTGGGTGCAGCGGCCTTGGCAGCAGT